>JACQUC010000129.1 GCA_016210495.1 Chloroflexota bacterium
CATTCCTGCATCGCCCGATGATGAGGACACGCGAGATTACTTCCTGGGCAAGCGGCCCACCGGCGCGACCACCGACTCCAAGGTGGACTTAGGCATTATTGTGCGCGACATCGAAGAACTGGTGGTGTTGAACGACGAGGCGCACCATATTCACGATCCGCGCATGGCGTGGTTCAAATCCATCGAGGACATCCACAACCGCCTGAAACAAAAAGGAGCCGCGCTTTCGCTGCAAGTGGACGTGACGGCCACGCCCAAGCACAACAACGGCGCGATCTTCGTCCAGACCGTGGCCGACTATCCCCTGGTGGAAGCCATCTGGCAGAACGTGGTCAAGCACCCGGTGCTGCCCGACGCCCCCAGCCGCGCCAAGCTGGTGGAGCGTCAGAGCGCCAAGTACACCGAGAAGTACGCCGACTACATCCACCTAGGCGTGGTCGAGTGGCGTAAAGCCTATGCCGAACACCAGAAGCTGGGCAAGAAAGCCATCCTGTTTGTGATGACCGACGATACCCGCAACTGCGACGATGTGGCCACGTATCTGGAAAGCAGCTACCCCGATCTGAAAGACGCGGTGCTGGTCATTCACACCAAGAGCAACGGCGAGATCTCCGAATCGACGTCGGGCAAAGGCAAGGAGGAGCTGGACTTGCTGCGCCGGCAAGCCAACGCGATCGACGGGCTGGACAGCCCTTTCAAGGCCATCGTCTCCGTGATGGTGCTCAAAGAAGGCTGGGACGTGCGCAACGTCACCACCATCGTCGGCCTGCGCGCGTACTCGGCCCAGAGCAACATTCTACCTGAGCAGACCCTGGGGCGCGGCTTGCGCAAAATGTACCCCGGCGGCGTGGAAGAATACGTCAGCGTGGTCGGGACGAACGCCTTTATGGACTTCGTGGAGTCCATTCAGGCCGAGGGCGTGGTGCTGGAACGCAAGCCGATGGGGCCGGGCACACAGCCCAAAACGCCGCTGGTGATCGAAATCGACAGGGAAAACGCCAAAAAAGACATCGAGGCGCTGGACATTGAAATCCCCGTACTGACGCCGCGCATTTACCGGGAGTACAAGAGCATCGCCGAGCTGGATATCACGGCGTTGGAGCATCAACGTGTCGCGTACCGGCAGTTCAGCGAGGAAGAGCAGAGAGAGATCGTCTTCAAAGACATCAGCACCGGCGAGGTGACGCACACCACGATTCTCGATACAGCCGGCATCGCCGATTACCGCAGTGTGATCGGCTACTTCGCGCAGATCATTATGAAAGATCTGCGGCTGGTCAGCGGCTACGACATCATGTATGGCAAGATCAAAGCTTTTGTGCAAGAGCAGTTGTTCGACCGCAGGGTAGAGCTGGAAAGCCCGAACACCCTCCGCAACCTGTCGGAGCTGGCCGCCACGAGAACCTTGATCGAAACGTTCAAGAAGGCGATCAACGCCCTGACCGTGCAGGACAGAGGGGATGCCGCAATCCGCGACACCATCAAGCTGCGGCAGACGCGTCCCTTCGTCGCCAAAGACCAGGGCTACCTCGTCCCGAGCAAGAGCGTCTTCAACCGCATCATCGGCGACAGCCCCTTTGAGCTGCTGTTCGCCAGCTTCCTGGAAAGATGCGACGACGTGGTATCTTTTGCCAAGAACTATCTGGCCGTGCGTTTCAAGCTGGACTACCTGAACGCCGACGGCGAGATAGCCAGCTACTTCCCGGACTTCCTCGTCAAGCTATCCGACAAGCGGATTTTCATTATCGAAACCAAAGGCCGCGAAGACCTGGACGTGCCGCTGAAGATGCAACGCCTGCGGCAATGGTGTGAAGACGTCAATCAAGTGCAAACCGACGTAACGTACGACTTCGTTTACGTGGATCAGGAGAGCTTTGAGGAATACAGGCCCACGTCGTTCCGGGAATTGGCTGGCAGCTTCAGGGAGTATCAGTGAAGGTTTAGGTCGCCGCAGGAGGGCGCGCTATTTCGAGTTCCAGTGCCTGCTGCACCCTGCAGTTGCGGCCAAGTGGACGGTAGAGGGCATCGATGTCGACGCGAAGGGGGAAAAGATCGGTTGTATCCTGCTAACTCTTGGATCAAACCGGAACTAGACTGGTCTGCAGCCATCTCAGGCCAGATTGCGTTTCTAGCCTCAATCGGGCCTTTGATGACCTGGTGGAGGTCATCGCTAATGACGGCGTAACCGTGCCTGTGCTGCCGAAGATCTCAGCGGAAGCGTCCGATCGTTTTCTACGTAAGTTGGGAAGCGCCTGCTGTAAGGTTGCGTCGGTTCAGGCAGCGCCTGCGTTGACGGGTCAAACCAAGACTTTTCATTTGTGCGACCTCTTAAGGCAGCCAAGGATCAGTTTGTAGTAGTTCTTGCGGCGGAACCGTCGCCGTCTCACGGCCAAATGCACCCGGATCACAAACGCGTGGCTATGGAGCAGGTGCAACGTTACCAGGCCGAATGCGAGTCGGCGGCGAGGGCAGACGAAGACCTGAAGGCCCAAATGCCCGATGGCTTCAAGGAAATGGTGAACTTCTGGACCCCTCACCCGCGGCCGCGCGCGCCACAGCTTTCTGACCTTGGGCTGCAACTTGAGGAAGTTGGGTTCGTGTCCTTCCTCCCGAAGTCCGAGAGGGGACGACTGCGCGCGTTGGTGAATGCGGTGACCTCATCCGGACGCGGCGGGTCACGAAATGGCCGCTACAACTGAACTTGTATCATCAAGGCCGCAGCCGAAAGAGAATGCAAAGTCTTCGCTACCTCCCGAGAGGTTGCTTCGGTCGGAATCGGTGTTCGATCTTTGCCGAGCTGATGTCCCCATCTTCTTCCACGGGAGGGGCGTGCTCGCCGACATCTACTACTCGGCGCCGTCACGCCGAGAGGTACTCAAAGTTCTACGTCGGCTTGACTATTGCCCGGTACCCGGGCGGGGTAAGGGCAGCCACGAAGTTTGGCGGGGGCCTGACAACCGCGTGTTCACCGTGCCAGCCAGAGATCCGCTCAGCGTAGGCGTGTTCCGAGAGCTCTTGGCACACTTCGGGTGGACGAAGGAACAGTACCTTCGCGATATCCGCTAGATTTACTACGCAACTTGTCATCCTGAGGAGCGAGGGTGGCGGGGATAGGTTGGGCGGAAGCGACGAAGAATCTCAACGCTCGGTTGTCACGACAAAGCTGATTTGGCTGCCGGAATCGACAGTTGAGATTCTTCGCCTTCGCTCCGCTACGGCTCAGAATGACAGGATCCGCCGAAGTCTCGTAGTAATATTACGAGAAGCTCGGAAAAATGGGACAAGATCAGCCTGGACATCTTCTGGCTAAAGGACGAGGGCCTGGAAGACTCGGCAACGCTGCCCGACCCCGACGTGCTGGCCAGGGAGATTATGGAGAGCCTGGAGGCGGCGCTGGCGCAGTTCAGCAGCATCTACGAGGAATTGGGGGAGAAGTGAGGAGGCCCAAGTCTCCAGTGCGATCTTAATGACTTGGATTGGACGTGACCGAGGCAGGCTCGACGGCGATATTCAAGTCGTGTGTACGTCCTGGAACGTCCTGCGCGCTATTGCCAACAAACGGACATGGTGATATATTCTTGCCTCGGCGGTATAATGATTATGTTGATAGGCCAAAGGATGTTTCGACTAAGCGGGGCGACGCGACTTCTCCCGAATGCAAGAGGGGCAGGCCTTGCGGCATGTGGGTGTGAGCTTTGGCTGCCCAACGACGGCTGAATGAGGGGCATCGTGCCAGCCTGAAGATGTTGAAGTCGCATCTTTGCGGGATGGAGCAAAAGGTGAGTTAAGTGGGCGGCCGTGTTCCTGAATCACGACAAATCGTCATGAATGGGCTCTCCCAAGCCGGGGTTATCATTTCTAACGCCGAAGAGGTCCGCAATTACCTGATTATTCATCCGGGTCTTGCGAGCGTCTTGCCGGCGGTATGTGAGACGGCTCGGCGCCGACTTGGGGACGCCACTCAATTGTCTCTAGAGTTGTATCACGACCCCGAAATCGACTACGAGTATCTTGCTCTATATGCCAGACGGAAGGACTACGACACAAGTCTACTGACAGAGCTTCGAAAGATTGCTAGCGAGCACCGAGACCAGATCGATCATGCCGGCGGACGGTTGCTGGTGACCACCGACCTCCAGCCCCCGAGGTAGCCAACGTGTCCTTCAAGTGGAAAGAGTACCTCGATTTGGCGCGTTTCCTTCTGCAAGTTCAAGGTGACGTTTCCCATGAAGCTTCATGGCGCTGCGCTGTCAGCAGAGCCTACTATGCTGCCTTCTGTCACGCCCGCAACTACGCCCGCGATCGACTTGGTTACCAGCCAGCAGGTGGCGCGCAGGACCACAGTAGCTTAGTGGCGCATTACCGGAGCAACCAGTCAGAGATCGCCGATTGGCTGGATGAGCTGCGGAGTTGGAGAAATCTTTGCGACTATAGAGATAACGTGTATGGCATCGATCGGATGCCCCAACTCGCAATCTTTTCAGCCCAGCAGGTCTTTGATGGGCTAGAATAGTCGCGATTCCACCCGCATAGCAAGAAATCCCCCGAGTTTGATGGGGCGAAAGAGACGGCCCTCACTGTCACCCACAGGGCGATAGGACTGAAGGATCGGCTGCTTTCCGAGCAACCCGCTTCGACACTACTGCATGTCTTCCAAGCAATCCCGATTCCGCCCCTTTCCCTATTCCCTCTACCCTCCTCCCCCACTTTGCGACTAAAGTTACAGAACTTCTCCTCTCCCGTCCATTACAATACTTTTAACTTTGCAAACTATGCACTCGCCGTCACTTGGACTAAAGGAGGCCCTACAGTGGCAAGTTATCTGCTCGTTAATAGTCGCGACCTGCACGAGTACGTGGGGGCCCGATCCGTGCTGGACCTCGCCGCGCAGCTTCGGGCCAGGGGAAACCCGGTTACTCTCTTTCTTGTCGAGAACGCGGTCTTCGCCGCCCGTCAGGGCTCTCGCCTGAACCAGGATCTCGAAGAGCTTACCGATAAGGGCGTACGCGTCGTCGCCGAGGATGTCGCGCTGCGGGCGCGCGGCATCACCACGTTGTCACCCGCCGTGGCCCAGTCCAACATCGACGAGCTGGCGGACCTGGTGGTCGACGGGTCCGACAAAGTCATCTGGTATTAGGAGGAAACCCAATGCCTGACACGGTAACAACCAAACGCGTCGCCTTTGTCTTGCCCACGGGCACTTATCAGCGCGAGGCGCCTACCACCGTCTTGCGTCTGACCGAACGACTGCTTCAGCGCGGCGTCGAGGTCAACGTCTGGACCTTCGAGGAGGGCACGTCGATCACCAACCGGGATCAGATCGAGCACGCCGAGCCCGCCTCGCTCAAAGAGATCATCGGCGACAAGCACCCTCCCACGGGCAAGTTCGTGGATGCACTGCTGCGTGCGGGCCTGCACGGCGCGAAGCTCGACTGGGTGTCGTGCGTCCTGTGTGTACAGGAGCGCGGCGTGCACAATCACCAGATGAACGGCGTGATCATCGGCACCCTGGGCGACCTGTGGAAGTTCGTCAGGAACGCCGATAAGGTCATCGCCATTCCCGCCTACCGGTAGAAAGGACAGGTGTTAACCCCATGGCCGATAAGGTTCTGGTTATTCTGGAAAAACCGATCTATCTGAGCTTCGAGCCTGTCGATCCGCACCTCTTTGCCACGGCCTTCGGCGTCGCGGATACGCCTGTCGAGATCGGCGTTCTATTGCGAGACTCCGCCGTCAACTACGCCGTCAAAGACCAGGACACGCGGAACGTGCGCATCGCCGGGCTCGACGTCCTCGAGGTCGACGTGACGCCCGCTAAGATGATCGAGTTCATCCTGCGCCACGGCGCCTCGGTAGCTGCCAGCGGTGACGACCTGGCGGCGCGCGGCATCGATCCTTCCGACCTGGTGGATGGAGTAAAAGTGATCGGACGCGAGGACCTGGCGAGCCTGGTGGAAGAGAACGATGCCGTCGTCGTCTGGTAGGCCACCCGCCGCCGCGACGCTCGACATCCGGCCTCTGTTCAATCCCATCGACTGCACCAGCCTGGGGGTGGTCAGGCTTCATCTGAAGAAGCTTGACCCGGGTGATGTGCTGGAGGTGCTGGCCAATCGCTTTCAGCAGCAGGAGGTCCGCGCCTGGGCCAGGAAATTCGGCCACCCTATTGTGGGCGAGCTCGACGAGTCCGGCCTGGTAACCATCTATCTGAAGAGGGGTACCTGATAGTGCAGAAGATAGCTATCATCGTCGGCAACGGCAGCTTCAACAACATCGTACTGCTCTGCACGCTGATCGCCGGCCTCGTCTCGGCATTCGACACCAGGGTTCGCGTGTTCTTTCGGGATGAGGCGCTGCTGAAGCTGACCAAGGATCACATCGACGAGATCAACTTCTCCGAGGCCTTCAAGGGTCTGGAAGAGCAGGCCGTCGAGCGTCTCCAGAAGTCCGATTTCACCGATCTTCGCAGCTTCCTGCGCCACGCCAAAGAGCTCGGCGAGGACGTCAAGTTCTACGGCTGCCGCTCTTCGCTTTACATAATCGGCGCCGACGAGGCCGACCTGATCCCTGAGATCGACGAGGTCACCAGCGTGTCCCGTTTCATCCTGGAGGAGCTTGCCGACGCCGACAAAGTGCTTACGTTCTAGCTCTAGGTAGGGGTGCGATTAATGGCGCCACCGGCATCAACTTGAGGCCGATGCCCATTTGAGGGATATCGGCTGGTGACGCAGTTAACGTAGGGCGAACGGCGTTCGCTCGCAACGTTGGCACGCAGATGTGAGAAACTAGCGTGCATACCGATGACGGGGCAACGGGCCGACGTTTTGCTTTGGACAGGTGTCTCGGTCCGATCGAGGGACCGTACGGGCGAACGCCGTTCGCCCCTACATTATGACGGTCGGCCGCCCGTGCGTACGGGCGCCATCCTTCGCGCCCCTACCGAAGGAGGAAAGGCGATGTCAAACCAAATAGCCACTCCGGTGCTCCTGCCCACCCGTGATATCTCGCTGCTCAGTACGAAATTGCTGGACCGCTACGTGTTGCCCAAGGTCGCGATGGTGCTCATCACCGTCTCCGCCGCGGCGGGGGCCTGGCTGAGTCTGCGCGGCATCGGGGCTGCCCAGCCGGATCTCGTGGCGGCGAAATGGCTGTACTTTCTGGCCTTGTCCATCACCGCCGGCGGCTCAGTGTGGGGCGCCTTCTACACGCGCTCGAGTTACGGCGAGCAAGACGTGGATGCGCCTCCTCTGTTCTTGCGCCGGGAATTCGAGGCGTTCGCGCGCCTGCTTGTGTACGCCTCGCTCGCCGCTCTGGCCACGGGCGCATACGCGCTCGCCCGCCACCCACTGCTCGCCGGTGGGCGTGGTGCGGCCTGGCTAAGCTGGCTGGTCGTCCTTGAGTTGATGGTACTGCTTGGCATGGTGCTGGTGGGCCTGGCCGGTCGGCTGGAGCTGCACGCCGGTGGCATCGACTGGCTGCCGGGACTCCAGCGGTGGCTAAAGGCCGCCGCGACACTGTCGCTGCTCGGCCTGCTGGGTATGGCGGCGCTCGACGTCGTTCCGCGCGAGGGCACGGACGCAGCCGCCATCTTGACCCGCTGGGTGCACCTTGCCGCCTTCGGCGTGTGGTTCGGCGGGGCGGCCTGGAACGTGTTCGTTGCCGTGCCCGCGGCCCGCGCCGTTCTCAGCTTTGAAACGGTATTCTCCGCCGCCAGCCAGTTGGAGCAGTTTCGCAAAGTCGTGCGCATCGCCTTGCCCGCGGTCGTGCTCACCGGTACGTACCAGGCTTACCGGATGCTCGGCTTTGACCCGTCTGTTTTGCTGGCCTTGCCTCTGGGCGCCTTGATCTTGCTCAAGCTGGGCCTGATCGCCTCGCTCGCCGTTATTTTCATAACCTGTCCGATGTGGCGGGCCTGCTCGCCCATCGCCGGCGTATGCGACATCACCGACATCGATGTGGGGCCTTGATTAATCAAGGCCCCACAGGGGCAATATGGCAGTGGAAACACTGAAAACCGATGAACTGGATATCGCGGCTACCGTCGATAATCGCGGCATTCCATGCGCGCTGGGGATTTTCAAGGTGATGCGCGAGATGGAGAGGATTCCGTCCGGCCGCGTGCTCGAGATCATCAGCACCGACCGCGCCTCCAAGAGGGACCTGGCGAAATGGTGCGGTCGCGTCGGCCACCAGATCCTCTCTGTCCAGGAAGAGGGCAGTCTGCTGCGCCCGCTACTGCGGATTTGCATACGGAAAGGCGGATAAGCGCGTCTGCCATCGCCACACCCTGCAGGGTGTGCGGGCCTGTTTGTGGTCTGAGCGCCTATGCATGGCAGGTATTCCTGCCTGCCGAACGGCCCCGCGCACCCTGAAGGGTGCGGCTACGGGTCCCCCGGCCCCCAGCTCACGGTCCGTTACCACTGCCGATAACGATTGCTGATAGGCAGGCGGCGGTCGCGGCCGAAGGCGCGGACGGTGATCTTGATGCCCGGTGGCGCCTGCCTGCGCTTGTATTCGCTGCGGTCCACCATCTCGACAACCCGCTTGACCAGCCCCTCTTCGAACCCCATCGCTACCATCGCCTCGAAGCTGCGGTCCTCCTCGACATACGCACGCAGTACGTCGTCTAGAAGCGGATAGGGCGGCAACGTGTCCACGTCACGCTGGTCCGGCCTCAGCTCGGCGGTCGGCTCTCTTTCGAGCACTCGCCCCGGAATGGGCGAGCCGGGCCCGCGCGCGTTTCGATAGTGTGCCAGCTCGTACACCTTTGTCTTGAGCACGTCTTTCAGCGCGTTGAAGCCCCCGGCCATATCGCCGTACAGTGTGGAATATCCGGTGGCCAGCTCGCTCTTGTTGCCCGTCGTGAGCACGAGATAACCGAGCTTGTTGGAGAGCGCCATCAAGATCATGCCCCGGATCCTGGCCTGCACGTTCTCCTCGGCGATCCCGAACGGCGTGCCGCGAAACGGCTCGCTCAGCATCTCCAGCATCGCCCGGAACGCGGGCTCGATGGAGATGGTGCGCAGGGAAATGCCGAGATTCGCCGCCAGCTCCACGGCATCCTCGGTCGACGCGTCCGCCGAGAAGCGGGACGGCATGGCGACGCCAAAGACGTTCTCGGCTCCCAGCGCGTCGACGGCGATGGTTGCCGTCAGCGAGGAATCGATGCCGCCGGAGAGGCCGATCAGCACCTGCTTGAAGCTGTTCTTCCGGACATAATCCCGCGTGCCCAGCACCAGCGCGGTGTACACCTCCGCCGCCGAGCCTGGCGGCTCGTAGATGGTGGGCGCTCGGGCTGGCAACGGCGGCTTCGGTCGAGATGGCAGCGCCGGTCGCTGGACGGTCGCCGGTACCCCTGCCTCCTCCCACCGACGGCGCTCCTTGCGCCGCCGAGGATCGTGCAACCGCGTTCGGAAGACGCTTTCGAGCTCGAGGTCCGCCACGACCAGGTCCTCTTCGAACTGGCTGCCTCGCGCCACCAGATTGCCCTGCTGATCGATGATCACGCTCCCGCCGTCGAAAACAAGCTCGTCCTGTCCGCCAACCATATTGACGTAGGCGATGACGACCAGCTCGTCGGATGCTCTTGTGGCCAGCATCCGCTCCCGGAAGGCGCGCTTGCCGGCGTGGTACGGCGAGCCGTTTATGTTCACGAGGACCTGTGCCCCCGCCGCGGCCTGCGCAGCGATGGGTCCGCCGGGGTACCACATGTCTTCGCAAACGTTGACGCCGACGACCACGTCCCCCAGCGCGAACACCGGGCTCTCGTTGCCGGCCTGGAAGTACCTGTCCTCGTCGAATACTCCATAGGTCGGCAGGTACATCTTGTGGTAGATGCGCAGCAGCTCTCCGTCCCAAATCACAGCCGCCGCGTTGTAAAGGTCCTCGCCCGCGTCGACGAAGCCCACGATCACGCCGATGCCTTTGGACTGCTCCACGATTCGCTCGAGGCGCCGTATGTTTTCTGCGATGAAGCTCGGCTTGAGCAGCAGGTCCTCGGGCGGATAGCCGGTTATCGCCAGCTCGGGAAACGCGATGATGTCCACGCCGAGGCCTTTGGCGCGCCCAATGTACTCCAAAACCTTGGCCGTGTTGCCGTCCAGGTCCCCGACGGTCATATTGACCTGAGCCAATGCCAGCCTTAGCGCACGCAACACACCCCTCGATCACCAACCGGAGTCTCGTATGTACATTGTATCGAATCTGGTCGGCTATTCGCAAAGAACCTGGCACTCCATGGTCGAGGTCGCTCTCTGGTCCTGTAGCTCGTATACCCCGATGGTCGGTCCCCGACGGCTCGCCGATGGCTCGAACTGTGCGAGCAGGGTTGCCTCGGCAAGCAGCCTTTTGTAGAAGACGACCTCGAAGGGATACCGGCTCGCCTCCGCCTGGTACATCGAGAACATGCTGGCGCTGATGACCAGATACCGGTAGCCCTCGCGATAGTAATCGTCGAGGGTTCGATCGATGCCCAGCGAATACTGCTCGTACGAGTCGAAGCCGGTACCATCGAGTGGAGCCGTTTCCCAGTCCTTGGCGATCCGACTGCCGGCCGGCAGGTTCCGTACGATCCATTCCCGCGCAGCCACTCTCGTGCTCGGGCTTGACTGCCGAATGTCGTGCCGCACCAGCTCGTAGGCGGGCACCGCCGATAGCAGCAGCACCAGGGCAATGGTCACGGCTCTTTCGATCGGTGGCTTCCAATCCAGGCGACTCCCCAGCCGCCAAATGATGGCGGTTAGCCCGGCTGCTGCAAACAGCGCAACCACCGGCAATACCTGTATCACCCACCGCTGCCAATGGATAAGCGATAGGCTGATTCCCACTAGAAAGGTTACGATGAATCCCGCCAGCAGGACCTGCTCGACGCGATGCCTCCAGGCGGCCAGCACAATGCCGGCCGCGGCCAGAGCGGCCTGCGCCCAGGTGATATTCTCCGGTATCACGTACGTGACGTACCACAGGAAATTCCTTTGCCGCGAAAAGCCAACCGCGCCCAGGTAGGTCCCTGCCGCCTCGCGGCCCAGATCGGCCATTACCTTCGAGAAGTCCAGAAAGAAATAGGGCGTCGACAACGCGAAGGCCGCCAAGATCGCGAGCAAGCCCACGCCAATGCCGGGCCAAATAGGAAGACCTTCCCCCTCACTCGAGCGTAGGGGCGAACGGCCCCATCCACCCAGGCGTAGGGGCGGACGGCCCCGTCCATCCAGGCGTAGGGGCGGACGGCCCTGTCCGCCCTGAGGAGGCGGGGGATTCGTGCCCGCACGGAGTCGGGCATCCGCCAGGCGCAGTACATAATTCCGGTACAATATCGCCCCATCCACTGCCACGAACACCGGAATCAACGCGACCATGAAATAGCGCGACGCAATGGCCAGCCCGATTGCCAGGCCAGCCAAAACCTGATTCCGTGGGGTCAGTCGATCGTATAGGATTAGACACCGCCACAGGCCCAGCAACCCGAAGAACGTAGCAGCGGTGTCCGTCCGCACCACCTGACCGTACTGGACCAGTATTGGGTAGAAGACCGTGAGTGAGGCCCCGATGAGTCCGACTCGCTCGCCAAATGCCCGGCGACCCACCAGGTAAACCACGGGAAGGCTCATCACTCCGTAGAGGACTGTCAGGAGCCGACCCAGCAGGTAGAACTCGCTCGGCCAGGCCTCAAACGTAGTCTGGATGCCTGTATCCGGGCCAAGCCAGCGCCCACCGTGCGCCAGCGCGTTCCAGATACGATAGACAGGTACAAGCGGATAGATGATCGTGGAGCCAGGGTGGCCGAACCAGCCGGGATTGAGGTCGCCCGTGGCGGCAATGCGCACGGCCGGTGGCACGAAGTAAGCCTCGTCTACCTCGGGCGCAAACGGAAGATCCTTTTGGATTCCCCAGACGTAGAAGACTAGCGCGACCACGACGATGCACCCGATTATCCAGCGGCTTGCCGTACTGTGATGCCTTTCTCTGTCGCTTGATGGGAATGAAGACAGTTGTATCGCAGTAGCCGTTCGCATCAGTCGCTCGACTTTCTCTCCCGTGATCGAACGCCCCATCGTACCCGCCTGCCCGCATGGCTGTCATATCTCATCCCATATACTACCTGGCCAATCCTGAAAGCAAGATTAACGGCGAATGGCAGTTCCATCTCAAAAATGCTAGCCTCTAAGGTTTCTGTGCTCGCAGATGTCTTTGCTCAGTGAATAAATGTTGGAGTTGACGACCTGGGGGTATTGATTCTGGCGAATGTTGTTGTACACTACGAAGGGCTCAACCAACGCTGCCAAAGGCTTCGGCTAGGGGAGATGGCTTCGTTGCACGCGGTAGTAGACTATCTTGATCGGCAACGCAAGTGGATGCTGGTGGTTCTCGGACTGACCTTGGTCGTTCTTATGGGGATCGTCGACGCCTGGTCAGGCCCGATTCTGTACGTTTCATCGCCGATCCTCTATTTGTTCCCGATTTTCCTCGTCACTTGGTTTGCCGGCCGGCGTGCTGGCATCTCGGTGTCTGTGGCCTGCGCCGTCGCAGCGGCGTCGGCAGAGTTTTGGGTCGGGAGCCCGTTTTCTCTTCCCTTCATACCGTACTGGAACGCGGTTGCTAGGTTGGTGCTCTTCTTGGCGGCAACGTTCATAATATCCGAGCTTCGAGCAGCACTGGACAAACAGCGACAGTTGGCGTGGACGGACTATTTGACGGGGGCTGTAAATGCGCGGTACTTTTTCGAGCTCTCCAACGTGGAAATGGACAGAGTGCGGAGATACAGGCATCCCTTCACGATCTTCTACATGGACGTGGACAATTTCAAGACCGTCAACGATCGCTTTGGCCATCGCACGGGCGACAGCCTTCTGCGATGGGTCGCCAAAACGCTGAAGAGCCACGTTCGTGCCAGCGATATCGTGGCCAGAATCGGAGGCGACGAATTCGCCGTTTTGCTGCCGGAAACCGGCTATGAGCAGGCCAAAGCAGTCGCTCCCAGGGTCAACAGCGGCCTGTTAGACGCGATGGAAAGAAATCAGTGGCCCGCCACGTTTAGCATTGGCGCGGCCACCTTTATCACAGCCCCGGCATCCGTCGACGAAATGATGGAGAAAGTCGACGCATTGATGTACGCCGCGAAGCAAAGCGGCAAGAACATGATCGTGCACGGCGTGTTCGGCGAGACGGCGACGGACGCGGCTAGCGCGACCAGTCGCTGACCGCTTCTACCCTTTTGACCTCTGGAATCTGGTCTCTCAGCGCCGCCTCGACCCCGTTGGCCAGGGTCATTTGCGACATGGGGCAGCCGCCGCACGCGCCCGTCAGCATCACGCGCACCACCCCTTCCTCGTCCACGTCCACCAGCTCGACGTCACCGCCGTCGGCCTGAAGGTACGGCCGAATCTCGTCCAGTGCTTTCTCGACTCGCTGCAACTCGATCATCACATTCCCTCCTCGCCTGTTAAGCTACCGTTTTGGCTTGTGTCTATCCGCGTCTTTCGCCTCACCGGCGATGTATTCTCCCTGATATTTTACCGGATGCATCGCAACCCTGTAGATCCTATCGGCGACCTCCGCCAGCGAGATGCTCTCGTCATAAATGGTCACCTTCGCCGGGCACGGCTCGAAGTCGCCCTTGTAGTCGAAGCTTATGCTGAACCTCTTGTCGTCTCCCAGACGATAAACTATCGTCTCCGGTCAGCCACTGCATCACATTCCTTCGACGACAAGTTGGAACTTGCGGTCGTCGGGCATGCCAACACCTCCTATTAGGCTACCCTCTTGATGGTCGCCACCCATTCGCGGGGGCCGACTTCGTGGGACTCCCACTCGAACTGGCCCGCCCGCTCCGCCAAAAACTGATAGTGTAGCGGTCTGGGATCGTGATCGTTGACCAGGCGTATGGCATCGCCCACGCCAAGGCTATCGAAGGTATCGAAAATCTTCGGGTGGCGCTCCCAGGGCGGCATTTCTCGCACGTCAAGGGTTATTTCTTTCGGCTCGGTCATTTCTTAGGACTCCTTTCTAGTTCTTGCAAGCGTTGTTGAGGTCCGCCAGGAACTCGTCTACGTTTATCGAATGTATGCGACACGCCATTTCGACAGTGACGGTCTTGGCCACCGTCGTCCGCAGCGTTTCGTCTTTCAGGTGCTCGAACCCGTACCGGACGAATACGTCCAGCGTTTCGGGGTGCTGCTCCACGATTTCGCCGACGATGTGGTTCGCGACAATGGGCAATCCGTCGCGAATTTGAGCGGCGGCGCCGTGATGAGAAGCCACCACGTCGGCGATAGCGTTAAGATGGGTAAGCAATGCGTCGAGATCGATCTTCTGAATGTTCGCGGCCTGCTCAATGGTCACCGTCTTGGCCAGCACCTCTCGCGCGACCGGATTTCTGAGCTGGCTGAATCCATTCTCGACAAAGACTCCCAGCGTCTGGGGGTAGCGTTCGAGCACGTCGGCTACGACCATTCCCTTGGTGATTCTCTTAGGCTCAGGCACGTTGTTCTCCTCCTCGACTTCGGTCTTGCCCATGGTTTTCCAGATGTTGTAGGCGAAAAGCGCCAGCGCCGTGACCTCGATGAACCCCGAGACACCCATTGTCGCCAGGAACACGCCACCGAAAAAGTGCGCTAGCGGCTGCGAGGCCACTCTGAGAACGTTGCCGACGTTTATCAAGACGAAGCTCACGAGCAGTATCTGCGAGCTGTGCAGCCTGACGCCGGAAAAGACCGGGATCACTCGCGAGGCCATGCCCATTATCATCATCGAGATGAAGCCCACGGTCAGCGCGTGTCTGTAGGCACCGACGAAGGCGTGGTCGATCTCCTGGCCGACTACGACCTCATATATAGCGTACCAGAAGGTCATCGTCGCCGCCACCGCCAGCCACAGGTAGGCAGCCCTTATGAACTTCTCGTACCCTCGGTCGGCGCCCGTTTCCGCGATATTCACCTCCGGCTTCCGGAAAATGTTCAGGAAATAGATGAAGGCAATAATGGCTGCGTATTCCAGGAGCGATGCTAACGGCACCAGTTGCCCGGCCGACTGGACGCCATAGGCGGCAAGCCCGCTCGTGGCCACCTTGGCCACTATGCCCGCGTTCAAGGCCCAGAAGACCCAGGTGAAAGCCTTCTTGTTCGGGCTTCTCAGTCCCAAGAAGAGCGGGATGGTGCGCAGGCTAATGCCGAAGATCATCATTCCGACGAAGCCGTAGAGGGCGATGTGCAGATAGGGGTTTTCCAGATCGCCGGGGATGACGTCCAGGGATCTTGTGGCCGCGTAGACCGCGATGCCCAGGGTTGCGGCTGCCAGCACCAGGAACCAACCGGCGCTGGCCAGTATGTATTTATCGTAGAAGTCCCTGGGCTGGGCGCTGCTGCCCAGGGTCCGCAGCGTCACATAGACGAAGAAGGACGCTCCTACAACCTCCAGGATCGCCGAGAGCACGACGAGCTCGCCGAACGGGTAGATACTGGCCCAAGGCTGCGATACCGTGCGCAGCACCAGGCCGACCAACACCAGCCAGAACGATGCCTGGGCCAGGGTTTTGCTCTGTAGCTCGGTAGCCTTGAGCCTGGGCAGGACGTGGTAGGCCACGCCCATTATGAACAAGCCTACCCAGCCGAAAATCTGGGCGTGTCCGTGGGCCTGGGTAATGGCGCCCCACGTGGTGCCGACCGATCCTGCCAGAGCCATATATGCCAGGTTAACGGCTCCGAGGGTGCAGCCGGCTGTCAGCGCGACTATGATCGCGGTCTTCACGAACGCTCGGTACACCTCGGTTTGCGGCCCGCCGCCCTGCGGCGTGGCGCCGGTCCGGGATGCACCTGCCCTGGCGACCTCGTTCAGCTCCTGCAACAACGCTTCGGCGTCGACGTTGTGTACAGTTGCAAAAAACGAGATGGGCTCCATCGGTCCCTTTGGCCCCCCGCACCCCGTGAGGCCGTGTTTGTTGAAGACCATCTGAGCTTCCGGATATCTGGTTATTACTTCACGCACTGTCATCGTGCTGTTGATTACTCCGTTATCAGCCATCGTATCGACCTCCTAAGAAGCGCTGGCCGCCGACGCAGCAGGTTCGTGATTCAATTCGTGTAGCAGGCTCACCCGTGCCGCCACCGTTTCGGCTAGTTGCACAAACGCCTGGGCCTGGGCGGATTCGGGAGCCGCGTCGACTACCGGCTCTCCCTCGTCGCCGCCCAATCTAATGCTCTTGTGTAGCGGAACGCGTCCGAGGAACGCAACCCCGAGCCGTCTGCTGGCGTCCTCGCCGCCGCCGTCGCCAAAGATATCGGCGTGATCCCCGCAGTTAGGACACACGTAGTAGGCCATGTTCTCGACGATGCCCAGGATGGACACCGAAAGCTTCTTGAACGTTATGAGGGACTTCCTGGCATCCAAGAGGGCCACGTCCTGTGGCGTTGTGACTATTACCGCGCCCGTGAGCGGTATGGTCTGCGCCAGCGTCAGAGACGCGTCGCCCGTCCCCGGTGGCAGATCGACGATCAGGTAGTCCAGGTAGCCCCAGGCCACCTCGCTCAAGAACTGCTGAATGGCCCTGGTGACCATCGTCCCTCGCCATATCACGGGCGTATCGTTGTCGGCGAAGAAGCCGATGGACATCAGTTTCACGCCATAGCTCGTGACCGGCAACATCTTCCCCTGGTTCGCGCCCGGCTTTTCGGATGTTCCCATCATCAGCGGGATGTTCGGCCCAGTGATGTCGGCATCCAGGAGGCCGACCTGGGCTCCGGTTCGGGCGAGGGCCACGGCGACGTTCACGGCGACGGTGGATTTGCCGACGCCCCCCTTGCCGCTGGCAATGGCGATGATGTTGCGAATGCCTTCGACAGGCAGATTCGTCTGGCCCAGGCTGCCTTTGACCTGGGCGACGACGTCGATGTCCACGTGGTCGACCCCCGGAATCGCTTGTACTGCGGATCTGGCCGCCTCGGTGATCTGGTGCTTCAGCGGGCAAGCCGGAGTCGTCAGCACCAGCTTGAAACTCACCTTGGAGTTTTGCACCTGTAGCTCGCGTATCATATCCAGCGAAACGAGGTCCCGCCCGATCTCCGGATCGATGACCGTTCGCAGTTTACCCAGAACCTGTTCCTCGGTTGGCAGCGAATTCATTTGCACACGAAAACTCCTTGGAGTAGCCCGACGCGATGGGAACGAGCTATCCCTCGACCAATATGTCGTATGGGCAGGTGATGGCCCCCGTTGGGCAGGCTGCTTCGCATTCCCCACAGTAGTCGCACTCCACCGACTTGGTGATGGCGACCAGGTTGTCCACCATCGTAAGGGCGTCAACCGGGCACGCGGGAATGCAACTGGCACAGCCGGTGCAATCCTCTTCCACGATCACGGGAGTTAGATTTGCGTACATCTCGATACTTCCTTCCAGGCACACAGACCAAAGCAAGGTCGCTGTTCCTGCGACATTGAACAGCGTAGGGGCGAGGTTTCCTCGCCCTGGCTGGCGTGGCGCGAGGCGTCGCAGCCATTCTGCACCAGAAGCTAGCTTGCTGCTGTGGTGAGCTCGGTGAGCAGTTTCTCCAGCTCGACCCCGGCGATGCGAGCTCCATCGCGAATCTTTCGGAAGCCACCGCAGCAGGTATCCACTCCATATCTGACGAACACGGTCTGGGCCTTGGGATACTTACGCAGCGTCTCGTCCACGGTCATATCGGGATTGATATCGATGGTGTTGACCATATCTAACCTCCTACACTGGCTTTACGATGGTAAGTATACGGAATTTGCCCATTCCTTTTCTGCGACTTATGTCTCAATAGTCCGAGATGATGGCACGGAGCTTTCGTGGCAGCGCGCAAGAATGGTGGCGGGCTGAGGTGGCGAGGAAAGGCGTGGTAGAGGGCTCGTGATCAGTCGAGGTCGTCTTCTCCAAACGTCCCTATGTGGAACCGGATAGCAGACTTGACGTCTGCCAAAGCTTCTTCGTAGGAGTCTCCCTCGCCAGCAACTACACCCTTAAGACCAAGAGGATAAGCTACGTAGCCATCGGGATGCTTTTCGACTATCACTTTGACTTGCTTCACCATCGACTTCTTACCTTCGGGCTTCATAACGAATGGGTAGCAGGCTATCGAGATTCAGGCGCTGCGAAGCATCCAGGATCTCAATCCCGACTATCTTGTCCTCGTTGCCGATGTCGAGCACGATGTCCTCGGCCACCCTCCTGTTCACAACTTCCTGTGTCCGCTCGTCGAGCCTAATGTAAAGCAAATCGCTCTTGTCGTCGTAGTAGACCTGCATACTTACGCTTAGCTCTCCCATTTCCCATAGAATACGTAGACCGTGATAGTTACGATGGTGTCACCCTCTACAGTATAGATCACTTCGACTCGCTTTTGCTCGTAAAACCGTCCAGCTCGTGCTTGCCCGAACGCAAAGACCTTCGCGCGCCCCAGTCGACCGTGCTTCGCCTTCGTGACAACACCGGTTGTTAGGACGTCACTGATCTCGTTCTCGTCGGCGCCGCGCTCCATCGCCCGCTCTAGCGTGTGAGCGTTAATGCGAATCTCCAACTCAGACCTGCTCTCGATACCTGCCGCTAGCTATGTGTCACATAATCCGCCCCAGCTTCCGCAAAATAGTTCCACGGTCCATCGCCCCGATGTGCACCTCGCGCACCACACCCTCGCGATCGACAAAGAACGAGGTGGGGATGGGCCGGACGCGGTAGAGGTAGGACACTTGCTTGTCGGTGTCCAGGAGCACCGGGAACGTGAAGCCGTTCTCGCGGATGAAGTCGGCTGCCGCGGCGACCGAGTCGTCGATGCTTACTGCCAGAATCACGAGCCCCTTGTCTCGCCGCTCGCGATAAACGGCCTCGAGCTCGGGCATTTCGTATCGACAGGGCGGGCACCAGGAGGCCCAGAAGTTGATTAGCACCGGCTTGCCCTGCAGATCGCTCAGGGTCACGGGCTGGCCGTCCAGGTCCAGCAGCGTGAAATCGGGCGCGGTCTTGCCCACGCTGGGCCCGACTCCTGTTGGATGGCCGGAGCTTTGGGCAATGCCGATAGGGATCTCTATCATTCCCTGGTCAGCTAGATACCAAACTACGAGAAAGATCGCCGCGACTATCGCCGACCTCACGAGCCATTTGGAGTTCATTTTGCCAGTGGTCGCCGGATCTCTCATAGACCACCCACCGTCCAGTAGAAATAAGTCGATAGCCGAGACAGCCAATCGGCATAGACGGCAATACCCATACCGATGAGCAGAGCTCCGCTGATGGCGGAAATCACGTTCATATGCCGGTTCACTGTGGCCAGCACACCTCTAATGCGGGTGAGCGCCAGGCCCGCAGCGAGAAAAGGCATCCCCAGTCCGGCCGAATAGGCCGCGAGCAGGTACGCTCCTTGCCAGGCCGTTTCCGTGGTGCTCGCCAATACCAGTATAGTCCCCAGTATCGTGCCGACGCAAGGGGTCCACCCGATGGCAAATGTCAGCCCCACGACGAAAGAGGCGCCATAGCCGAGCCTGGCAGACGGGCCAAGGTGCAGCCGCTTCTCGCGATACAAGAACTTGAGACGAAGCACCCCAGCCACGTGGAGGCCAAGTATGATCAGTATCAGGCCGCCCACCTGCCTCAGAAATGGCAGGTTAGCGTAGACCAGCCCTCCCAGCAACCCCACCGAGGCGCCCATCACCACGAAGATTACGGAGAACCCCAGAACGAACGCCAGCGCGTGGAAGAACGTCTGCGAGCGTCCCGTCGAACCGTTCGCCATCGTGGCCGACTGCCCGGCGAGGTGGCCCAGGTAGGCCGGTACGAGTGGCAGGATGCAGGGTGATACGAAGGACAGCATTCCGCCGCCAAACGCGATCAGCAGAGATAGGCCCTGAGCGTCCACGGTCTATCTCCCCAGGCTTCTCGCGGAAGCCAGCGTGCCACGGAGCTCTCGCATCGCCTTCTCCATGTGCGGATAGGCGAGCCATACCGTGGAAGCGCCGAACAAGCCGCCGGTCAACGTCCGGAGGGTCCAATCGCTCTCGCGCAGGCCGAACAACTGTGTGAAGCCGTCGATAGCCATAGGCGTTATGAGCACGAGGTACGCCTGCCAGGGCAGTGGCCTCAGTCTCGTTCTGACGAGCCCGAACGCGAGCCCGGCCAGGCCCATCGAGGCGTAAATGGCCACGTTTCTCTGGCACATGGCCACCTGAAACCCCAGTATGAAATCAGACCGGTAAGGCAACTGGTGGCAGACGAGGCTGTACGCCGAGAAGAGGGGCCCGGCCAGCCAATTCAATCCCAGGTACATCATAACTGGGATGATCGCGGCAAGGCCCGCAAAAGCGAAGTTTATGAGATTCAGCACAGACAGCCAGTTGCTGGCAAAGAAGCGAAGATAGCCCTCGATCGCCCTGACGATATGAGCGTCGAGCGCCCGCCGACGGGTCGATATGCCATCAGTCCCGTGCGCGAGCTCGCTCATAGCCGCTGTCGTGCTGCCGACTGTCCAGCCTGCTGTTGTGACCGAACCAGGTAGATGGCCATCCAGATGGCGACGAACACAGACGCGAGCGATATGAGCTGTGCTTGTGTCAACCCCGCCATGATAATCTGGTCCTCGCGGAAGAAAGTGATGACGAATCTGCCAATGGAATAGAGCCCCAAATAAGCAAAGAACAGCGTCCCACTTGGCACAGCACGCTTGCGGGTTGTCCACAGAACGCCGAAGACCACGAGGTCCCACAACAGCTCGTAGGCTGCCGCGGGATGACCCGGCACCCCAAGCTGCGGGGCCAGGGAATTGGGATGCGTGTAGGCCACGCCCCAGGGCAAGTCGGTCGGCGTTCCGAAAACGTCGCCGTTGATCATGCAGCCGACACGGCCGATGGCCTGGCCAATGATAAGCGCAGGAGCTGCCGCGTCGGCCAGTGCGCCAACAGCGATCTTGCGGTACTTGCAGAAGCCGACACCAGCCAAGGCGCCACCGACAATCGCGCCAAAGATCGCGAGCCCGCCTTCCTGAAAGGCTACGATTGCCAACGGATTCTGCAAATAATAGTCGAGCTTGTCGACGACGTGGAACAGTCTGGCGCCCACGATGCCGGCAATAATGGCCCACGTCAGGAACGAGTACACGTCGTCGTCGGCTATCCCTCGCCGGCGAGATTCTCGCAGTCCCACCCACGTGGCCACCACGATAGCCACGGCGATCATAACGCTGTAATAACGGATACTGTAATGTCCGATGGAAACGATGACCGGGTCCATCCCAATCGTTATCATCTGGTCCTCCCAATTGCCTGCTGTCGGAAGCCTCTGCGTGTTATGATACAGCAGTGTCTCCCCGAAAGGCAAGTGCGGACCATAGCGTTCACCACAAAGGCACAAAGTTCACAAAGAACCTTTACCAGATCTCTATGTGATCTCTGTGTGTTTGTGGTGAATTCAGGGATAGGGCATTGTCAGAAAGTCTGAATAGTTGCCCCACTTAATGGTGCGGGCTTATCGCTCGAGGCTGGGCAACTCGACCTTATCGGCGTGGATACAGGTTAGCGAGGCGGGCCTGGCGAAGGTAGGCCTTTGCGTCGGGGACTTGTACGCGCTTGGCACCGGCCTGCAATCGTGGCCTTTTGCGGCCCAATAACCGGATGCTTCTGCAAACCCGACGGTGGCCACGAAAAGGGCGGCGGCGACGAAGGCGCTGGCTAACAGGTTACGGCGGGATACAGGGGGAACCTGCGAGTGCTGCCTACTTTCGGCCAGATGCCTGATGCGCTCCCTCGTCACGTTGAGCGTGCCAACGGGAACATAGCCAACCTCGCGGTACTGGCCGCTGCTGAAGACCTTCAACAGCGCGCTTGCCAGGTCGGTGACGGGCACACGGGCCAATGCCGAACGGTCCGCGGCTATCTCGCGACCCAAATAGTATCTTTCACGTAGCTCGGCGGCAATCGGCAACAGGGCAAGAGCGCTTGCAACCACTCGACTCACCAGAATTCTGAGGGGGTCGCGGCCATGAAGATGGGACATCTCGTGCAGCAGAACGGCACGCAACTCGGATCGAGACAGTCGATAGATAAGACCGGTTGAAATGCAGATTCTGGGCGAGAGGAACCCGTAGCAAAAGGCGTAGAGCCCGGCATCCTGCACGCACAGCGTCCTGTCGAGGATGTCGAGAGACGAGAACACACTGCTGGCCCTGTACGGCACGGGACACGCGCGTGACTCCAGCTCTTCCACCAATCTTCTGGTGCTTTGGAGTTGTCTGTAAAGACTGAGCGCCGCGGCAAACGCGGCCAGCAGGAGAAGTATGCCTAGAAACAAAGGTAGAAGCGGCAGCACGTGGCTCGACCAGCCCAGCAGATCAGGGTTGTCCGCACACGCCTGCTGATATGCGACCGCAACCAACGAAAGACTCGTCGGCCACAGCCAAACCATTGCCCCGAGCGATGCCAGGCTGGCGGCAAAAGCAAGCGCCATAAGCATCCCCCGAGATTCTCGACCCAGAATGTCGAAATCGAGTCGGTCCGTCATCGCACCCACCGACACATTCTAAGCATACGCGAGATAAAAGTCAATACTTTCAGGGAGCCAAGTGGTCGCGGTTTTGCAGCCAGTTTTGGATTTGTGGGCGTCAGGTGCGGTATATTCAATGAAGGTTTGTCTTTGGCAGGAAGGTCACTGAGGATGGAAGATATCGATCGCGCTATTGCCAGGCTGGCGGAAGCGAAGATTCTGGAGGCTATCGAGAACGGGGCCTTCGAGGACCTCCCCGGGCGCGGCAAGCCCCTGGCCGTCGAGGACCTGTCGCTGGTTGCCGAGGACCTGCGGGTAGGCTACATTCTACTCAAGAACGCCGGGTACCTGCCGGAGGAGCTCGAACTGCACAAGGAAATCGCCTCCCTCGAAAGACTAATGGATTGCTGCGCCCGCGACGAGGAGAAGAAGTACCTGCGGTCCAAGCTGCTCACCAAGACGCTCCGCTACGGCATCCTGATGGAGCGGCGAAAGCGGCGGCAGGGACCGCCTTTCTCGTTCATTACATAACATTGCCTGCTAGGCGGGTTAGCTCATGCCGAATGCCTTTGGATGCACCCCATATGCCGGCGCCGCGGTGGGGTAGGCATCGCGGCCCTGAAGGGACCGCTTCAGGCCGCTGGGCAGGCGATGTTGCCAGTTTGCGGCCTGATGCGGTTGCTTTAGCGCCGCGACGCCAGCATTGCCGAGGTACTTCCCCACCGGTGCAATTCAGGATGTATCCATACACAACTGGTATTACTATATGTCATAATCATCGAATACTGTCAAGATGCTTGTTGGCAAGCAAGGTTGCTGCACGATAGCCGCGGCTTTCTGCCTTTGCCGAGGGTCTTCAACACCGGCTGTCCTTCAAGCTGCTGCAGGTGAGGCTGGGTGATCTGGCGAGCCTCGGAGACGCGCGCCCACGGTTTCAGAGAGCAGCCGGATCAGGCGCTCGTCACCTTCCCCCTGGCGGTTCGTTCTCACCGCTCGACAAAGGAGCCCGACCTCCACAGGCGTGAGGTAAGGGACAGTGGTCGAGGCCCGGGTGCGGGTGCTCTGCCACTGGATCAAAGCCTGGTTGACGCTCACTGTGCGTCTATCGCCCTCCGTAAACTTGGACAGTTGCCAGTATTGTCCAGTCATGGCAGGCAAAAAGCACTCTGTCAAGGGGTAGACACGAGGCTGTACGCAAAGAGCCGAGCCGGCGAAAGCAGTTAAGCTAACAACTAACATTGGACAGAAGTGGTTATTTTGTCTAGCAACGGGCAAGCCCTAGCTATCGGGATCTTGTTCACCCAGCCACTCTTCACGGGACACGCCGGCTTGTCGCAGGATACGGCTTAAGAGCCCTACGCCGATAGTGGGTTCGTGTGGATTAGGGATGATTACCGTCAAGTCGCCCCGAGCCATCTGAGGGTGACGTCCTCCGGCGTAGGGGCCTTCAAATCCGAGCTCGCGCAGCCGGCGCACGAGCTCGCACCAGGAGACCGGTGCTAACTTGGGCATGAGTCGCGCCTAGACCGCCTGGGTGAGCTTGTTCAAATCGATACCGGCAACGGTCGGAATCGGCAAGTGTAACCGCAAACGCAGCGCAATCCAATCGCTCAGCGCCTCACGGAGTTCACGTCGACAGCCTTCCAGCGCGGTATGACGTGCCCACACGCCCTGAAGACCGGGGATTTCTCCCCAGTAAGTCCCCTCGTCCTCGATAATATCATAGATGGCCTGTTCCATTGCCTTGTCCAAATATTCAGCTAGCACGACATCTCCTCAAAGGAATCGCAACCCTCAAATGCTGAACCGTGCCACTCAGCAGCCACGCCATTAACCACTGCAAGAACCTGGCCCAACACTCCGCCCACCAATGCACCCATTATAGCCCGCGGGCTCCCATAAGTAAACGGTTGAGTCGAGGAATACGCTAGTCTCCTTGCTTTTCTTCAGGAATGCCATAGAATCCGCAATAGTTGAATGGCCATTACGATTGTACCTTCCAAAGCATACCGCCAGGGCACAGCTAGGTCAAGACGCAACCAATCAAGTGATCAACTCTTCTTGACGAAAGGGAATCGCCCGCTACGATTGTCCCCTACGCCGTCAGATATCCGCCGTTCACGCTTATCGCCTGCCCCGTGATGAACTCGGACAGGTCGGAGCAGAGGAACACGACGGCGTTGGCGACGTCCTCGGGCTTGCCGAGCCGACCCATCGGGTACATCTTGATCATCGGGCCTCGGTCCTCCGGCAGCACTGACGCCGAGAGCGGCGTTTCGATGGTCCCAGGCGAGATGCTGTTGACGTTGATGTGGTACCTGCCCACCTCGCGGGCCAGGCTCTTCGTGAAGGCGATGACCCCCGCCTTGGCCGCGGCGTAGGAAGTGTACTTCTGCTCTCCCGTCTTCCCCGCGTCGGAGGCGATGTTCACGATCTTCCCGTACCTCCGGTCGATCATATGCTGGATCGCTGCCTTGCAGCAGTTCATCGCGCCGTACAGGTTGACGTGGATGTCGATATCCCAGTCCCGCCGATCGCTCTCGACGAAGAGCTTGCGAAAGGCGACGCCGGCGTTGTTCACCAGAATGTCTAGCTGGCCGTACTCGGCCAGAGCTGCCTCCACCATCTCGCGGGCCTTTTCCGCATCGGAAACGTCCACGGGCACAGCTATGGCGCTGCCTCCCAGACGCCGAATCTCGTCGGCGGTCGCGCGGGCGCCGTCGATATTCCTATCTGCCACAACCAGATTCGCCCCTTCCCGAGCGAGCGTCAAAGCCGTGGCCTGGCCAATCCCGCTGCCACCCCCCGTGACCACGGCGACCTTGCCGCCTAACAAAAGGTCCACTGAGCTACCTCCGCATTCTTGGATACTCGCCAAGAGTACACGAAACGTATGGCAAAGGCAAGCGCGGGACTATGTGGATTCGCTATCCAAGTTGCGGGAAAACGGGAGAGAGTGATATACTACTAACCAGACAAGGAGGCATGATTGGTATGGGGGAAACACCCATTGATCGCGCAAGAATAGCTGACATCTGTGAAAGGAACGACGTGAGTTTTCTGGGTCTATTTGGCTCTTATGCGCGAGACGACTACACGCGGGAAAGCGACATCGACCTTCTTGTTCGATTCTCAAAACCCAAGAGTCTCCTGGATCTGGTGAGAATTCAACGGGAGATGACCGAAAGGCTGGGTAAGCCAGTCGACCTTGTGACCGAGGCCTCCTTGAGCCCCTATTTGCGGGATCGCATTATCGCTAGCTTGAGGACTCTTTATGAGCGAAAGGGATGATACAGTCTATCTACGTCACATCCAAGACGCCATTGCTAGATTAGAAAGAATCCTCCGCGAGCTGCCGGACCTGGATTAGCGCACGCTTATCCCTGTCTTCTCCCCTTCACTTCCTTTTGCGCATTCGGGTCGATCATCGATTGTATCACCACGGCCAATGCAGCTATAATAGGCCATCGCATCTCACGGGGTGGTCGAGCGACCTGTGGAACTATCCATCGTCATCGTCAGTTGGAACGTCAAGGATCTGCTGCGCGCCTGCCTGGAGTCGCTTCGGGCCCAGTGGCCGTTCGGCGAGCCGGATGCCGCCGGTAGAGCGGAGGTGTTCGTGGTGGACAACGCGTCCGGCGACTCCACCTCCACGATGCTCGCGCTGGAATTCCCGTGGGCGAAGCTCATCGCCAACCCCCAGAACGTCGGATTCACCAAAGCCAACAACCAGGCCATAATACAGTCAAGTGGTCGCTATGTCTTGCTGCTAAACCCCGATACCGAGGTGCTGCCGGGCGGGCTGGAGCGCATGGCAGGTTTCATGGACCTTCACCCTGACGTCGGGATGCTCGGCCCGCAACTGCTTTTCCCGGACGGAACGGTGCAATCATCCCGCCGCCGCTTTCCCACGATGGTCACGGCTTTGATAGAAAGCACGGTGCTACAACGCTGGTTGCCCAACCATCCATCCCTCAACGCGTACTATGTGGCCGACCGCTCCAACGACGAGGTGCAGGAAGTGGATTGGGTAGTGGGGGCGTGCTTGCTCGTACGCCGTGAGGTCATCGAGCAGGTGGGCATCTTGGACCAGCGATTCTTCATGTACTCCGAGGAGCTGGACTGGTGCTACAGGGCCAAACGGGCGAGTTGGAAGGTGATGTACCTGCCGGAGGCCAAGGTCGTCCACCACGAGGCCAGGAGCAGCGATCAGAACGTGTTGACGCGCAATATCCACTTTCACAACAGCAAGTGCGAGTTCTTTGCCAAGCATCACGGGCCATGGCAGGGGCTTGCGCTACGTGTCTTTATTCTCCTGACGTTCGTTTTCCTGATCGCCGAGGACACGGCTAAGCTCTTGTTGATTTCCCGCAACAGGAGCATGCGCAGACAAAGGATCGCTGTGCTGGCCGCCGCGGCTCGCTGGCACCTGTTCAGGATTCTGGGACGCGAGGGCGCTTGACGAGGTGACTTAACCGCAAAGGTCGCAAAGCGCGCAAAGTAAGTGAAGGGCCCCCAGTAAGCGTAGATCTTAGCGCATTGGGGCGCTACAGAGGGGCATTGACGGCGACTGTATGAGAGTTTGTTTGGTTAGTGCGGAGTACCCGCCTATGCAGGGCGGCGTCGGCGATTACACGAGCTGGCTTGCCGCCGCTCTGTCACGGCAAGGGGCCGAGGTGTCCGTGATAACGTCGGCGGGCGTCGCCGCCGGCGTTCAAACGATGGCAGACATCTCCTGGAAAGCAAACGTCTTCGCTGTCGTGCCTCGATGGAGCTTCGCGTGCTGGAAATGGGTGCGAAATATAGTCCGAGAGCAAAGGCCGGATATCTTGCACATCCAGTACCAGACCGCCGGCTATGGGATGCACCCGGCCATCAACCTCCTGCCCCTGCGGTTGCGTCTGCTGTCGCGGCGCCCCAAGCTCGTGGTTACCTTCCACGATCTCAAGGTGCCCTTTCTATTCCCCAAGGCAGGACGCGCTCGGGGCATTCCCGGGGCATTGCTGGCGATGTTCTCCGATGCCGTCGTGGTCACTAACGAAGAAGACCTGGCGCGAGTGGTGTGGCTCAGAGACGCGTCTTCGCCACGACTCCGCTCGCGCTATGGCGATCGTCCCCTGCACTGCATCCCTATCGGCAGCAACATACCTGTCAGGGTGCCCGATGCCTACAATAGGACAGCCTGGCGCGACAAGCTCGGCGTCGCCAGCGATGAGATACTGCTAGCCTACTTCGGATTCTTGAACGAAAGCAAGGGCGTCGACGTTCTTCTTGGCGCGTTCGGAACCCTGGTAGACAGGAGGCGCAAGGTCAAGCTGCTGATGATCGGCGGCAACTACGGAGACAGCGATCCGACAAACGTCGCCTACGGCCAGAAGATCAGGTCGGCTGTGGCGCGTTCGCCCTATGGCGACCGCGTCTTGTGGACGGGCTTCACGAATCGGGAGCAGGTGTCGGCGAACCTGCTGGCCGCCGACTTTTGCGTGCTGCCTTTCGACGAGGGCGCCTCGCTGCGCCACGGCTCGCTGATGGCAACCATCGTCCACGGCCTGCCGATTATCACGACTCGTGGCCAGGAGACGAGCCACGCTTCAACACGTGGCCGTGTTGAGGCTCAGCAAATGCCCGGCCTAGAAAATCGGGTGGTGCTGGTGCCCCCCAAAGACGTCGGTGCGCTGGTGGAGGCCATCGAGCAGGTCGCCGGCTCGCCCGCGTTGCGCGAGACCTTAAGCGAGCGGGTTCTGGAGATCGCCCCCGAGTTCGATTGGGACCGCATCGCGGAGGCGACCCTACGAGTTTATCGGGAGATTGCCCCGGTTCGGTAGAGACGACCCGACGGGTCGTCTCACGCGTCAATTGAAGGTCGATGCCGATCTGAACGCCATCTGCTGGGGACGCGGTTAACGTAGGGGCGAACGGCGTTCGCCCTCTGCGTTGGTACGCAGGTGTGAGAAATCGGCCTACGCGCAGATGAGGGGGCATCGGGCCAGCGTTTTCGAGACCGGACTCGGTCGGATCGAAGGGCGCTATGGGCGAACGCCGTTCGCCCCTACATTATGATGGTCGAGCGTGTATGGACTTGGCGGTTGGTTGGGTTGATACGCGTGAGACGACCCGCCGGGTCGTCTGTACTGACCACCTTAGGAGTGATGTTTTCCGTTGCGCGCTCGTGAGCACATCCCAATCATCCTGATCGTCTTTGCGAACATCGCCCTCGCCATAGCTTACGGCGTGGCGAACCCGATTTTTGAATCACCGGATGAGCTACGCCATTTCGACTTTGTGCGACATCTGGCCACGGGCAAGGGACTCCCGATTCAGTCCGAAGCTGCTGGGTTTACAGAATACCACCAGCCACCGCTTTACTACCTTATCGGCGCCGCCGCCACATTCTGGATCGACACAGACGATGTCGTCCACTTCCAGCGCAGGAATCCCTTCTGGGGCGAGGACATTGGGCTTGTCGGCAGGGACAACAAGAACCAGTTCATCCATACCGACCGCGAGAGCTGCCCCTATCGCGGCACTGTTTTGGCCGTGCACCTGCTCCGGCTCGTCTCCACGGCGTTCGGCGCTGCCACCGTGATACTGACGTATCTGATCGCTTCGCGGGCGTTCCCGCGGCGCCGCGCGATCGCCATCGGCTCCGCCGGCTTCGTCGCCTTCAACCCACAGTTCATCTTCATTAGTTCTGCGGTCTCCAACGACAGCCTGGTAACGGCTCTCAGTACGGCGGTGCTATACGCGCTAGTTCGCTGGCCCGCGGGCAGAGCAGGCACGTTCAGTTACGGTCTGGCGCTTGGCCTGCTGCTGGCCGGAGCTATTCTGGCCAAGCTCACGGCCGTTTTGCTCATTCCGGTATTGCTTCTTGCGGCGGCTATGGTGGCTGTGGAGAAGGGGGCTGCCGGCCGCGCGTTGCGGGTGAATGGGGTCTCGATGGCGGTTGTGCTGGTACTCGCGGGATGGTGGTTTGCCAGAAACCTGCTGCTCTACGGGGAATGGTCGGGGATGGATACGATGCACCGTATCTGGGGCATTTCCAGATCGCGCCCCTTGGAGGCGAGCGGTCTGGTTGAGGGCTTCTCCACCGTGTGGCGCTCGTACTGGGCCAATTTTGGGTCGGGAAACGTGCCGGTCGACGAGATCTTCTACCAGTCCTTGCTTGGGCTGATCCTGATTGCTGGACTGGGGATAGCGGTTGCAGGCATCGAGTTCGTGGCGCCCAGGCGTGCGGGAAACGAGGCGACGCTTCCACGCCGTCTAACAGGCCGCCCCGCTTACGCCGTTGCCATCCTGGCGTGGTGGCTGGTGCTGGTGTTAGCTGCTCTTGTCGGGTACAGTCAGACCTCCGTCTACGGTGAGTTCGGCCGCTACCTCTTCCCGGCGGTGTCTTCCATCAGCCTACTTACCTCGCTCGGCCTATTGCGTCTGGTACCGGCTAGGCGTGCCGTTCACTTTGCTGGCATCGCGGCCGCTGCGCTCTTCGGCTTTTCGCTCGTGGCCCTGACAGGCTATCTCATCCCCGCCTACAGCCGACCGAGCGTGGTTGAAGAAGGCGAGATCAGATACCCCACCAATAGGACGTCCGCCAGATTCGCCGATCTGGTCGAGCTAGTTGCCTACCGGTTGAAGCAGGAAGCGATCAGTCCGGGGCAGACGCTGGAGGTCGATCTCTATTGGCGGGCGCTGCGCAAAATCGACGTCGACTACGTCGCCTTCATCCATCTTCTTACGGTCGGCGACAATAGGCTCGTGGCGCAGAAAGACACCTATCCCGGCGGCGGAACGTTTCCCACCAGCGCCTGGCGGCCGGGCGAGCTATTCCGCGACACCTATCGCGTCAAGATGCCTGCGTCGATTGATGGCCCCGTTCTCCTGCGCGTCGACGCAGGCCTGTACCTGCTCGATTCGATGATGCGGTTGCCTCTGATTTCGGGCCCGCCGGGGTTCGGCCAGCACGCCGTGGACCTCGGCGTCGTGCGCGTTCCCTCTACGTGGACCGTAGCGTCATCGAACCGCGAGACGCTTTTCGAGGGCGGTGTCGCCCTGATGGGGTACGAGATCGAGACTGGAGACGCCCGCGCAGGCAGGGAGGGGACGCTTGCGCTTACCCTTTGGTGGAAGGCCCTTCAAGTGGTGAAGGGCGACTACACAGTCTTCGTTCACCTGTTGAACGGCGACGGAAAGCTGGTGGCCCAGCACGATGCCAGGCCCAGATACGGCAACTATCCCACCTGGGCCTGGAGGACAAACGACGTCATAAGGGACACCCATCTGCTCCGCCTGACGTCAGATATGTCTGCCGGCGACTACCAGATCTTGGTTGGCACGTATGATCTGCAAACGATGGCGCGCCTAAAGCTCCAGTCTGAGGGCAAAGGCGGCGGCGATTCGGCCGTGCCGCTGGGCAAGGTAACGCTGCGATAAGAAACATTCCCATTTTACAAATTACTTTTAGGCTGTAGCACGCTCCCCAGCACGACGAATACTCTGAGAATACCTAGGGCTAGGCCGTGTCGGCACATCGTCCGCCTCACCGCTGTTCTCGAATGAGGGTAATGGGCCTGTTCCTCAGCGACCGCCACAGGCGGCTCGTGGTTGATTGGTTTGCGTCGCCAATCATTCCTGAATCAGCCCACCCAGATGCACAAAATCCCCTCCATCAGGAAGCCGTAGCCTGCGCCCGGATGCCTCTTCGTACAGCCCTACGATCAGTGGGTATTCTCCTGGGGCCAGCTTGTTCAGGCCCTGGATGTTGTGCTTATCGGCCACGACCTCACCGGAGACCCAACCCGTAGTTGGTCGGCTCCCCCCCTGTGGGAACCCATCGTGCTGAGCCACGAGCTTGCCGTGGCCGTCGATCAGTTGAACAAACACCTTGAAGCTCGTTTCGGTAGGCGCCACACTTTGCCACAAGAGCTCAATCCCCAACGAGTCAGCACCTTCATTGCCCACACGCCGGATCCGGAGCGTGTCGCCACTGCCGTCTACCGTCCAGGGGCTGGATATGTTGTAACCAAGCAGCAAGGCGGTGTTCTCCAGTCTCGAGTCGATGGCTTTCTGTAGTGAGGGCGCCGAGAACAAGCGCGGCACATCTTTGATGAACATCCTGGCGAGGCTCGCCGACTCTTTCTGAAACACCCCAAGCTGCGTGGAGGGTATTGCGGCATCATCGTCCTCACGCTTCAAGCTGAGCGCGAGATCGTAGTACCCCCCCTCAACCTGCGGCACGACCAGGCGATAATGCGCGCCGACGAGGTCTCCCGGCTGCCAGGCGTCAGAAGAGTAGCGGGTGCTGACGGGAAGCGACGTGGTCGCCCGAACGACGCCATACTTATCGATCCAGCGCATCTCCGCGCGCAAGCGCTCTTTGACCTTGCCAAGAGCTCGCCAGAAGAGTCGGAAGCCGATCTCTTCCCCAGGTGTCTTGTCGGCCGTCTGGACGTCCGTTCCTACCAGCTCGACTGCGTCCAGGAATACGGCGTCGAACCTTCTCGATACCACAAGCTCATTCCGGCGGCTGGCCCACGTAGAACTCGCCAGGTTGACCTCGGCCACCGAGGCAAAATCGGACGTGCCACCGGTCCCCTCACTCCTGATTTTCAGCGGCCTGCGTGAATCGACTTCGCGAATCCCGATCTGCAGCGTGTACCTGCCGGGCGGCGCGCCGGGCATCGTCAAGATGGTCCGCTCGTCGCGCACGATGTCGCCCGTCTTCCAGCGAAAAGTGGGGTAAATGCCTTTGTATGGCTCGCCGTCCTGCGCCCCCCAGGTCTGTCCCTCGTCGTCGACCAGACGTGCGAGTACTGCGTATCTTACTGGCAACGGCTCCTCGGGCTGCCAGTAGAGCACAAGGTTCATGCGAGATTCGAGAGCATTAGGATCTCTGTGCAGCTCGTAGCCCAGCAGCCTGAGTTTTCCGTCGAAGCTTACATCGGCTTTCACCGCCTCGACCGGCACCTGTTTCACGGCATAAGGCTTGGCCGAAAACAGTTGCAGCCCAATGCCGTAAGTGCTCCCCACGAAGACTTTCTCATCTACTTTGGAATAGTCTCTCTCCAAGGTCTTCGCCGTCATTCCGACGGGGTCGACTTTGTCCGACATGGAGACGACAAGCCAGATGCGGTCGTGCTGCCTAGCGATTTGCCGGACCTCCCGGTCGACGACGTCGAAGTTGGCCAAGCCACTGCCGGCGGGAATACTGTACCACGGCAGGACGCCGCGGGTATAGTATTCCAGCGCCGGCGAGACCGCTTTGTTATTAATGACCAGGGCGTCGCCAGGCTTCAGCCGGTCAAGCATATACTCGACCACCGCGCGATAGTCCTGCTTCACCGTGTTGTGGACGAAGAAGTAGTCATAGATGCCAAATAGGGAAACGCCCGCAAAGTAGACGTAGAACAGGGCGCCCAACAGGCGGTTTCTATGACACACATACGATATGCCTATTCCCAACAGGAGGTAATACGGTGGGGCGAGAAAGGCTGTGTATCGGGTGTTGTAAATGCCCTTGTACTGGGAAATGATATATAGGATGACCGGAGGCACACACAGCAAAGCCGGAACAACGGCGAGCGTACGCTTGCGACTGGCCATCACGAGCGAGAAAATGGCGACCGCGATGGTTAGGGCGATTCCAGCGGCATAGGGAGCTACCAGAAATTGATCGACGGTGATGCCGAAGCTAAAGCTGACGGCCAGGTCCCGTGCAACCTGCTCTATTCCAGCCTCCAGTTTTCCGCCACCCTCCAATAAGTATCGTTCGAAAAAGTAGCGCTCGATGGGTAGGCCGATCACGAGTATCACCAATGCGCTCGTGAAAAAGAAAGCTATCCTCCGCCACGAAAGAATGCCAACGCTTACGGCCAACGCCGCTACTTCGATGGAAACCAAGAAAATTGTCAGGTAGTGGGTGGTGACCAAAGCCAGACAACTGGCCCCGAAGGCTAGATAGGCCCACATCTTGCCGCCTCGCGCTATGACCAAAAGGAGGTAGATCGAAAGCGTGGTCAACATTATGACGAGGGCGTAGGGCCGCGCTTCTTGAGCGTAATACAGGTAATAGGGGGAGGTGGACGCCACAAAAGCCGTGGCGATGCCCGTGCCCCGGCCGACCAGTTTGGTGCCAAGCGCATACGACAGTGCAACGGCTAGAACGATGAAGGCCATCGAGGGAAAGCGCAGCGCCAACTCGCTATCTCCGAAAGCCGTGAGCGCACCGTGCAGCAGCAGGAAATACAGCGGCGGGTGCTGGTCGGTGGTCACCTCACCCCGAAAATCGATTCTTCCGACCAAGATGGTGCCGACGTCCGAGCTGGCGCGGTAAAACGATAGTCCCTCGTCCAGCCACAAGCTCTGAGCCTCGATCCCGGCCACGCGCAGCGAGTAGGCCGCCAGCAACAAGAATAGAAGAGCTAACGTGGGCCAAAAGGGAATCGGCCGCGCCTTGCTCTCAAGCTCTCTGGCGGACTCTTCCGTTGTGCTTGTGATCAACCCAGACACCTGGCCACTGAATGACAACGCTTCTAGCCTCTGCGCGATTCACCTAAGCGCCTCCCTATTATAATGTCCGGACGAACGCGATACAAGAAGGCCCGCCGCGAGTTGCGCTGTCTTGGCTTGCCACACACCGCTCGCTGTGCTAGGATACGCGCTGTAGGGGCAACCCTATGTGGTTGCCCCATCACTGGCAGCCCGGCAACATCGTCAGATGATGCCGTCGGTAGGCGCACTGGGAGAAAGGCGTTTGATCGGGGTTTATGCAGCAACTGCTCTGATATGGCTGATTGGGATTGCGGCCGCTTCGTACCGGAGGCGCACGGACGACGGCCGCCTGCTTTACGATCTGCTACTGGTGCTCGCCTATCTCCCCATCCTGCTTGGTTTCTTCTGGCAGCCGATATTTCTGGAAGGCATAAGCGTCCCCAGGGGTGGCGGCGATCTCGCCTCGTTCATTTACCCGCTCTACAGCTTTGCGGCCAGAAGTGTACAGGACGGCATCATTCCCCTCTGGAACCCGCATCTCTACGCCGGCAGTCCCTTTGCCGCCGACATGCAGACGGGCTTGTTTTACCCGATCAATTTCCTGGCGTTCCTGCTCGCCAGGCCGTTCTCTTACGGCACGCTCCAGGAGCTTGCCTTCTTTCATTACTTTCTTGCGGCAGTCTTCACGTTCTTCTACTTGAGAAACCTCGGGGCGCAACGCCTGAGCGCATTTGCGGGCGGAGTAGTGTTTGCCTTCGGAGGCTTCGCCGTGGCGCATCTGGGCCACTTGAACATGCTCGAGGCGGCCGTTTGGTTGCCGCTGGTTCTGCTGTTCTTCGACCTCGCCCTTGGAAGGGCGCAGCTTTGGGCCGCCGTCGTCGCTGGCGCCATTTTCGGCATCTCCATTCTGCCGGGACACACCCAGATAACCCTTTTCTATGGGTTGACCCTGGCCCTGTACTGGCTCTGGCATCTGCTGGCCGCCGCACGAATCGAGAAACGTCCCGAGCTATCGTCGCGCTTTCCGAAGCTGAAACGGGCAGCGACTCTGCCTGTTTGCTTGGCGGTAGCCCTGGGAGCCGCTGCGCTGCAACTGCTACCCAGCTACGAGCTAACGCGAATGTCTCTCAGAGCGGATATCACCTACGCCAAGGCCGCCGAATACGCGGCGTCGCCGGTCGGGCTGATAACGCTGGCCGTTCCTCATTTCTTTGGCGACAACCCGGCCGCGTTCTGGGGATTGAGCTGGAATCTCACCGAGGTCTACGGTTACGTTGGCATACTGCCGCTCCTGCTGGCTCCCGTGGCCTTGCTGGTAGCGCGGCAGCGTCGGTCCGCCGCCTTGTTCTTCGCCGGCTTTGCCGCGCTCTCTTTGATGCTGGCCGTGGGCGAGTACTCTATCCTGCACGGCTGGCTGTATAAGTTCGTGCCAGGCTTCGACAAAGTGCGCTCCGCCGGCCGTTTCCTGCTGCTCTTCGATTTTTCCATCGCCGTTCTGGCGACCTTCGCCATCGATTCTTTTGCACAAAAGCTGCGAGCCAGGGAGCGCCCAACTTATCGCATCGTCTTGCTCGTGGCATCCGTCCTGCTGGGCGGCGCGGCCCTGGTGGCAGGACCGTATTTCTACACCGCGCTGCTGACCAGCCAGGATAAGGACCCTGCTATTTTCGATAGGGTGAGAACGTCGGTAAACAGCGTGAACATGTCGATTCTCTTCCTGGGCGCAGGAGTCGTGCTGCTCTATCTTCACAGGTACCTGCGACGTGGGAGAGCGGCTATCGCCTATCTCGCGCTGGCGCTAATTGTGGTGGACCTATTCTCGGCCAACGGCCGCTACAACCCTACGACAGACGACGTAACAGCCGCCTATCGCCATCCGGAGATAGTCGACTTCTTGCGCAACCAGCCGGTGCGAGGACGGGTCGACACAGTTACCGGAATATGGGACATCTGGCAACCGGATACGTCCCTGTTGGGGGGCATCGACGACGTGATGGGTATCTATAACCCTATGCTATTGGCCGACTTCAATCGCTACTGGGAGAATCTTGGCAGCCGAAGTGTTCCGGGTTACGATATGCTCAACGCAAGGTACGTCATCGCTCGCAAGGACGTAACCCTTGATTGGGCCAAGTTCAAGCCGGCTCTTATGGACGTATCGCAGTTGAACGTCTACGAGAACACCACGGCGCTTCCCCGTGCGATGCTCGTACCATCGGCCGAAGTCACGAGCCGCGAGAAGATGCTGGAGCGCCTGAGGTCAGCCGACTTTGACCCTCGGCACACCGTGTTGCTCGATGAAGGGAGCAAATCTGCTGCCGAGGCGAGCAGCCTGACTTTCCAGGGGAACGTTGGTACAATCGAGTATCCGTCGGTCAACGAGGTGGCTATCCGAGCCACAGGTAACCGCTCGGCGTACCTGGTGCTCAATGAGGTTTGGTACCCTGGCTGGCGCGTGTTTGTCGATGGCCAGGAGGCCCAACTCTTGCGTGCCAATTACGTTTTCCGCGCGGTCGCCTTCCCGGCCGGCGATCATGAGGTGCGGTTTGCCTTCAGTCCGCGCATCTGGCAGATAGGCCTGGCGATCACCGCCGTCACCTGGCTAATCGTCATAGTCGTTGGAGGCCTAAGACTGCAGCCAATGCTGCATCGTCGCTCGTAGTCGCTGGTAGGGGCGGGTTTCAAACCTGCACCTGCGCACCAACCAAAGGTCAATGCCGATTCGCGGGATATCGGCTGGAGACATAGTTGTTAACGTAGGGGCGAACGGCGTTCGCCCGCAACGTCAGTACGCAATGTGAGAAATCGGCATGCACACCGATAAGGGGGCATCGGGCGACCTTCTGCACACTGGACAGGCGTCTCGGTCGGATCGAGAGACCGTACGGGCGAACGCCGTTCGCCCCTACACTATGATGGTCGAACTCCTGCGGGCATGAGGGTTGCCTGAGTTGGAGCCTACGGAGCAGGTTGCAACCTGCCCACGCAGATTAGGCTAAGGCTGAGAACGCATCGGATGGTCTCAGAGCATGCGTGAGGCGCGCGTTCAGTTCCCGCTCCCTCTGGGAGAGGGTTAGGGTGAGGGTCGTACCCTAGGAAGCTATTGGGGAAACAACGGGGAAGCAAACTGTGTATGACCAGCCTCGTTTGCTAGGAACCTGGACCATCCGCGAGCGGTGGGCAAAGCCAGGGCTTGTCCTTCTGGCTCTGGTCTTTGGCATAGCCTTCGGAGCCTTCGCCACGGCCCTGAATCCATTATACCTTGCCGCCGGCTTTGTGGGCCTGGCTGTGGGCGCGGTGATCCTGATGCGCACGCAGATCGGCCTGCTCGGCTTCATTGCGGTGGCCTACTTGCTGCCCTATGCCGTGATACCCCTGCCTATCGGCAGCGTCAAGCTCACCTTTCTGGATGCAACGCTCACCGTCTTGTTGCTGATATGGGTGGCCAGACTCCTGACGAATCCGAAAGAGCAATTACGGGTGTCCCGGCCGGGTGTGATCGTCCTCCTCTTCATCTTGCTGGCGGTGGTTTCGTTCACGGCCGGCACCGCCTATTACGTGTCGCCGGAGACGACTCGTCTGTACTTAAAGCTGCTCAACAGCATCCTCTTCTTCTTTACGATTCTCAACTGCGTACGAAGCAGTAAACAGCTCGAGCAGTTGGTATGTGGCGTGGTTTTGGCCGGCGCCGTCGCCGCCGCCATTGGCCTCGCCCTGTATGTCCTGCCGGCGGGCCTGGCCACACAGGCGCTCACCAGTCTGCGTCCTCTCGGCTACTATCCCGGCTCGTCAGACGTGATACGCTATATCGCCGACACCAAGACGCTGCGCGCGATTTCTACCTCCGTCGACCCCAACGTGCTTGGCGCCATCCTGATGGTCTCGGCCACCCTGTCCGCAAGCCAACTGCTCTCCCCCATGCCTCTGGTGGCCAGGAAGTGGCTGGTGCCGGCGTTTGGGATCACATTCGTCTGTCTGTTGGTTACCTTTTCACGGGGATCGTGGATGGGGTTCATCGTGGCTATGCTGTTCGTCGCCACGGTGAAGTACCGCAAGCTCTGGCTCGTTTTCGCCCTGATAGGCATCGTCCTCTACCTTGGCATAGCGCCGGTCGACCTGCCGTTTATCGGGCATCTAGAATCCGGCTTCGCCGCTCGTGACAAGGCCGCCGCCATGCGATTGGGGGAGTACAAGGATGCCTGGCGGCTCATCAGCGAGTTCCCCTGGTTCGGTGTGGGCTTCGGCAGCGCCCCTGCCGTCGATCTTTACGTCGGCGTATCGAGCATCTATCTTCTCATGGCGGAGCAAATGGGTTTGGTAGGCGCTGCTGTCTTCATCCTCGCAATGGTATTTCTCTTCTGGCAGGGGCTCGGAACCCTTATGCGAGCACAGAACCCCGCTTACCAGGCCACTCTTCTTGGACTACTGGCAGCGGTTGTTGCCGCTCTGGTGGCGGGTATCTTCGATCACCACTTCTTCAACCTGCGATTCCCACACGTCGTGGCCCTTTTGTGGATGCTCGCCGGCATGGTGACCGTAGGTGGCTGGCTGGTCGAGAAGGGAGAAGTGTCTTGATGCGCGTGGGCATCGACGCCAGATTGGTCTACTATCAGCGGGCTGGTATCAGCTCGTATGTGACGGGGTTGCTCCACGGTCTCGCCAGGGTCGGACAGGGTGTCGAGTATGTGGTCCTTCAGAGTCGCAAGCAACATGAAGACCTGGTGTCCGACCCCAACTTCCACAGAATCCCGTTGTGGACTCCCAGCCACCACCCTTTCGAGCAGTTTGCTCTGCCCGTGGAGCTTATGCTCAGGCGCCTGGACGTGCTGCACAGCCCGGACTTCATTCCCCCGTTCGTCCGTACCTCCCGGTCGGTGATCACCGTTCACGATCTGGCCTTCCTGGCTATGCCCGAGATCCTAACGGATCAAAGCGCTAGCTACTACCGCCAGGTGGAAAAGGCCGTTCTGAGCGCCGATGCCATCATCGCTGTGTCTTCGAGCACGAAGAAGGACATCGTCGACCGGTTGGGGGCGCCGGAGGGCAAGATCGTCGTGATCCCGGAGGCGGCCGCGCCCCACTTCAGGCCCGTGGACAATCCCGGTTGGGCTAGAGAGGCAGTCGGCAAGTATGGTCTGGCCAGTGGATTCGTCCTTTTCGTCGGCACGATCGAGCCGCGCAAGAACCTGCCGACACTGTTCAATGCCTTCGACCTGCTCCTAAAGGAGCTGGACGGTATTGCGGACGCTCTGTCGTTCGACCAACCCGTCAAGCTGGTCATATGTGGGCACCGGGGATGGTTGTGCGACGACGTCTTCAGGGCACTAAGGGCGATGGACCAGCCTGGGCGCGTGGTGCTTACCGGGCCCGTGAGCACTAGAGAGCTGATTGCCTTATATAACCAGGCAGCTATGCTGGTCCTGCCGTCGCTTTACGAAGGCTTTGGCCTGCCCGCGCTGGAGGCCATGGCCTGCGGCACACCCGTGGTGGCATCCAATGTGTCCTCTTTGCCGGAGGTAGTGGGGGACGCAGGCTTGCTCGTAAGCCCGCGCGATGCCCCAGAGATAGCCAGAGCGATGCTGAGATTGCTAACGAACAGGGCGCTGCGCGACGATCTGACTCGACGGGGACTGCAGCGTGCTCGTTCCTTCTCGTGGGAGCGCACGGCATCCGAGACCCTTGCGGTCTACCGGCGGGTCGCGGAGTCCTAGGCGATGCGCATCTTGATGTTGGCGCCCAGTGTGCCCTACCCGCCGAACAAAGGGACGGCTACCAGGAACTACAACATCCTGAAGAACCTGGCCCTCAGGCACGACGTCGGCCTCCTCACCTTCGGCGACGAGGCGGAACTGGCGGGCGCGGAGGCTCTGCGGCAATACTGCTATCAAGTGGATGTGATACCTAGGCCCACCAGATCCGGGGCCAGGCGAGTCTGGAGCCTGGCTTCCACGCCGGTGCCGGACCTTGTCTTGAGGCTCTGGTCTGCCGAATTCGTCAGCCGGTTGGCGTCTCTCTTGCGGCAACATCGCTTCGACTTCGTCCAGATCGAAGCCCTCGAGATGAGCCATCTATGGAAGAAGGCGACGGATTTGCTGGAACCCAACGTCCATCGAACGCCGAGAGTTGTCCTCGATGCACACAATGCCGAGCACGTACTTCAGCGGCGGGCCTGGCAAATCGACAGCCGAAAGCCCGGGAAGTGGCACGGCGCGCTCTACTCTTTCATCCAGTGGCAGAAACTCAGGCGTTACGAAGCCAGGTGCTGCGCCCGGGTAGATGGCGTGGCCGTCGTATCTGAGGCCGATCGCCGCGCGCTCGGGGCTGTGGCCGGCCCGCTGCGGACGACGGTGGTTCCAAATGGGGTCGACGTCGATCATTTCCGGGCGGTCTCGCGCAGCGATTCGTCTGCGCCTCCGACCATGGTGTTCGCGGGCACGATGGATTTCAGACCCAACGTCGACGCCGTCGTGTGGTTCTGCGAACAAATCTTGCCGCGGGTGCGGCGCCGTGTTCAGGACGCGCGCCTGCTGATCGTGGGACCGGCTCCAAATGGCGAGGTAAGACGCCTGGCCTCGCGACCGGGCGTGGAAGTGGTCGGGTTCGTCGACGACGTTCGCCCCGTCGTCGGCCAGGCACACGCCTACGTGGTGCCGTTGCGCTTTGGCGGAGGAACGCGCTTCAAGGTCCTCGAGGCGATGGCTATGGGGGTGCCGGTAGTCAGCACCTCCCTGGGGTGCGAAGGTATACTGGTGACGCCGGGTGAGGACGTGCTCGTGGCCGATGCACCGGACGACTTCGCCGAGAAAACCATCAGGTTGTTGACCGATGCATCGCTTAGGAAGGGGCTCGCGCAACGGTCACGCCATGTGGCCGAGCGCCTGTATGATTGGCATCGCATAGTGCCCGTCCTGGAAGAGTTCTACCGGCAACTGGAAAGCACTTGACATAATGATGCGCAGAATAGGAACGGCTTTTCTTGCAATTGTGATCTTGATGGGAGTGGCCCTTGGCTACACCTACCGCGAGTCCGCGAAAGACGCGCTCGTCGACCTTATTGGCGTCGAGGCGCGCGACCAGCTCGTCGGCATCTACCTGGGACTGACAAGCCGAACACCCAACACGGCGGACCTGGCTCCAATGGATAACACGGGTTTGAATCCCTTCGGGGTGAACGTGTTTCTGGAACAGGAAGTGGAGGAGATCCAGATCAGGCGCACGCTGCAGATGATCAAGGACGCCGGGTTCGGATGGATCAAGCAGCAGGTGCTGTGGGACGAGATCGAGATTCCGGAGAAGGGCGAGTACTACGATGAGAAGAACGATGTGGATGACACGTGGGCGAAGTGGGATCGCATTGTAAACCTGGCCGACGAATATGGCTTGCGGATCATTGCCAGACTGGATGGCACGCCGCAATGGGCCCGTCCGGGAAATCCCAAACTGGAAACGCCTCCCGACGATTTCGCGGACTACGGCGATTTCGTCTACGCCTTTGTCGGCAGATACCGGGGCAAGGTCAAGCACTATCAAATCTGGAACGAGCCGAACCGTTCTTTCGAGTGGGGCAACAGGCCGGTGAGCGCGCCAGAGTACGTGCGGCTGTTGCAGATCGCCTACATCAGGGCCAAGCAGGCCGATCCCGACGCCGTGATCCTCAGCGCGGCATTGGCGCCCACCATCGAGGTTAGCGAACGCGCTGTCAACGACGTTATCTTCTTGCAGCAAATGTACGATGCTGGCGCCAAGAACTACTTCGACGTGATGAGCACTAATCCCTACGGCCTGCGTTCAGGGCCGTACGACCGTCGACTCGACGAAGAAAAGGACGTAAATTTCTCGCGTTCCATGCTGATTCGAGAAGTAATGGTGCGCAATGGGGACGAGAACAAGCCCATCTGGGCCTCCGAAATGGGCTGGAATGCCCTGCCACTCGATTTCCCCGAGGAACCTCTTTTCGGAAGGGTGACGCCACAGGAGCAGGCGCGCTACACGGTGCAGGGCTTCCGGAGGATTCTCGAGGAATGGCCCTGGATGGGCGTCGTGAATCTGTGGCACTTCCGGCGCGTGCATGCCGTGAACCAGAACGAGCAGATGTACTACTTCAGTCTGGTGGACCGAAACTTCAATCCCTACCCAGTATACGAGGCGGTGAGAAGTCTGGCCACTTCATCGCCGGTGGCCTACCGGGGCTTCCACCAGGAAGACCACTGGGCCGTCAAATATGGCGGAGCCTGGGAGGTGCGCAGCGATCCCAACGCCGCTTTGGGCGAGTACAGGCGCTCGCGCACGTCAGGAGATGCTCTGAGCTTCACGTTCAAAGGTACGGAGCTCGAGCTGGTTGTGCGCCTCCAGGAGACATCCGGGCGCTTTTTGGTTACCGTCGATGGATCCCCGGCGAACAAGCTGCCGCGGGACGACCGGGGAAGGGCATACCTGGATCTGCAATCTTTTGACGACGAGTGGCAAAGCATCGTTCCGGTGGCTGGCGGTCTGAGCAACGGCCTGCACGAGGCCGTACTGATGACCGCACCCGGTGACTATACGAGCGGCGGTGATCTCGTTTGGGACTTCGATGGCTTCGTCGTCGACGTTCAGCCGCCGATTGTCAATCTGCTTCTGGCGCCTGTACTGTCGACTTTGCTCGGCATTGCCGTTGGCTGGACCGGCGGCCATCTGGTCGGGCGAAGAGCTCGAACCACAGCCGGAAAGGACCGCGCGCGTGGCAAAACAAGATGATCTGCAGAGGTCAGGCAGGCCTTCGGTCCTGGTGCTGGCGCTGCTCACCGCCATAGTGCTCCTCGCCTTCGCCCTCCGAGCGTATCGCATCGACGGACAAAGCTTCTGGTACGACGAGGGCATCAGCGCTACCCTGGCACCCAGAAGCCTCGCCACCATCACCCTGAGCGCGGCGGCCGACATCCATCCGCCGCTGTACTACTACCTGCTTCATTTCTGGTCTTCGCTGGTGGGCACAGGTGAGCTGGCCCTGCGCTGGCTCTCGCTCATCTTCGGCGTTCTGCTCGTCGTCCTGGTCTTCAAAATAGGAACCGTTGCGTGTAGGGACGTTGCATGCAACGTCCCTACACACAACCGGCCCGCTAGCGCACCGGCCCTCATAGCCTGCTTTTTCGCCGCAACCTCGCCTCTTCTGATCTACTACTCCCAGGAAGCCCGTATGTACATTCAAACCGCCTTTCTGGGCGCCCTGTCGACCTACCTGTTTCTCCGTATCCTGAGACCGCTCAGGGTGCCAAGCGTCGCAACGTCTCAGCCCAGAGTCGTCGGCCACTGGATCGCCTATGCCGTCGTCACCATCGCCTTCCTGTACTCGCACTATTTCGCCTTCAGCCTCCTCCTCGCCCAGAACCTGTACTTCCTGGCATTGTGGGGGCCTCTGGCATTCGCGCGAGCGCGTCGTAGCACCCCTGGCCCCCTGTCCCTTGCCCCTTGCCCCTGGCTCCCCATCCAGGCCCTTATCCTGCTCTCTTTCCTTCCTTGGCTGCTGATGACGTACGCAGGCGCCAGCGGCTGGCCCAGCATCAGCGAGCCCTTCGACTTGCCGACGCTGCTGCGGCGGGTGTTCCTTGTTTTTAGCTTCGGGTTGTCCTGGGATGCCTCGGCCACTCCCAATCGTGAGCTGGTTTTTCTGCTGTCACTGGGTGGGCTGGTTTTGTACGCGCTCGTCGTCGGACGCGCGAGCCTGGGAAGGATACTGTGGCCGGTCCTGTATCTGCTTGTGCCCGTGCTGGTCATGTACGCGCTTTCGCTCCGTCGACCTATGTATAATCCAAAATTCCTCCTCCTTGCCGCGCCGGGCTACTATCTGCTGCTGGGCATCGGACTAATCGGTTTCGCCGAAGCTGCGTCGAGGGTGGTGCGCCGCCCGGCGTTCGCTCGCGGCATCCTGCCTGCCACCATCATCGCGGCGTTCCTGTTTGGCGCGACATACGGCACCTGGAGCTCCACGTATGCTTACTACCACGATGCAAAGTATGCCAGGGACGATTATCGCGGCCTCGCCGCCTACGTCGAGTCGTTGGCCGAGCCCGGCGATGCTATCGTTCTCAACGCACCCGGACAGGTAGAGGTTTTCGAGTACTACTACAAGGGAGACCTGCCGAGATTTCCCCTGCCGCAAGAGCGGCCGATCGACGAGGGCAACGCCGAGAGACAGCTCAGGACACTGGCCGAAAGCTACAGTCGCCTGTGGCTTGTCCTTTGGGCAGTACCCGAAAGCGATCCGCGAGGCTTCATCGAAGGCTGGCTCGTCGAAAACGCTTTCAAAGCGGATAGCCGGTGGTTTGGGAACATCCGGCTCGTGCTCTTCTCCCTGCCAACCTCGACGGATGCCGATTACCGGCAAACCAACGTGAATTTCGGTAACAAAGCGCGACTCACGGGCTATCGCATCGGCAAGGAATCCTTGCGACCGGGCGACGTGGTCGACCTGGTCCTCTACTGGCAGGCAATCGGCCCGATCTCGGAGCGCTACACGGTATTTGTCCACGTCATCGACCAGCACGAATACCTGTGGGGCCAGCGCGACGGCGAGCCTGGCGGAGGAGCAAAGATCACGAGCATCTGGAAGCCCGGCGAGACCGTAGAGGACAGGCACGGCGTACCAGTGCTGTTAGGCACACCGCCGGGCGACTACAAGCTCGAGCTAGGCCTGTACGACGCCGGCGACGGGCGCCGCCTGCCGATACTGGACGAGGGCGGTACAGTTGTGGGAGATCGATTCCTTTTCGGAACGTTGCGGGTTTCGAAACCGGGCGCGCCTCCCGGTCTCCGCTCACTAATGATGCAGCATCAGGTCTCGTCCGGGTTCGGTAAGGACGTGCTCCTCTTGGGTTACGACTTCCATAAACTCGGTTTTGGCCGTGACAACGTCGAGATCCGGCCGGGGGACATCGCTTTACTCACGCTCTACTGGCAGGCGGCTGCGGGAAAGCCAGCCGACTACGACATTTCATTGGCCGTCCTGGACAAGGCCGGCCGCACGGTGCTAGGGCGAGACATTGGCCCGGCAGAAGGCGCGTACCGAACTGATAAGTGGGAGTCGGACGAGATAGTTCGTGACCAACACAAGCTTCTACTGCGCGATCTGAGCCCAGGCGAGTACGTGCTGACCCTGGGATTGACCGACGCCGCCACCGGCCAGCCAGTCCCGGCCGCCGAGCGGATCGGCAACATCCCAGGTAGAATCGAGCTAACAAAGTTCGCCGTCAGGTAAGACGACCAGCGATCGTCCTGTCTCCTCTCCCTTTCAGGGAGAGGGTTAGGGTGAGGGTCGTTCCCTAGGCAGCGATGATGGAAACCAAAGCCCAAGTACATGAAAGTATCAGTCATAACCACCGTAAAAAACGAAAGAGACACGATTCACTCGTTGCTGCAATCGCTGCTGGCTCAGACCAGGCCGGCCGACGAGATCGTCATCGTGGACGGGGGATCAACCGACGGAACGGCCGATATCGTCCGAGAGTTCGTTCGACAGGGTGCGCCCATCAAGCTCATCGTCAGCGCGGGGAGCAACATCGCGCAAGGCCGCAACATCGCCATTCGGGCAGCCGAGGGCGACATCATCGTCTCGACCGATGCGGGCGTGCGGCTGGCCCGGAACTGGCTGGAGAATCTCCTGGCGGGTTTCGAAGCGTCGGCCGGGGGCGAAGACGTCGACGTCGTCGCCGGTTTCTTCGTGCCCGATCCCCAGACCGCGTTCGAGACGTCGATGGGAGCGACTGTGCTGCCCGCCGTGCGAGACGTCAAGCCGCAGAACTTCCTACCCTCCAGCCGCTCTATAGCTTTTTCCAAGAAGGCCTGGGCCGCCGTGGGCGGGTATCCGGAGTGGCTGGACTATTGCGAGGATGTCGTCTTCGATCTGATGCTACGAGACGCCGGCTTCCGTTTTGCCTTCGCGCCGGATGCGGTTGCCTACTTTAGGCCCCGGCGCGACCTTCTGGAGTTTTTCAAGCAATACTACATGTATGCGCGCGGTGATGGCAAGGCCAATCTCTGGCCTCGGCGCCACCTCATCCGATATCTCACCTACACCGGTGCGCCTATTGCTTTGGTCGCGGGTTTTTGGTATAAACTGATTTGGCTACTGGTCGCCTTTGCGGCGGGTCTCTATCTGTGGGGACCCTATCGCAGACTCTGGCATTGCAGCAAGCTCCACCACCCTGGCGACCGGTTGAGGGCTCTATTATGGGTTCCGGTCATCCGGCTGACGGGAGATGTTGCCAAGATGATTGGCTATCCCGCCGGGGTTTGGTGGAGGCTAAGGAACAGAGGGTGAAATGCCCGATCTGTCGATCGTAATTGTCAGCTTCAACGTCCGCGATCTACTGAAATCTTGTCTCGAATCCGTTTTCAACAGCCGAGGAGATATCACCCTTGAAGTGTTGGTGGTAGACAACTCGTCCACTGACGGTAGCGCTCTTATGGTACGAGAGTTGTTCCCCCAGGTGAGGCTCCTCGAAAGCGCCGTCAACGGTGGCTACGCTTTCGGCAACAACATCGCCCTGCGTGAGATACTGCGCTATCCGGAATCGGAGCAGCCAAAATACGTACTGCTGCTCAATCCTGACACTACTCTGCCCCCCAGTGCCCTAACGGACATGGCGGCGTTTATGGAGAGCCATCAGGAGGCGGGCGCTGCCGGCCCCCGTCTCATCCGGCCCGACGGTCGCCTCGATCTCGCCTGTCGGCGAAGCTTCCCCAGCCCCGAGGTCTCGTTTTATCGATTGCTGGGCCTGAGCAAGCTGTTTCCCAAGAGTCGGCTTCTGGCGCGGTATAACCTCACTTACCTCGACCCCCGCGATGTCGTGGAGGTCGACTCGGTCGTAGGCGCCTTTATGATGGTGAGAAGGGACGTGCTTGCCAGGGTTGGCCTGCTCGATGAGAGCTTCTTCATGTACGGGGAGGACCTGGACTGGGCGTATCGCATCAAGGAATGCGGCTGGAAAGTGCTGTACAACGGGCGAGTAGAAGTGGTCCATCACAAGGGGGAGAGCAGCAAGCAGAAAAGCAATAGGTCGACGGTCGAGTTTTATCGCGCGATGCTTGTCTTCTACCGCAAACATTACGCGCGTACCACGGCGTTCCCTATGAGCTGCCTCATCGTGGGCGCAATATACTGCCGCGCTGCGCTGGCTCTGGCCGGCAACAACCTCCGCTTGTGGTTTGCTAAGCCCGCCATCGCGGGGGCAAGGAGGATCGACCGGGCGTGAGGAAGTCGGCCAACGTGTACTTTGTGATCGCCCTGATACTTAGCGATGCCTTCGTGACGGCCTTTTCATACCTGGCGAGCTACGAGCTCCGGTTTCGCTCGAACCTGTTCTCTGTCCAGGAATTGCACCCGCAGTCGGTCTACCTGGGCCCTATGATTCTACAGATGTTCGTCGGCCCCATCGTCCTGTCGCTGCAAGGGCTCTACAGGCCCAGGAGAGCCGCGTCGGGCATCGACGAGTTCTACAGCATCTTCAGCGGCGTTTCGGTGGCCACGGTGATGGTGATGGCGGCCAGCGCCGTCGCCTCCCGCGACTTCGGCTATTCGCGATTGATGCTTGCATTGGTGTGGCTGCTGTCGATCGTGTTCGTGACGCTGGGCCGTGCGCTTCTCAGCCGCATTCAATCCGTACTTCGGGCGCAAGGCCTGGGCATAGACAGAGTGCTGATAATTGGCACTGGCGATATCGCCGGACTCGTCCTGAACAAGATCAGGAACTCGCCTGGGCTCGGTTACCGTGCCATCGGGTTCGTGACCGAGGAGCCAGGTCTGGCGAGTGTCCACGGCCTGCGTGTGCTCGGGTGCATGAAGGACGTCGACGGGCTAATTCGTGAGCACCGGGTAACCGAGGTCATCGTCGCCTTGCCGACTCTGTCCCATCGGCAGCTCCTGGAGATCGTCTCTCATTGCCAGCGACATCACGTCAGCATCAAGTGCTTTCCGGACCTCTTCCAGATTATGGCCTCCGAGGTCAACATAGACGACCTGGACGGCATGCCGCTCGTCACGATACGCGACGTCGCCTTGAAAGGCTGGAATCTGGTGGTCAAGCGCTTGATGGACCTTGTCATCAGCGCTGCAACCCTCGTCGCGCTCTCTCCCTTCCTGTTGCTCGTCGCCTTGTTAGTCAAAGTCACGTCCCCCGGTGGGCCTGTATTCTATGTACAGGAGCGCGTGGGCCTGGATGGCAAGCCATTTCCGACCATAAAGTTCAGGACCATGAAGCCACATGCCGAGCAGGAAACAGGCCCAGTCTGGGCCACCGAGGGAGACCCGCGAACGACGTGGCTAGGCAGGGTTCTGCGTCGCTATTCCATCGACGAGATGCCACAGTTCATTAACGTGCTGGCCGGCGAGATGAGCCTGGTCGGGCCACGCCCGGAGCGACCCTACTTTGTCGAGCAGTTTAAGCAGACGGTACCCCGCTATTTCGACCGCCATAACGAGAAGGCCGGCATAACCGGCTGGGCGCAGGTAAATGGGCTGCGCGGCAACACCTCCATCGAGCAGCGCACCGCGTACGACTTGTGGTACGTCGAGAACTGGACACTTTGGCTGGATTTTAAGATCCTTATCCGCACGCTTTTTGTCATCTTCCGCGACAAGAACGCTTACTGATGGCCTCGAAGCTCATCGCCGGTCTCGGCAACCCCGGCAGCCAGTACGCTCGCACCCGCCACAACCTGGGCTTCCTGTGCATCGACACCTTTGCCGAGCGCCACGGGCTCAAATTCACCAAGAAGCGGGCTCGGGCGCTCGTCGCCGAGGGCACGCTGGACCAGGCCAAGCTCATTCTGGCCAAGCCCCAAACGTACATGAACCTAAGCGGAGAATCGGTCAAAGGATTGCTATCGTGGTACAGGCTGGGCCCACCAGACCTTCTAGTCGTCTACGACGATCTGGACCTGCCGCTGGGCAAGATTCGCATCCGTGAAAAAGGCAGTGCCGGTGGCCACAAAGGCATTCAGTCCCTGACTAACTGGCTGAAAACCGATGATTTTGCCCGCATTCGAGTCGGCATAGGCCGCCCGACCGTGGGCGACGAGATCGATTACGTATTGACCGGGTTTCGGCAGGAGGAGTGGCCCATCATCGATGAGACCCGCCGTCGTGTTACCGAAGCCGTCGAGGCCATCATCAAAGAAGGTATCGTGGCGGCGATGAACGTGTACAATAGGTAGGATAAGATACGCCGCCGATCTGACGCACCTCGTCACAAATTGGACAAATCGAGACACTTATGATAAGATCAGGATGATTGGAGGTGCTAATATGTCGCAGCCCGAGCCTGTCCAAGAATTGCTTTCGTTGAAACAGGTGGAGCAGCGATACGGCGTCAAACGCAGCACGCTTTACCGCTACATACAAAAGGGTGATATCTCGACCTACCGCCGCGCGATGGATAAGCGAGTATACGTTCGCAAGAAGGATATCGAGGAACTTCGACGCTTTCGAGCGGCCGAGCGCCAGGGCAAACTGACGCTCGCTGCCGTCGAGCGCGCTCGCGCCTTCCAACTTCGTGTCTTCGGCGAGCGTCGGCTCACCACTTCTTCTGCCGACTTGGTCGAGGAAACTAGACGCGAGCGCACTGAAGAGCTACCGTGAACAGAGAAACGCTGGCGAAAGTCGTGGTCGTTGACGCCAGCCTGGCGGCAATGTGGGTGTTGCCCGAGCAGTATGCTGACACGGCTCTCTTGCTAGCGGACGATTGGGGGTGGGCCGGAGTCGAGATCATCGCGCCGAACCTTATGCTCGCTGAAGTGGACAGCGCGCTTTTCAAGCGCGTGCGGCGGCGTGAGATGAGCATCGAGCAGGCGCAGGACGCCCTGGATGTTGTGCTCGGCTTCGGCGTGCGGTTTGAGGACGAACCCGGTTTGCACCATCGAGCACTGGCAATCGCCCATCGTCTCGACCGCCCGACGCCGTACGACGCACTCTACCTGGCGCTTGCCGAGCTTCGAGGCTGCGAGGTCTGGACGGGCGATGAGCGGCTCTACAACGCCGCCAGGTCGCAGCTACCCTGGGTACGCTGGATTGGCGAATACTGTAAGTCGTCTCGCGGGCATTGTCACGACCCACGCACGTGCTTATGATGTAATTACCCTTTTTAATCTCGAGACTATCACATGAGAACTCGTCTGGTTCGCACAGGAAACTCGCGTGGCGTCCGATTACCAAAACCCCTCATCGCCCAAGCCGGCCTGACCGACGAAGTGGAGTTACGTGTAGAAGAGGGAGCCATAGTGATTCAGCGTGCAGCCACGCCTCGGGCAGGTTGGGCTGAGGCGGCGAAACAGATGCGCGAGCGCGATGGGGACCTGCCGCTAGACGCGCCCACTCCTACTCACTTCGACGAACAGGAATGGCAATGGTAGCGGCCCTGACAGACCGGGCACAGTCGTCGTCCCGGTGCACGCGAGGACTATTGTCAAACCCAAGACATTGCAGAGCAACCTCGAGCAGGCGGGGCTGAGCGCCGGCGAGCTGGCGGCCTTACTGTAGGGGGAACTATGAGGAAGCGAGACTACACCATCGTTTTGATACCGGAGCCCGAAGAAGGCGGGTACTCTGTGATCGTGCCGACTCTGCCGGGCTGTGTCACACAGGGGGAGACTGTCGAAGAAGCTATTGCGATGGCCCAAGACGCCATAGCTGGCTGGATTGCTGTCGCTGAGGAACTGGGCGAGCCCGTACCGGAAGAGGATCAGCACCCGATATCGATCACCATCAGCATGGCGGCCTAACTATTCTCCACATTGCGAAGGGAGGGACGGTCTCTCCTGCACCATTTGAGCTTCGCTCCCCCAATCCCTGCCCCCCAATCCCAGCCGTGTTATAATTCCCATTGGAAGTGAACCTGAATCTATCGAGCCTGCTTTCGCAAATTGAATACCAACCTGGCTACAAGAGCCTGTTGGAGCGATTGGCCCGGCGGCCCACTGACGCGGAGCCGTTGCGCCTGTCGTTGCTGGACGCCGCCAAACCGTACCTGATCGCTTGCCTGCGGCGCGACCTCGCGCACCAGATGCTTGTCGTCACGCCCACCTGGCAAAGAGCTCGACAGTTGCACGAGCAGCTCGTCGCCTGGTTGGGGTCAGAAGCGGACGTCCTCCTCTATCCCGAGCCGGACGCCCTTTTCTACGAGCGTATGCCCGCCGATAGCGCGTCGCGGCGCGATCGGCTGAGCGTGCTCGCGCGAGTTGTCTCGCCAGGCGACCGCCAGACAACTTCCATCGTGGTAGCGTCGGCTAGAAGTCTTATGCACAGGCTAGCGCCTCACGAGCGCTTTGCCGCCGAGGCACAGGAGGTGCGGCGCGGCCAGGAGGTCGACATCAACACCCTGCTCCTTGGCTGGCTGGCGAGAGGCTACTGGCCCGAAGCCATGGTGGAAGAGCCCGGAGCTTTCAGCCGGCGCGGGGGCATAGTCGACGTGTTTCCTCCCACGCGTGATCGCCCGGTTCGTCTGGAGTTCTTTGGTGATGAGATAGACACGATCCGCGAGTTCGATCCCGAAACCCAGCGGTCGGGCCAGGCGGTGGATAGCGTCTGCGTCACGCGGGCACGAGAGGTCGTCCACCCAGAGTACGCGACAATTTTGGAAGCCCTCGGGTCCATCGACCTTTTCGCCCTGCGCCCCGAGGTCCGGGAGCAGTTCTTGCGCGATCTCGAGCGATTTTCGCAAGGAGAGGTGTTCGACGGCTCGGAGTTCTACGGCGCGTTTTGCTGCGACGAGACGCTGGTCGATTACCTGTCAACCGAGGCGCTGGTGGTTTTCGACGACGTCGATCAGGCGCAGGCCGAGGCGATCGACCTCGCCGAGCAGGCCGAGCAACTGCGCGGGCAGTTGGTGGAATCCGGGGAGCTGCCGCCTAGCTTCCCCCGGCCTTACTGGGACTGGAGCGATCTGAAGGCCCGCTTGCACGCGAAGAACAGACTGCACCTGTCCTGGAACCTGGACCACGCCGACAAAGCCAGGTCTGGCTACGGGGCGATTTCGACGTCTTTCCAGGCCGCCTCCACCTATGGCGGTCGGCTCAAGCATGTGTTGGACGACCTCGTCAAGCTCCGCGCCCAAGGCGGACGAGCCATCGTCGTCAGCCAGCAATCTATCAGACTGGGTGAACTCCTCGAGGAGTACGGAGTCGTTGTTGCCGGCGCAGAGGCTCTTGGGTCTGAATCCCTCCCTTGGACAACCCTCATCCATGGCTCCCTCGACGAGGGCTTCTCGCTCGTTGTGCCCGAGGGCTCACGCAGCTTCACCCTGCTCACGGATCGAGAGATCTTTGGCTGGTCGAAGCCGCACCGACGGGCGCGCTCCAGGACCACCTCCCGCGAGGCTTTCCTTGCCGATCTGGTGGCTGGCGATTTTGTGGTCCACGTCGAGCATGGCATCGCGCGTTGCCGCGGTCTCGTGCATATGCGCGACGACGGTACCGAGCGAGAGTTCCTGTTACTGGAGTACGCGGAGGTCGATCGGCTGTACGTCCCGACTGACCAGCTCGACCGCGTGAGCAAGTACATCGGCGTGGGCGACCATACCCCTACGCTGCACCGGCTGGGCTCGGGCGATTGGGCTCGCGCAAAGGAGCGGGTCAGGGCGGCGGTAAGGGACATAGCCCGAGACCTGCTGGAGATATACGCGGCGCGGGAAGTTAAGACCGGACGCTCTTTCTCCCCGGACAGCCCCTGGCAGCGCGAGCTGGAGGACTCCTTCCCGTACGTGGAAACGCTCGATCAGCTAACGGCCATCGCCGAGGTCAAGTCCGACATGGAAAAGCCCAAGCCGATGGATCGCCTGGTTTGTGGCGACGTCGGCTATGGCAAGACCGAGGTGGCGCTGCGCGCGGCCTTCAAGGCGGTTATGGACGGGCAGCAGGTCGTCATTCTGGTTCCCACCACGGTGCTGGCCCAGCAGCACCTCAGCACCTTCAAGGAGCGCATGCAGGCTTTCCCGATCCACGTCGAGGTTCTTTCGCGCTTCAGAACCGACAAGGAGCAAAAACAGGTGATCGAGGCTCTGCGCGACGGCGCGGTGGACATCTGCATTGGCACGCACCGCCTATTGCAGAAGGACGTCCAGGTCAGGAATCTCGGCCTGGTCATCATCGACGAGGAGCAGCGCTTCGGCGTGGCCCACAAAGAGCACCTGAAGCAACTGCGCAAGGAAGTGGACGTTCTAACGCTGACGGCGACGCCCATACCGAGGACGCTGCACATGGCTCTCTCGGGAATTCGCGACCTGAGCACGATGGAAACGCCCCCGGAAGAGCGCTTGCCGATCAGTACCTACGTAACAGAGTACGACTCGCGCCTGATCCGCGAGGCCATCTTGCGGGAGCTGGACCGGGGTGGACAGGTGTACTTCGTCCACAATCGGGTGCAGAGCATCGATTACACCGCGCAGCGACTGGCACAACTGGTGCCCGAGGCGCTGATCGCCGTCGGCCATGGCCAGATGCCGGAGGAACAGCTCGAAAAGACGATGCTGGATTTCGCCGCCGGTAAGTACGACGTCCTGGTTTGCACCACGATCATCGAATCGGGCCTGGACATTCCCAACGTCAACACCCTTATTGTCAATCAGTCCGATAGGTTTGGCCTGGCGCAAATGTACCAGTTGCGCGGCCGGGTGGGGCGCGGCGCCGAACGGGCCTACGCCTATTTCCTCTTCAGCAAGGACAAGCGATTGGCGCCCAACGCCGAGAAGCGACTGCGGGCGATTCTAGAGGCCAGCGAGCTGGGCGCCGGCTTCAAGCTGGCCATGAAAGACCTGGAGATCCGGGGCGCCGGCAACCTGCTGGGCACCGAGCAGCACGGCCACGTAGCGGCGGTGGGCTTCGACCTCTACTGCCGGCTGCTGGCCGAAGCGGTCAAAGAGCTGCAGGGACAGAAACCGCCGGCCCACCTCCAGGTGAGCCTCGACCTTCCCGTCACCGCCTACATTCCGCGAGACTATATCGAAAACGAGGCTCTACGTCTCAATCTCTACCAGCGACTGGCCGAGGCCACGTCGCCTGAGCAGGTGGACGATCTGGCATCGGAGATGCGGGATCGTTTCGGCCCCCTGCCTGAGCCCGCCGTCCATCTCGGGCGCCTGGTGCAACTCAAGACACTTGCCGCCCAGGCCGGCGTCTCGAAAATCTCGTCTGATGACGGAGAAATCGTGGTCTTCCTCCCCGGCGATGGCCGCGCCAGACTCGACACCCTGCGTCGCCAGCTCGGTCCCGCGGGCAAGATCGGCCACACCCAGTTGCGCCTCTACCGCCAGTTCCTCGGCAACGATTGGATCGACTTCTTAGAGCAAGTGCTGCGTGAGATGGCGGCGGTCGTTTCTCCCGATCACACACCAACGCAACTTCCGCAGTGAAAACGAGTAGTCGAGCATGATAGGAGGTGAGGGGTATGATGCAAAGGGGGTTGGGGCTCGTTCGTGTGATCCTACAAGACGACCTCGTCAATTGATCGGAGAAAAGCCTGCACCACCTGCCCCAGATCCAATCCTTTGCGATAGATGGCGTATACCAGCCGCTTCACCGCTGGTGCGTCGGACATCGGCACCTCTTTGAGCGTGCCCCATTCCAGCTCCCGCCGCACCACAAGACGTGGTAGGAGCGAAATACCTATCCCTTCCTCGACCATCTTCTTGGCTGCTTCCACGGTGTCGAGCTCCATAGTAGAGCTAGCTGATGTCCCTGCGCTCACGAGCACTGACTGGGTGAGCTCGTAATAAGGCAAACCGCTGCTGAAAAGGACCATCTCCTCACCCCTCAGCTCCTCGATACTGACCGCGCTTCGTGAGGCGAAACGGTGGCTAGGGTGAACGACCAGCGCCAGCTCATCTTCGTGCAGTTTTATTGCCTCGATGCCAGGATGCCTTGCCCGTGCCACAAGACCCACTTGAACCACCTCGGTGAGAACGGCCTCGAGCACCTCTTCTGAGTGGGCTGTACGCACTGCTATATGGACTCTTGGATACTCCTTTCTGAAGCTCTTCAGCAAGATCGGCATCAGGTAGGTGCTGATGAAAGGGGTCGCGCCTATCGTTATCTTGCCACCATCAACATCGCGCAAGTGCTTCAGAGCCTCCTGGCCCTGACGCATACTCTGCAGCGACCGTTGAGCGTACGGAAGCAGCGTTCTTCCCGCTTCGGTGAGACTCAACCTGCGCTTCGTCCTCGTAAACAGTTGGTGACCGATTTCACGTTCCAATTGCTGAATGCGAGCTGTCACCGTGGGTTGCGATAGGCACATCGAGTCCGCTGCACGGGTAAGATTGCTCTGCGCCGCAACCTCAATGAAGGCCTCGATCTGCCCGAACTGTACCACGGCCCGACCTCCAGCCATAGCAGACTTTAGATAGACGGATTCTATCAAAATAATATGAGAAATCGATTTGATTATATGCATTTCGGCGCTGAAGTCAACATGGCCACTGAGAGCGAAGAGCCCTGAAAGACCACAGAATCCATCTCTAGAAGCGCTTCCAGTGGCATCCTGCCACCCGCCTTTGAACGCCTTCGCGCTAGGGGCTTACGAGCAGGTGCTGAGGGACGAGGACGTACCCTTCCATCAATCGGCGGGCGGTACGCGTGGACGACACGGCACAAACATTCCAGCTCTCACCATCGCAGACGATGTGCGCGGTGAGATCGATCACTCCCGAGGGGTGGCCAATCCGAATCAGACCTGTCTCCCGCGATGGCGCCGAAACCACCTCGTTGACGATCGAGCCCGAGACCGAACTGGCCACAGTTGTGCAAATCGCACCGGTCAGGGCATATGCCCGGTGTACTTTCCCCATCGTCATAATCTTGGCCACAAGATCGACCTCCTCTTTACGGCACATCACGGCGCTGGTCCGCCGGTAATCCCGCGGCGAGCCGACGAAGGCTATCTTCGGTACCGAGGGAACGCGGCTCGCCATCTCTTCGAGCGATGTCGCCAGCCCGATGGCAACACCGGCTGCGCCGCGAATGGCCTCGATACGGCGGAGCAACTCGGGGTTGGCATCTATCTCCTCCGGCTGCTCCGTCCCGTCAAGTCCGAAATCCTCGAACCGGCAGAAAACGCAGGGGTTGCCCGCGTCGACTATCGACACTTCGATCTGCCCTACTCCGGAAACGTCCAGAACGTCGCGGACGTTGCCCGTCGGCAGCAATTTGCCGGTCACGGCCCCGCCCGGGTCCAGATACTCCAAAACTATCTTCGAGGCGGTGCCAGGAATGCCGTCGATGACGAAGTCGCCTTCTTCGTCGAACCGGCCGTTACGCGTTGGAACGTGAGCTACGATCACCTTGTTGGTATTCGTGTTGAGGAAACGCACGTGGGTAAAGGGGTCAGTAGGCTCGACGAGCCCCTCGTCGACCGCGTAGGGGCCGACGGCAGAGGAGATGTTCCCGCAATTGCCGCGCCCATCGATTAAGGGCCTGGTAATGTCTACTTGGCCAAAGGTGTAGTTCACGTCGATACCCGGCACGGTTGCCTGGCTGATGATCGCTACTTTGCTGGTTGTCGAGGTACCGCCCCCAATGCCATCGATCTGGCGGCCGAACGGATCAGGGCTGCCATAAGCCGCCAGAATCACGCGGGCGCGAACATCAGGCTCGGATGGGAGATCCTCCTCACGAAAGAACAGGGCTCGGCTGGTCCCACCGCGCATAAACACTGTTCTGATCCTGTGCTGCATGGTCACCTTCCGTCGTCAGACTGGGATTAGCAGGCAAAGCTCTGGCCACAGCATTGCATACACGCTTTCCTCGACCTCCACCAGATCCTGCGGTCGCACCTTCGCGGTCAGAATCTAGATTCACTCACGGCGAAGCAAAGTCTTCGGTGGGTCTAGATCTGCTCCTGTTGGACTCCGGTCCACTTGGCTATCAAGAAGCTCAAAGCCATGGACGCCACTGCCAAACATACGGCCAGAGCTGAAGCTTTCGGGAAGTTAACATCCGAAAACCAGATGGTCCAGAGCCTGACACCGATCAAATCATTGGTAACACTAAAGAGCATCAGCGCCAGCGTCGTGTCGCGCATGGCATAGACGAAAACCAGTAGCCACCCTCTGGCAAAAGACGGCCAAACAAGGGGCAACACTATGTGTCTCATCGTCAGTGGCCAGGTGACACCACTCACTTGCGACGCCTCCTCCAGATCCTTGTGAATCTGTAGGTACGCTGCCCCCATGAGTCGCGTGGTGTAGGCCAGATATCGTGTTGTCATTGCAATCACGATGATCCAGATTGTTGCATAAATCGGAAGCGGCACCCAAAGGTAAAAGAATGCCAGGGCAAGCGCGATGACTATGTTGGGCGTCGCCACGACCAGAATGGTCAGCCGGTCCGGGAGGGCTGCCCAGCGAAGATTGGAGCGTGTCGACATCCACGATATGACGGAGGCCAGTACCATAGTGGTCGTGGCAGCAACAGTAGCTACGATGGCCGTGTTTGTGACCGCCCGCACGGTCGTCGGAGCCTGTATTAACTCACGATACTCATTCAGACTGGCAAAGGCTAAGGATGATATCTCCACTGTCTTGTACGCGAGGCCGAGACTTGTCCACACGAGCATGCTAAGAGGCATTAAAACGGCAAGGGCAAAAACCACGACGATCAGCGCGATGAACGCGTATTTCCACAGTCCGTATTCGATCAACTTGGGCCGGTAACCCTTTCCAGTCACCACGGCGAACGCTTCCTTACGGCGAATCGCCAAGCCATAGAGGTATATGAGGACCCCTGAAATGACCAGAGCGACTATGGCATAGGTGCTGGCCATGCCGTAATTCGGTAGTCCTCGGGGAGGATGGACGGCATCGAATATGAGCGTGCTGAATACGAAGATGCCGTGAGGCATTCCAAGCAGGGCTGCAACCTCGAAAATCTCCAGGACCAGAACGAAAAAGTAGAGGACCGTGGCAAGCACCGCGGGCCGCAATAGGGGAAATGTGATTCGGCGAAATATGGTTAGCGGTGAAACCCCGCTCGTGAAACCGGCCTCTTCCAAAGAGGGGTCCAAACGCCCGATGGGGCCGGACAACATGATGTAGGCGGCGGGAACCAGGTGGAAGCCAGTTACCAGAACCATTCCTGGGATAGAGTAGATATTCAGGGGGCCCTGCCCGGCCATGCCGAATATCGAGCGGAGCAAAGTGTTGATGGGCCCAGTGGAGGGATTGGCTAACTGAGCCCAGCCCATTGCGCCAACCAAGGGTGGCGTTGCCATGGGTGCCAGAACAAGCATTACCAATAAAGGGCGCAATGGAGTGCGCCCTCGCTCCAAGAACCAGGCAAAAAGCATTGCGAGCCCGACACTGACGACCAGGGCGCCCAGGGCATACCAAAGCGTGTTAAGGAATAGGCGATACGTGACCTCGGAGGTCAGCATCTTCCCGTAGTTTGCCAGAGTGAATTCCGTCGCCTCAAAAGGGAGCGTCGACTCGGTACTCCGCACGCTGCTAAAAAGGAGCATCGACAGGGGAACGGCGATCAGAAATAGCACCACTATCGCTGCGGAGGCGCCAACCAGCTTCTCCCACGACACGCTTGGGCACGGATTCTGCCACCGCAGGCTCAGGCGAGGATATTTACCTCCACTAATTGGCGCGGACACCTTTGCCAATCATACCACCTGAAAGAAATGCGGTCACGGACGGCCACTCACCGTCCTAGCCAGGGCTACTCGACTGCAATTTATTGGTAAGCCCTGGCTAGGACGATTCCACCTCCGGCGAGGCAGAGCACGCTATCCCAGTATGGTCACCAGCCCGGCGGTGGCTTCAGCTACTTGCAACGCCAGGCTATGAAGCTTACTCACTGCGCCGCTGTGAAGCCGAGGGTGTCGGCAACGAGTTTGCGAATCTTGGCCGTGCTCTGTGCTTTCTCGAAGCTGTCTTCGTACAGGATCTGATATTCCTTGCCACACATAAACTTGTCTAGCACAAGCGGACCATCACAGGGCTTGAGAGGACCCCAGTTGGCCTTGATCCAACCTGGCGTCGCTTCAGCCGTGGCCGCCCACGCGCTGAAAAGCTTCGCAGCGTTGGGGTTGGGACCATCCTTAATGACGGACACGAGCTGCGGCTGCGAGAGATTTGGGCCTACAGGAGCCAACCCCAAGGGCGCTCCCTTTGCCTGCTCCTCGGCAACCACGGTCAAGACCACAATGCCGATAAGTAGCTCGCCGCTGGCAACGCGCGGGATGATATCTTCCGATCTCCCCCAGGCTGCGGGCTTCTGCTTCTTGAGCTCCGTCAAGAACGACATCAGCTTGGCTTCGTCCCAGATGGAAGCGGCCCCCTCCCAGCCGGCACCAGTTCTCTGCGTGCCGATTCTGCCCTGGAATTTCGGGTTAAGGAGGTCCTCCCATTTCTTGGGCACATCGTTCGCCGCCACCTGATTGGTGTTGTAGATTACCCCCCACGGCATGTCACGCACGACCGACCCCTTGCTATCAAGCACGATGCGCTTCGGGTCCACCCCCGCGCCAGCATAGTCGTGGGCTACCAGAAGGTTCCTTTGATACAGTGGCTCAAAAGCTGCCACGCTGCCGGTGCCAACGTCGGTGGAGACTCGCCCGGCTTGCTGCTCAGTGATGATCCGCGGTGCCAGTTGTGGCGCCAACAGGGGGTACCCTTCCACTTTGATGCCGGCGAACTTCTTCTGAAATGTGTCAATCAAAAGATCAAAAAGGTCAGGGCTTACGGCCGAATGCCAGACTACCCCGCCTTCTTTCTTGGCGGCATCGTACAACGAGTCGAGATAGCTCGTCTTCGCTGGAGCAGACTTGGGCGCAGCAGGGACGGGGGCCGCGGGCGCGCACGCTGCCAGCAGGAAAGACACCACAAAAAAGCACCCCAGGATAACTTTCGGTTTCCTCATGGTATCAGACTCCTTTCGTAGGTATTCGGATTACGGGCACAAATAGTACTTTGCTGGACGACCGGCTACCTCCTTCCCCATAATATGAGGTCTATCCGACCGATCTATTGACCACTGTCAAGGGTGTCCGGATTCTATACCGCTGTGTCCCCCTCTCCTGGAACAAAGAGGGCAGTGGTAACATATGGCCCTGGCTTCTCCCCTTCAGGAAACATCGCCTGGCCGTACTTCTCGTTGACGCGGCGAATAAGTGAATCGCTCGGTTTCACCATGCGGTGCCAACGTCGGTCCAGCTCCACGGGACGGCAGGCGTCGACGACTACGGCCGATCGATAGGTCGCCTTGTGGGGATGCACGGGATACTCGGCTCTGGTAAAGGCCCGAGTGGGATCGAGGAGCGACAGGTGACTGGCCCAGCAATAGTCCAGAATCTGGATCGCTCTGCTGCCATCCGTGGCAGTCGAAACCCGCCACATAACCTCAGTAAGATTGGACGGGTCAATATCCTCGTCCACTACGATCACCCAGTTGCCCAGGTAGGCTCCACGATGGCACTGTGACGCGATGATTCCAGCCTGTCGAGAATGTCCGGCGTAAGAGTTCCTGATCGCTATAACAATGATGTGCACATCGAAATAGCACGCCACCCCTTTGATCTCCCGGACGCCCGCTCGTTCCAATTGGTCCCAAACAGTGGCTGCACTGTTCACGTCTTGCCCAGACGCTGTTTTCCCCGGGGGGTGATATATGGGCATGCGTCCGGTCAGCATCGGATTGTCCCGATGATAAACAGCCTTGACTCTGACCACGGGCAGCATTCTAGGCTCGCTATACCCTGAGGCCTCCCCAAAAGGCCCCTCCATCATTTCGTCGCCCGGCACGATCTCCCCCTCGACTGCGATCTCAGCTCGGGCCGGAATGGGGAGACCTGTCACAGGCCCACGCACTACCTCTTCCGGCACTCCCTTGAGCCACCCGGAGAAAGAGAGCTCACTGGCTATGTCGACGTGGGTGATGTGTCCACCTGAAGCGAGCAACTGAGCGGGATCAACGGCGAATACCGCCACGATTGGACACGGCTTCTCCTGGGCAAGATACTTCTCCCTGATTAGGTAGCCGTCTTTGCCCTCTGAGATGTGTATGCCCAAGGTCGCCCGGTCGTGGACCTGCATTCGATAGCTGCCACAGTTTAATCTTCCAGTCTCAGGATCCTGTGTGATTACCATGTCCATGGTTCCAATGTATCGGCCACCGTCCTCCTCGTGCCACTTAGGCACTGGAAACTTAAGAAGGTCTACGTCCTCGCCTGTGAGCACGTTCTCCAGAATGGGACCCTCGTTCACCTCAATAGATGGCGTAGGACTGAATGAGCGGAGGTGCTCTTTCCACTCCCTGGTTAGAGCAATCCCTCGGCTTTCAGTCGACCAGTTGGTAGCCAGGAAGAATTGACGCAGGTCCCGACCCAGGATGTTGGCTAGGATCCTGTGCCCGGTGGGATACCCCGGTATATTGTCTATTAGTACCGCTTTGGGGGACAGGTAGCTTATCGCCCCAACCTCTTCCTCCCAATGGGCTCCGTGCAGATGGAGCAGTTGCCCATCCCTATCCAACAGATCCACGTACTCCCTTAAGTCTCTGTATGCCATTTCAGCTCCTACCCGGCGTTCTGCTAGCGGCGCATTATCGAATCGTAGGGCAACTGTGAAAGCCTCCGGCACCCATCTTCGGTGACGACGATGGTATCCCCGAGGGTGTGTCCGCCGTATCCGCCTTCGTGTTCAGTGTAGGGGTGATTCACGAACGTCATCCCTGCCTGCAATCGCGTATCCGGCGGAATCACGTCGGTATTCAACAAACCTATGTGCTGCAGCGACCAAGCTGCGCCCGATAGGCCTGCCGAGGCAGCCATCTCCTTCACCTCAGACTCGACATCTTGCACCGTCAGGCCCGGCCGCGCTCGACTCACGACTGCCTCGTACATCCGGACGTGCAGTTTGAAGATGCGGTCGAACTCGGGCTCCACCCGGCCCAGCGCGATAGGGCGGACTATCTGGGTGTAATACCCGCAGTAGGATGGACCGATTTCGTTGACGATGAGGTCATTTGGCCGCATAACGCGATCAGATGGGCCGTAGGGTATGCTTTGGCCCTTTTCGGAATAGCGGCTGAAGGATGTCATCAGGAAGAAGCTTGGAGGCAGCGCCCCAAGCGAAGTCATTCGGGAATCAGTCGCTACCCAGGCCTCGCGGTCGGTAATGCCGGGGCGGGCTACCTCCAGAAGCGCCTTTACCCCCTGGTCGGCGATCCACGCGCTACGTTCCATGCAATCAAGCTCGAATGGCGTCTTGACCATTCGCAGCTTGGAGAACATGTCATAGCTGTCCACAAACATCGCCGCGGGCAAGCGTTCGACAAGCCCGCGATAGATGTAGGACGGAGTGCATCGGAAGTCCATCCCAATCACTCCGCCCGGGCATCCAAGCTTGTTGACTCGGTTTGCCAGATAGTCAACGTACTGCGCCTTACCGACCGCCACGACGGGCAACCAAGAAACCCTCATTGCCCAGCTAGCGTGTCCGAGGGTCCAGGCGCATAGAACCGGTTCCCCTTCGCGCGGGAACACAATGTACTCGTCGTCGAACCACGGCCCGTAGTTGCAGACCCAGCGGAAAACCCCGGAGCGATCCCCATAGTTGCCGTTCAGGCCGGCGATTACCAGACAATCGATGCCACGATCGGCCATTTCGCTGCGGATTCGTCGATGACGCTCCGCGCCCTCTTCTGCCGGAGCGCTTGGTACTTGCCAGGGCATCAGAGCCATTTCGTTTGTACCCCTTTCCTTCCAATAATCAGGTATTATTGGTAGACCCCATATTGGTGTGCCGCATCAACCATCGCTACAAAGTTCTCGGCCTTGCAGTAGTCGTGCAAGGAATTCGACGAACAAAGGATATATCCGCCCCCCGGTGCCGCTTTGGCGATAGTATCCTTTACGCTCTCGACCACCTCATCCGGACTGCCAAAGGGCAGCAGGAATCGGCAATCTATGTTGCCGATAACGCACAACCTCCCGGCAAGACGTTGCTTAACCTCACCAATGTCCATACATTGCGGCTGGACCGGGTGAAACCCGTCGAAGCCCACCTCTACGAAGTCGTCGAGTATTGTCGACACATTGCCATCTGTGTGCTTCATAACCTTTAGCCCGAGACCGTGCACGAGCTCCACGATTTCCTTTTGGTAGGGTTTCACGAATTGCCGATAGTGCCGAGGAGACATCAAAGTGGTTCGCTCATCGGCTATGTCACCGGCCATATTGAAGAACTCGACGTTCATAGCGGCCGTCATTGTGATAACCGCCTTGATGTAATCCGTGGCAACTCGCATAAGACCGTGCACCAGAGATGGATTCAAAACGAAATCTGCCATCAAATTGCTCATGCCCCCGCGCAGAGTCCAGCCCAAGTGGACCGGGTCGTTCAGCCGCAGAAAGAGGGCCTTTTCTTTCCCTACCCTGTCAACAATGTAGCCGATTTCGTCGTAATCTTCTGCCTTGATTTTGGACGCCATCTCGTAGCCATCGAGGTCCGCCTCGGTCTTGATCGGACCCGCTGTTTGCCACAGGCGCCCGTCTTTCCTCACAAAGGTGCGGCCATACCTGTCCTGCCTGGCTTCGCCCGGAAGCATCTGGGCGAAGGCGGGGTCAGAGTTGGTGATCCGCAGGCCATCTAGCTCCATCTTTTCGGCCACCAGACATAGCAGCTCTGCGTTCTCGAAGGATCTCGCAGCATGCGAGCCTGGTTCTACGCTACGCGGGACATCGATCTGGAGAAGCCTGGCCAGTTTCTTGAGAGCCGGCAGATCGATGGCCTCGATGACGGGCACCCGATCGGGCTGCTGGCAACTCAGAGCGCGGAGAATCCTCTCTTTTCCATTCACTTCAGCAACTCCCTACCCGCGAAATTGAATCAGCTCTTTGCTCCTACGCGCAGCCGAGCTAGCATCCGGCGCGTAGCCATCTGCGCCTATTGAGTCAGCAAACGCCTGAGTCACGGGAGCTCCGCCCACCAGGACCTTAACGCGTTCGCGCAGGCCCGCCGCTTCCAGAGCTTGGATTGTGGCTCTCATCTCTAGCATCGTGCTGCTAAGTAGGGCCGATAGCCCTACGACCTTGGGCTCCTTCGCCTTCACAGCGGCGACGAACTGCTCGGGTGAAACGTCGACGCCCAGGTCCACAACCTCGAGCCCAGCCCCTTCCATCATCATCGACACCAAGTTCTTGCCGATGTCGTGCATATCCCCGCGCACGGTGCCGATCACCACTCGGCCAATCTGCGGATCGCTGCTCCCCGCGAGCAGGGGTTTCACGATATTTAGAGCTTCGCGCATCGCCAGAGCCGCGGCGATCATCTCTGGCAAAAAGAAGTCCTTGCGCTCAAACAAGCTGCCTACTTCCGCCATTGCGGGTATAAGGTATTTGCCGATGATCTCCTCCGGAGGCACGCCCTGGACCAGGGCCTGTTGTGTGAGCTCCTTCACTTTCGGCGGGTCACCGTCGACCGTATACCTGTAGATTTCTTGAGGATCCACGTTACCCTCCAGCCTCAGCCAGTTTCCCCCAAGGAAGTGTCGAACAACGTTGAAGGGCTTGCGGGGGTCTCTGATACCGCAAGCCTAGCATGGCGGACAGTAGTCGGTGCTCGCGGGCAGCTATACAATAGAGATGGCAGGCTCCGACCTTTGCTACCAGGCCGTATCCACGGGGTTTGGAACATCAATATAACACCGTGCTGATCATATTTCAAATCGAAATTTTCTATCAGTTTTATCGCATGCGCCTATTATGAAGAGTATCCTCGAGGTTGTAGCCAGGCAGCCTTTGTAACTCAATACCAACCTCTCGCAGTGAAGCTATGGATAGACGAGATCAATGTAGATGATACAATAAATCGATTTGAATTGTATCCCATTTGGTGCTAGAGTAAGTTCACGGCGCTTGGGGATCACGACTGGCGGGGCGCGTTTGCACATTCCCATCGGCAACTAGAACCGGGAGATGAAGTGATGGAGAAGCCGACACAACGGTTGTTGAACTTCGCGATGCAAACAAGTTTTGAGGATTTGCCTGAGCAGGTTGTGCAGGCGGCAAAGCTGGCTGCTTTGGACACGATTGGGATATCGCTGGCTGCTCTTCAGTCCGAGAAAGGTAGACTGGGTCTGGCGATGGCGAACAGGTTCGGCGGGCCGCCCGAGTCTGGGATACTGGGTACCGGCCAGAGGGTGTCCTGCGGCGCGGCAGCTTTTGCCAATGGCGAGCTAGCGAACGCCCTGGACTGGGATGCGTACCAGGGCACTACACACGCCCTGGCAGTAGTCATCCCCGCACTGCTGCCGCTTGCCGAGATGGCGGGGGCATCGGGGAAAGACCTTGTCTTGGCCACCGCCCTTGGTCTGGAGATTTCGAGCAGGCTCGGAAGATCCATAAGGGGCCACAAGCTTGTTTTCGACACAGCCGAGGGCTCCGAAGTTGGCAAGATTCCAGGCACGAAGTACTCGGTCACCGCAGTAGGGTGTGCCGTGATTGCGGCCGCTGCCGGGGCGGGCCGGATGTTGAAGCTTGATCGAGAGAAAATATCTCACGCGGTGGGCCTGGCCGGTCACTTCAGCCCCATCCCAATGACCAAATGGAAGTACGAGCCCGTTGGGCCGATGACCAAATACATGTGCTCAGGATGGGCGTCGATCGCAGTCACCACAGCCGTACAGTTGGCCGATATGGGGTACACTGGGGACAAGACTGTGTTAGATGGCGAAATCGGGTATTGGCGCTACTTTGGCAGTGACAGGTGGGATCCGGACACCACGCTAGGGAAACTTGGTCGGGATTGGGTGTTCCCCGCCGAGGTCGAGTACAAGCGGTATCCCTGCTGTGCGGTTTATACCGTGTTCTTGGATTGCTTTGCCAGGATCATCGACGACAATCGGCTTCTGCCACACGAAATCGAGAAGATCAGGATACAGAGCGGGCCGTGGGCTTCCCCTCCTCCCTTGTCGGGCAAAGTCGAATCCCACATCCAAGCTCAGTTCCACCCGATGTATCTGTTGGCCTGTATTGCTCACCGAATCAGCCGTTCTTCCTGGCAGGATGAGGACAGCATTAGAGACCCCGAGATAGAGAAGTTTATGGAGAGGGTCCCCTTGCTCGTAGAGGATCACCCCGATTCTCAGAACCTAAGGCTGGTGGAGCCTCGTTCCAATATGACTGTCGTGGAGGTTGTCGCCCGCGGAAAGACCTTCAAGCAGGACGGGAAGTACCACAAGTTTGCTTCGGATGCGGAATCATCGATCTTGACCGCCGAGGACCTGATCGAGCAGTTTGCCCTTAATGCCTCGAAGATACTACCCGAGGAGAAGGTCGGCAGGGCAATCGAATACCTAATGGGCCTAGAGAAGGTTCAAAGCGTAGCAGAGGTGATACGCGAGGTTACGCTGTGATTGGTCGGACGGACCACCCACCACTAGCGCCTGGCCTTAATGTATTGGGCTGGCCATTCGATTTCCGCCTCTAGCGCCGCCGCGGCATCCAACGGCCAGTAGGGGTGCCGGAGGAGCTCACGGCCCAGCATCACCATATCCGCCCTCTGGTTACGGATGATTTCATCCGCCAGTTCCGGCGAGGTGATCAGTCCCACGGCGGCAGTAGGGATGCCAACGTCAGATCTGATTCGGTGAGCAAAGGATACCTGATAGCCTGGTCCCACCGAAAGGGGTGCGTTTCCCAATCCGCCGGAGCTGCAGTCCAGCAGATCCACACCGCGCTCGCGCAGCGTCCCGGCTATCTCCACCATTTGGGCGATGTCGATCCCCCCGGGAGTCCACTCAGACGCCGATACCCGGACGAAGAGAGGGGCGCTCTCCGGCCAGACCTCCCTCACCGATTCGACGACCTCGTGGAGAATCCGCATGCGACCCTGCAGCGACCCGCCATACTCGTCCTGGCGGTGGTTAGAGAGGGGGGAGAGAAACTGGGCGATAAGGAAGCCGTGTCCTCCGTGAATCTCGATCACGTCGAATCCCGCCTCGCGGGCGCGGCGCGCCGCGCTTTGGAAAGAGCCAACTACCTGGCCGATCTCGTCAACGCTCAGGGCGTGCGGTACGTTCCAGCCCTGGGCGAAAGGGATGGCGCTGGGAGCCACCAGCTCGGCTGGTCCGAAGCCTTGACTGGAAGGCCAGGCCTTCCGACCCCGGTGATCGAGCTGTACCCCCACCTTCGCCCCGTATCTGTGGCAGAGGGCCACCAGTCGCGACAAGGGTTCCACGTGGCGATCGTCCCAGATGCCCAGGTCTTCTTCGCTGTTGCGACTGCCACTGTCGACGGCCGTCGTTTCCACCATGATCAAACCCGCGCCACCGACGGCGCGCGTGGGGTAGTGGAGGTAGTGCCAGTCGGTTGGCATTCCATCCTTGCTGGCGCTGTATTGGTTCATGGACGACAGCGCGATTCGGTTCTTGAATGTGACGTCCCTTAGCGTCAATGGCTCAAAAAGCCGTGGCATAGCCGATCCCCCTCATATGTCCTTGATTCACGACTGGAATACCTAGGCCAAAACTGGGCACCCACCGCGTTACACCACCTGGATACGCGGGTCCAGAAGGTCGCGAATGGCGTCGCCCAGCAGGTTGAAACCTAGCACCGCGACGATCATCGCCAGGCCCGGAAAGGTGATGTACCACCAGGCATCTTGCAGGTAGTGCCGCGCGTCCGTTATCAGGGCGCCCCACTCTGGCGAGGGCGGTGCGGCGCCCAGGCCGAGAAAGCTCATCGACGCCGTCGCCAGAACCGCCTGGCCGACGTCGAGACTCGACTTGACGAGCAGCGGCGACACCGTCCCGGGCAGAATGTGCCGCACGAGGATGCGGTGGTCGGTGGCGCCGACCACCCGGGCCGCCTCGATGTACGGCCGTTCTTTGAGTGACAGCACCTGGCCACGAATGAGGCGGGCGTACTGCGCCCACCAAACCAGCGCCAGCCCCAGCACCGCGTTCGTTATGCTGCGGCCGAGAACCGCGGCGATCGCCAGGGCGATGATGAGGAATGGAAAGGCGAGAAATAAGTCCGTCAGGCGCATAAGGAGCATCTCCACACGCCCTCCTGCGTAGCCGGCAATTCCCCCGAGGGTCGTCCCGATCAACGCGGCGAGCGCCACTGTGACCGCACCGGCAAGCAGCGAGATGCGCGCCCCGTGCACGACTCGGCTGTAGAGGTCGCGGCCGAACTGATCGGTGCCGAACGGGTGCTGCAGGGTTGGCGGGGACAGTCGGTCTCGAACCACCATGTCCGTCGGGCTGGCCGGAGCCAGCCAGTTGGGAAACAGCACGAGGAGCGCGAGCAGCCCGACGATCACGACCCCGGCGACGGTCGTCGGATCGCGCCGGACACACTGCCCTATCATCTGCCACAGGCCGCTGAAGACAAGGCACGCCCCGCGCTTGCCCGGGAGCGCCCGTTGCAGCCGAGATAGGAACGTGCCTCGTGGTGACGCGTCCGGTAGATCTCCGGGAAGCTTATTCGGCATAACGGCGCCCATCGCCTCTCCATCTAGACTTAGTCAATGGCCGGCTCAGAGCTGGACGCGCGGGTCAAGGAGCGGATAGGACAGGTCAACCAGCAGGTTCACCAGGGCGTAGAGCAAAGTAACTGTGATCATAAACCCCATTACGGCGTAGAGATCGTTGTTCAAAATCGCCGTTACGGCGTAATGCCCCACGCCGGGCCACGAGAAAATCGTCTCGGTCAAAACGGCACCCCCGAGCAGGCCGCCGAAGCGCAGTCCGATCACCGTCAGGATAGGGATACCGGCGTTCTTGAGAATGTAGCTCCAGATCACCACCCGGTTCGCCAGTCCTTTCGCATGGGCCACGGTAACGTATGGCTCGTGCAGCACGTCCAGCACCGCCGAGCGCGTCATCCGCGCCACCAGCGCCATCGTCAAGCTCGCGAGGGTGATGACGGGCAGGACGAGGTGCCTGATGGCACCCCAGAGCGCGGCGAGATCGCCGCGCAGGACCGCGTCTACCGTGAGGAAGCCGGTGATCCCCGCCGTAGCGATCCCAGCGTCCTCGCCCCCGATGCGCCCGGCCGCAGGCAGCCAGCCAAGATAACCATAAAAGATCACCTGGAGCATCAGGCCGAGCCAGAAGACCGGAATCGACGACGCCGTGATCGAGGCCACCCGCGTCACGTGGTCGATCGGCTCGCCCCGGCGAAGCGCCGACACCGCACCCAGCGGCACACCCACGATTGTGGCCAGCAAGAGGCTGCCGACCGTTAGCTCGATCGTCGCCGGGTAACGCTGTAGAAGGTCGTCCAGAACCGGGTGTCGGGTCACGAGCGACAGGCCGAAATCCCCCCGAACCAAACGCCCGAGGTACATTATATACTGCTCGTGGAGCGGCCGATCGAGGCCGACTTCGCGCCGCAGGTTCTCGATCATCGCCGGCGTAGCGTCGAATCCCAGCACCGCCACCGCCGGATCGGTGGGAAGCAGTCGAGAGATGATGAACACCACCACCGACACGCCCAGCGCCAGCACTACGAGGAAGCCCAGCCGCTTCAGAACGTAAAGCCACATGGCGCCATATCAACGATAGAGCTCGTACCAGTGGAGCAACTCCCACGTCAGCGGGCGCTGAGCATAGCCTTTGATCTCCTTTCGGAGCGGTATCGCGCCAAACTTCGCGGCCCCAAAGATGGCCGGGGCGTCGTCGATGAGCGTCTGCGTGATCTGCTGGACGAGGCTTGCCGCCTCCTTCTCGTCGGTGGTGGACAACGCACGATCGATCATGTCGTCAACCTTCGGGTTGGCGTAGCTTGTGTAGTTGTTCCCCACCCCGCCGGCCGACCCGGAATGATACAGCACCTTGAAGAGCTCCCTGGGATCGCCCGTGCGGCTAATCACCGCGAAAGGAAAGATGTCCCGATGCAGCGCGGGATCGCCGGTTTTCGCGTAGTCGACCATAATCTTGCGGATCGCCGCCCAGTCCGCCAACTCGATGTCCGCTTGGATGCCCGCCTTGGCCAGAATCTGTTGGTAGAGCTCGGCCATTGGCTTCCTGACCGCGTCTGGACCAAAGAGGGCGATCTTCAGCTTCAGGCCACGCCCATCCGGAAAGCCCGCCTCCGACAGCAGTTGCTTGGCCTTTGCAGGGTCGTAGCGATAAGGGAAGTTGACTTTCGTCCCGAACACGCTGAGCAGATCTGTCGCGAGCGGGCCCGGAGATGCCGTCAGCTCCCCTTCCATCAGCGTGGAGTAAGTGTCGGGATCCCATAGATAATTGAGCGCCTGGCGCACCTGCGGCTTGGTGGTCGGGCCGTCCTTCATCTGGAGGAACATGAAGTGCTGATCGGAGACCAGGGCTTTGTACACCTGAATGGCCGGGTTGGCGCGGAAGGCCTTCAACGTCTCCGATGTGAAGAGCAGCGAGATGTCGAGGTCACCACGCTCCATCATCAGCCGATGTGTCCCTGGCTCTCTCACCGCCTTCAACTCCACCCTGTCGAAGTGCGGACCCTGCCAACCTCTCCAGTACCCGGCATTGCGCGAAAAGACCATCTGAGAGCCGCGCGTGATGGAATCGAGCTTATAAGGGCCTGTTCCTGCCGTGTGCTCGTTCAGCCACTTCTCACCAGAGTCGTCGCCCACGGTATTCTTTTGCACCGCGGTCGGACTGACCATCCATACGACCCAGAGGCCGCGCAAGAACGGCCCGTATGGCGCCTTAAGGGTTAGCCGCAACGTATCTGTTCCCAGCGCTTCCACTGTCTTGACCGGGTCGACAAACCGCACGTTGCCCTTCTTCAGCTTCAACAACCGCTCGATCGAGAACTTTGCCGCCTCCGCGTTAAATGGGGTACCGTCGGTGAAGTTCACGTTGGGGCGCAGTTTGAAGGTGTAGACCAAACCGTCAGGCGAGATGTCCCAGCTCGTGGCCAGTGCGGGCTCTACCTTCCCGCTGGGTGCGATGTCGATCAACCCCTCGTACGCGTTGATCATTTGCGCGACGATAAACCCATCGAGCATTACGTGGGGGTCGAGGATGTCCAAATCTGTGCGCAGGCCTACGCGGAGCGTGCCGCCGCCGGCACTCGCCGCCTGGGCGGGCGCCGCTTTCGTGACCGGCGTGGGCGCGGCCGCCGGTGCGGTCTTCGGCGCTGGCGCCGCCGGCGGGGCGGCTGCTACAGTCGGCGCCGCCGCTGGCGCCGCGGTTGCGGCCGCCGGGGCGCTGGGTTGTGCCGAACACGAGATTAGCAGTAGCCCGAGGACGAAAAGAGAAACCACGAAACTTCCGATGCCTGGACCAAGGCGCGAGCGCAGACGGGCGAACCAATCCATCAGGGACGCCATATCTTGCCCGGAGTTCCCATTACAGCCCGTGTTCACCATTTTCCGTACCCCCTTCGTCAGCAATTTGTTGATTTCCGTTGAGTTCGAACTCTACCCTCGCCGGAAGTCGCCTCCATATATTCACAACTGCGCCAGGTACTATTCTGATCCCGCCCCTTCTTCAGCAGCAATCATAGAAGCCGTTCCGGTATACGCTCCCTTGTCCCCTCCCGGGAACAGCGTCTGGCCCCACTTCTCGATTACCCGCTGTTGCAGCCCATCGCTTGGCTTAACCTGCCGGTGCCAGCTTCGATCCCATTCCAGCGGCCTACAGGCATCCACGACGACAGCCGAGCGATACGTCGCCTCGCTCGGGTTCAGGGGATACTCGGACATAGTGGCAGCCCGCGTCGGGTCCAGCGCCGACATATGACTGCCCCAGCAGTAATCCAAGACCTGAATCGCTCTGCCCCCATCTGTCCTGGTCACTACCTGCCACATAACGTGCACCAGATTGGATGGATCGATATCGTCGTCTACCACGACCACCCAGTGGCCGCAGTACGCCCCCGCGTGGCACTGGGATGCAATTAGCCCCGCTTGCCGGGAGTGGCCGGCGTAGGAGTTCTTTATGGCAACTACGATCAGCCGATTCTGGTAGAAGCAGGCGACGCCTTTGATCTCCCGGACGCCAGCTCGTTCCATCTGGTCCCAAACCTGGGAGGACTTGATAATATCTTGCGGCGCTGCCTTGTCCGGAGGGTGATAGATGGGCATTGCTCCGGTAAGGATCGGGGCGTGGCGATGATAGATAGCCTTGACCTTGATCACTGGCGACATCCTCGCCTCGCTATATCCTGTCCCTTCCCCGAAGGGCCCCTCAAGCATCTTCTCGCCTGGCGCGATCTCGCCCTCCACCGCTATCTCAGCCCGCGCTGGAATCGGAAGACCGGTCACTGGCCCGCGCAACACCTCCTCCGGTGATCCCTTAAGCCACCCCGCAAAATCAAACTCGCTGGTCTGGTCGAAATGCGGGATGTGCCCACTTGAAGCTAGCAACTGAGCTGGGTCGACAGAGAATACTGCCACGACCGGACAGGCTTTTCCTTGAGAAAGATACCTGTCCACTATGATGTACCCATCCTTGCCCGCCGATATGTATATCCCCAGTGTGCATCGGTCGTGAACCTGCATTCGATATGTACCGACGTTTAGACGGCCAGTTTCTGGGTCCTTCACGATCAGCATGTCGTGGGTGCCGATGTACCTCCCGCCGTCCTCCTCGTGCCATTTGGGTACTGGAAACTTGAAGAGGTCGATGCCCTCGCCCGTGATGACGTTTTCCAGAACGGGGCCATCTCGTACCTCCACCGGAGGGGTGCGATGGAATGTGCGCTGGTGTTCTTTCCACTCCCTGGTCAGAGCCGTCCCTCTGCTGGTGGTAGACCAGTTGGTGGCCAGGAAAAACTGGCGTGGGCTTCGCGGGAAGACGCCGACCAGGATTTTGTAGCCCGGCGGATAGCCAGAGATATTGTCGATCAGAACAGGCCTGGAGGACAAATAGTACACTGCCCCGACTTCTTCGTTCCAGTCGACACCGTCGAGACGGGTCAGCTCCCCAACCTCATCGAGGCGCGCAATATACTCCCTGAGGTCTCTGTACGTCACGACGAAACCTCCTTCACCTCGCTGACTGCGTGAGACATCCACGAATTTTCCACGTGGCTATGGCCGCATTATCGAGTCGTACGGCAAACTTGAAAGCCTGCGGCAACCGTCTTCGGTGATTACGACGGTGTCGCCGACTATGTGTCCGCCGTACTCAGCCCCATTGCCGTGATCTGTGTATGGGTGAATGACGAAGGTCATACCCGGCTGTAACTTCGTGTCGGGAGGGATCCGGTCGGTATTCAGGAGGCCGACGTGCTGCATCGCCCAGGCCGAGCGTGATAAGCCTGCGCTGCTGGCAATCTCCTTGACCTCGGCATCGACGTCTTGCACCGCGACGCCGGGTCGGATTCGCTTCATGGCTGCTTCGTACATCCGAACGTGCACTTCGAAAGTACTCTCGAATTCGGCTTCTGCACGACCCAACGCGATCGGCCGACATATCTGCGTGATGTACCCAACGTACGATGGCGCAACTTCGTTGACAATGCCGTCATTGGGTCTCATCACCCGATCGGAAGGGCCGTACGGTATGGCTTGCCCCTTCTCAGAATAGCGGCTAAAGGAGGTCATCACACAAAAGGTCGGCGGCTGCGCGCCCGCCAGGGTCATTCGGTAGTCCATCGCGGCCCATGCCTCCCGGTCTGTGACGCCAGGACGGGCTACCTCCAGGAGCGCCCTGATCCCCTCGTCGGCTATGAAGGCCGATCGTTCCATGCACTCGATTTCGAAAGGCGATTTGATCATCCGCAGCTTGGAAAACAGCTCGAACGTATCGACAAATTTGGCTTCCGGCAGCCGCTCGGCGAGACCGCGAAACACGTAAGATGGCGTGCCCTGGAATTCCAGCCCAATCACGCCGGCGCCGGAGCCAAGCTTGAGGATACGGTCCACCAAGTATTCAACATAGTTTATCTTGCCAACCCATACGGTGGGAATCCACGACACTCGTTTTGCCCAACTGGCGTGCCCGATGCTCCACGCGCATAGGACCGGCTCCCCCTGATGCGGAAATAGAACGTACTCGTCATCGAACCACGGCGCGTAGTTGGAAACCCAGCGGAAAACGCCAGACCGATCACCGTAGTTTGCCGTCAAGCCTGCGATCAGCAAGCAATCGATGCCGCGATCGGCCATTTGGCTGCGGATCCGCCGGTGACGTTCCTCGCCCTCCTCCGCCGGAGCTCCAGGTACTTGCCAGGGCATTAGCGCCATCTCCAACCCCTTTCGTTAGTTAACTGAAGTGTCCTAGACGCACCACACCTGTATATCGCCAAAACCATCGCGGGATAGTCGTCCGCTCTACGAAACTCCGGTCACGGCGGCACAGACAAATGAAATGACGCCGACCAGTGCTGCCTCGGCCCCCTCGGCGCCGTCGACCTGCCTCCTGTCAGCGTATACAGGGTGACCTCAGTACGCCGCCTACTGTCACGCTGTTTGGCCACAACCACGCGATGTTGGAGCGGTGAGGTTCCCGGCAGATTATAGCACCAAGCATACCATAATGGAAATCGTTTTTCTCTATCGAACCTATTGAACGTGACTATGATGCCGAGGAGCGATATTGCGCGATGCTCATAGACGAGTTCGATAAGAACGACACGGAAAATCGATTGGAATTGGATTACCCGCAATGCTATAATCAACAACTATGGGCAAAGTCAATCAAGCAGTATAGGAGGGGCCGTGCAACCGGAAATGAGTGCTCGGGAAAGGCTCGACGCGGTGATCCGACTGGAGGTGCCAGATCGTGTGCCGGTCGGGGGTCGCTTCGACGGCTTTCTGGCAAGAGTGGCCGGAATCACGATGCAAGAGTACGTCTTCGACCCTGACAAGGCGGAGGCAGCGTTATACAAGACGCTCGAAGTGGTAGGCCACTGGGACGTGATTCAGAGGCCGACCCACGGCGGCGCGCTCTCTTTCGAGCTCGGCGCGGCCCAAATGAGGCTGCCCGGCCGCGAGCTGCAACCGGACGCTGGCTGGCAGGGCCTGGAAAGCGAAGTTATGACTGTCGCCGACTATGACCTCGCGATCAGGGAAGGTTTCGAGGCCTACATAAGGGTCTTTCGGGAGCGCATCGGCGTAGTACTGGACCCACAAGAGATCGCGGCAACAGGCCGGCGCTTTCGCGAGAACACGTTGCGATGTCGGGCAGCGGGACTAGAACCCATCTGTCCCAGCAACATGTACACACCGTATGCTGTTTTCGAACAGATGCGCTCCTTAACCTGCTTTTTGGTAGACCTGCACCGTCACCCGGAAAAGGTGCTGGCGGCCTGTGAGGCGTGCATCGACGCGATGATCGATACCTTTCTCCGCTCCATCGCGGACGCGCCGGTAAGACGGGCAGGCTTCTGGGGGACTAGGGCTTCGCCGGATTTCGTGTCTCCCAGAATCTTCGCTAAGTTCTACTGGCCGCACCTGAAGAAGGCAGCGTTCGCGATGATTGAGGCCGGCATAACGCCCGTCTTCCACCTCGATACGAACTGGGGTCCCGTCTTGCACTACCTGCGCGATCTCCCCCGCGGCAAGTGCCTGGTCCAGCTAGATGGTTTCACGGACATATTTGAGGCCAAGAAGGAGCTGGGCAATCATATGGCGATAATGGGCGATTTACCGCCGACGCTGCTTACCCTGGCATCGCCCGAGGAGGTGACGGCCTACTGTCGCAAGCTGATCGAGGTGGTGGGCAAAGACGGTGGCTTCGTTCTGGCTGCCGGATGCTGTGTGCCGCTGGACGCGAAGCCCGAAAATGTGCGGGCGATGATCGACGCGGCCAAGACCTATGGGCGCTATTGATGACGATAGCGCCGGATAGCCGAAGGAGGCAGACTACCTTGGCAAGGATGCGCAGCACGCGGTAGAAATCTGCCGCAGCATCGTGGCCGCAGCGTAGCACCATCCAATCCTGGACGGGTTCAAACTCCACATACCTGTGGGCACGTGCCACGAGGTTGTTGCCGACGGAACGGACCTCGGTGCCTCCAAAGCAGGCTACCTAGTCTTCGATGGCCTATCGCTTGGCCTTCTGGTACTGCATTGGCCATTCGACTTCCGCCCTTAGGGTCGCGGCCGCACCCAATGGCCAGTACGGGTTGCGAAGGAGCTCCCGACCCAAAAACACCAGGTCTGCCCTTTCGTTGGCGATGATCTCATCCGCCAACTCGGGCGAGCTGATAAGGCCCACGGCAGCGGTAGGGATCCCGACCTCGGATCTGATCCTGTGAGCGAAGGGCACCTGGTAGCCTGGTCCCGCCGGAACCGAAGCCGGCAATAACCCGCCGGCACTGCAGTCCACCAGATCCACGCCACGCTCCCGAAGGGTCCTGGCTATCTCGACCATTTGGGCGATGTCCATACCACCGGGAGTGAAATCAGACGCCGAAACGCGGACGAAGAGGGGAGCGCTCTGCGGCCAGACATCTCTCACCGACTCGACCACCTGGTGAAGCATCCGCATACGGCCCTGGAGTGATTCGCCGTATTCGTCCTGCCGGTGGTTCGAGAGGGGGGATAGGAATTGAGCAATCAGGAACCCGTGTCCCCCGTGAATCTCGATAACGTCGAATCCCGCCTGGCGTGCGCGGCGCGCCGCGCTTGTGAAAGAGTTAACGATCTGGCCGACCTCCTCCGTGGTGAGGGCTCGCGGGACATTCCAGCTCTGGTCGTAAGGGATAGCGCTAGGGGCCACTAGCTCGGCTGGCCCGAAGCCTTTGCTGAAATTCCATGCCTTCCGCCCCCCATGATTGAGCTGCACTCCTACCTTCGCCCCGTGTTTGTGACACAGCTCCACAAGCCGCGACAACGGTTCCACGTGGCAATCGTCCCAGATTCCCAGATCTTCCTCGGTGTTGCGGCCGCATCTGTCGATTGCCGTCTGTTCCAGTACGATCAGTCCCACACCACCCACCGCACGCGTCGGGTAGTGGAGGTAATGCCAGTGGGTAGGCATCCCGTCATTGCCCGCGCTATACTGGTTCATGGGCGACATCGCGATTCGGTTCCTGAACGTGACCCCTCTCAAGGTGAACGGATCAAAAAGGTGAGGCATGCCTACACCCTCAGATACGAATGCGCGTAGATGATCTGGTTGTTGAGAATCTGCACGGTCTTGTAGACGGCGAGTTGATCCGGGTCGCTCATATCCACGACCGACGGGTCGAAATCCTCCATTGCCGCCACACTGTCGTACAGCGCGTTGTAGATGCGCCCGACGGGTGTGCTCGTATCTCTGGTCTCGACGATCCTGGCCGCCTCCATTAGCTCCCTGTCCATCGGGTCGACGATGGCGCCGTCCAGCCCCGCGGCCAGGCACATCACCAGGTACACGCGGTTGATCAGGCTCCGGTTCTCGTTGAGCGCTCCATTGGACACGTTACTGAGGCCGATAACCGTCTTCGGCGGCGGCTCCACCAGTTGCTTGAAGACCCTGATGGACTCGATCGTCTCCCTCGCTCCTGCCTGATCGGCTGACACCGGAAGCACCAGGGGATCCAGATAAAGGCGGTCGGATGAGATACCGTGCTCGGCGGCAGCGCTGATCAGGTCGAGCGCAACGGCGGCGCGCCCCGAGGCATCGCCGGGGATGCCCTGCTCGGTCATGGTCAGGGCGATAAGCTCGGCGTCGTACTTCGCCGCCAGGGGCATCATATTCGTTAGCCGCACTTTCTCCGCCGAGGCGGAGTTCACCAGCGCGCGGCACTTGCACTTCTTCAGCCCGGCCTCCATGGCCGCTGCGTTGGTCGTGTCCAGCGAAAGCGGCTTGTCGGTCACTTCCTGGACCGCGTTGACTATCCATTCCATCACTTCGACGCCGCTCTTCTTGGAGGGACCGATGTTGAGATCCAGGAACGTCGACCCGGCCTCCGCCTGCTGGAGGGCAAGCTCCTGGATGGCCTTGGCATCACGCGCCTCTATGGCCGCCTTGACCCTGGGCGAGATAATGTGGATGCGCTCACCGATGACTATCATGTTCGCAACCTCCTAATTAATGCCTGTTCTTTGCAGAATGTCTTTTACTGCTTTGTAAACCGAGGAAGCAACGGGCAGCTCCGTCAAAGGGCGTCCGTTTGCATCCAGCTCCGCCAACGCCACGTCGCGAGAAATTGTGCCCACCAGGGGGATATTCAGCGCATCCACGGCTTGCTGCAACGCCACCGTCAAGCCGTTATCCAGGCGGTTGATGATCAAATACGCTCGCCCGACGTGCGTCTTGAGCTCATCTATCAGCTCTACCACCCTTCGAGCCGCCATCATGCCGCGAATTGTCGGGTCCGAGACGATGAGCATGACGTCCACATCGCGCGTCGTGCGCCGGCTAAGGTGTTCCAGCCCGGCCTCGTTGTCCATCACGACGAAGTCGTATTCCTTCCCCAGCCTGTCCAGCAGCGTGCGCAGCATATTGTTTGCGGCGCAGTAGCAACCTGCCCCTTCCGGTCGCCCCATCGCCATCAGGTCCACCCCGGAGCTTTCGACCATAATCTCATTCAGCTTGTACTCCAGGTAGTCCTGCTTCGACAGCCCCGGCGTCATTGCGCCCGCGCTCACCTTTCCCAGCATCTCCTCTCTGATATCTCCGACGGTCCCGTCGAGTGGCAACCCCAGGGCCACGTTGAGATTGGAGCTGGGATCGGCGTCGATGGCCAGCACCGAGCCGAGGTTGTTCTCTTTCAAGTGTCTGACGATGAGAGCGGCGATAGTCGTCTTGCCCGTGCCGCCCTTGCCCGCCACCGCGATGGTTGTGGTCACTAGCTCGTACCTCTACGCCGCGACTACTTTTGCCCGCGTGTCTTCCAAGATTCTCTGCACCGATGGGAACGCGCCGAGATCGGTGTGCGGCAGAAAGAGCGCGGAGGTGTACTGGTTCATGAACGAGTTGTCGGCCGATAGCTCAAGATAGGTCATCTTGGCGGCGATTTCGTCCACTACCTTGCGAATGTCCTGGCACACCAGCGTGGAATAGGCGCCCAGGGCCGAGGCGTTGCCGACGTACTTGAACCGTTCCCACGGCATATCCGGCAGCAATCCGATCTGAATGGCCTTCTCGATGTTTATGTGTCGGCCAAACGCGCCGGCGATAAGTATCTGCTCCACGTCGGCAAGGGTCATTCCCACGCTCTCTGTCAGCACCGAGAAGCCGGCGTAGATGGCGCCTTTGGCCCGAATCAGGTTGTTGATGTCCGCCTCGGTCAAGACGACGTCGTGATCCTCGCCGGCTTCGGATGCCCAGGCTATCACGTACTCCGCCCCGTGGTCACCGACGCGCACCCTCTTAGTGGGCATGTCGCTGCGAATCCGCCCCCCCTTGTCGATGACGCCGGTAATAAACATCTCGGCGATGGCCGAGATCATCCCCGACCCGCAGATCCCCCGGGGCGCGACATCGCCCACCACGCGATACGTCGGCTCATAGGACTTGGTGTTTATCCATACCTCTTCGATAGCACCCTCCGTGGCCCGCATCCCATGGCGAACGCCCGCGCCCTCGAAGGCAGGACCTGCCGAGCAGGCGCAGGTTATGAGCCAGTCGGAGTTGCCCAGGACAATCTCGCCATTCGTGCCGACGTCTATGAACAACGTCAGCTTATCTGTTTGGAAAAGGCCTGAGCTGAGCACTCCTGCGACGATGTCGCCGCCCACGTAGCTGCCCACGCTGGGCACGCAGTATACACCGGCCTCCGGATTGATCCGGATGCCAAGCTCTCCGGCTCTGGCAATCGGCGGATGGGTAGTGGCCGGGACGTAGGGCTCCTCGCGAATGTACTTCGGGTTGATACCCAGGAACAGGTGCGTCATCGTGGTATTGCCGGCGGCGACCATCTCGTTGACCTCGGTCATCTTGATCTTGTTCCGTCCGCCCAACTCGGTGATCAGCTCGTTGATGGTTTTGATCACCAGTCCCTGCAACTGATTCATCCCATCGCCCTTCTGCGAATAGATGATGCGCGAGATGATATCCTCTCCGCAGCTTATCTGACCGTTGTAGGCCGAGGCTGTGTCGATGACGTCGCTCGTCAGCAGATCGACGAGATAAGTTACGACCGTGGTGGTGCCGATGTCGACGGCCAGGCCGAGGGATGTCTGGGTCTTGTCGCCGGGCAACACGCCGATGAGTCGCGCTGGCTGCTCGCCGTCACCAGCCTCGCTCGTTTCCAAGACGGCCGTCACCACCCAGTCGGACTGTCGCAAAGCGGAGGGGAGCGTCTTCTGGACGGGCAGGGAGATGCTGACGTTATTCAGCCCGTGTTGCTTCTTGACCTCGCGCCGGAGGCGATCGAAATCGTTCGTGGCATCGTCCAGCGTGGGCGGCTCGATGGTCACGGCCAGCTTGCGGATGCGCGGATTGCGCTGCCAATCGCAGGCGATGGGCAGCGCGATCGTCGCGGCTAGCGCTTCTGCGGGCGGCCGCATCTTGGCGAACTCGCGCGGTTCCACGTAGGCGATGATGTCGCCCTGTATGGTCGTCGTGCAGGCGAGCGCAAAGCCGCGCTCGACCTCGGCGGCCGTGAGGTGCGCGCTCTCGCGACGAGCCACGTTGCCCATCTCCACCAGAACCTTGCACCGTCCGCAGCGCCCAAAGCCACCGCACGGGGTCTGCACCTCGACGTTGGCGCGCCTAGCCGCATCCAACAGCAACGTCCCTGGCTCGACCTCCACGATCTTGCCCGACGGCTTGAAGACGACTATGCAGTTCGTTTCCGTAGTTTTCTTCGAGCTAGAACTCGACACCTGTCCTCTAGTCCGGTTTCCACACCGTCTTCAGATACGGCGAGATATCCACTGCCTCGCGCGGGCCTACGGCGATCTTCCAGCCCGGCAGCTCCTCCTCCACCTCGCCGGACATTCCGGCGACATAGCCGGGTAGCACCAGCTTCCGGTGCCCGATCTTGTCGGCAATGCCGGAGGTCTTTACTGCTTTGGCGATCTTCTCCGCGTCGAATTTGCCCGCTGCCCACGCGGTGAGCACGGACATGCCTTCGGAATCGGCGATAAGGAGCCACGTGGGCACGCCGCTCGCCTCCACTTCTCCGGCGACGGTGAAGTACGTCAACGAGAAGTTGGTGGTGATCAGCAACGGCGATTTCTCGTTAGGCTCGCCGAACGGGTAGATTTCGGGCTTCACCTGGATGGGCTTCTGCGGATCGGTGTAGATGTTCTGGCGCAGCGTCATCAAGGGGTAGATCTGGCTGGGATCGAAATTGTCGAGGACGACGATGCCACCGTACTTGGTAATGTGCTGCGCCGCGGCGATGACCTCTTCCTCGGGACTCGATGCCCCACGAGAAGGGAACGTAATCATCGGATAGCCAAGCAATCGGAAGTTCTTCCGCAGCGCCATGCGGCGAACCTGCGTCATCAATGCCAGAGAATCGGTCAGACTCTTGCCGTCGGGGTCGAGGACCACGTCGGTGACCCCCGCTTTGGTGACCTGCTCGGCAAGGTTAGCCAACCCCGCGAGACCGTCGCCGTCGCGTATGGCCAGCGGGCAACCGTGCTTCTTTGCGGCCGCTGCCATCGCTTCCCAGTTCTCTTTCGTCGCAGCGTAGACCAACGGCCTGGTCGCGCCTGCGGCGTTGAGGGCCGCCTCTATCGCTGCCGGCTCCGCCGAGATGAGCACCATCGGTTGATCGGTCTTCGACTTCACCAGTTCGGCGCATTTCGCAAACGCCTCGGCGCTGCCCGAGGTGTTCTCGATCGCGATGCCGTTCAGGGTGAGTTGCAGACCCACTCGCTCGACGCCGTAGTCGTTGACCGTCTGCACAGTCGCGGCGATCTCGTCGGCGGACTGCGTGTCCTTTACCCTGATAACCAGTCCCGGCGGGTGGAAGAAGGTCTTGTCGTGCCTGTACATTACCGTTTCATTGCCCACCTCGAGCTTCTTCTGGCCAGCGCCGACGGCAACTAATCGAATGGGAGGTGCCCCGGCTGATTCCAGGGCCATCTTCGACTCTTCCGAAACATATGGACAAGCGGACAACTCGGCCGCCTTGGTGGCTAGCTTCATCGCGAAGGCCAAACAGGTCGGCTGGCCGCATTCTTTGCAGTTGGTCTTGGGCAGGAGCTTATAGATTTCTAGGCCGCTAAGCGCCATCTTGATCTCTCCTTTGAAAATCTACTCTACATTATCACTACGCCGACATCAGTTGATCGACGGCCTTTCGAATCGCCCGAACCGTGCTGGGATGGCGCAGCACCAAGATGTCGGCGCCGCCGTGGAGCAGAGTGGTGGCCGTGACGATCTCCCACGTAACGCCCCGCTTGGACAGGTCGCCCCAGGCGGCGGGCACGCCCTCGCCAACTTTCGATTCCTTGGCCTTCCAGGCCTCCTCGCCGACCGTGCAGATAATCGGCAGTTGCGTCATGCCGTCTCCCTGCAACGCCGATAGGCGCAAGCGCTCCAACACGGAATAACTGTACTCCAGACCGTAGCCCAGGGCGCCGGTCGTCGGGTCCATCAAGACTCGGTCGAGAGGCAGGCCCATGTCGCTGATCAGAATGTTGAGCTGCTTCTGGATGTTGACGTCGATCGGTGCGCGCGCGATAGCCACGTGCCCGTTGGCGAGAGAACCCGCCACGATGGTGCGGTAGTTGTTTTGCTCGCACAGGCCAAAAGCCAGGCGCTCACCCGCCGTGACTTCCGCTACTCGCACCAGCACCTCGTTATCTTTGTCTGGGACGCCAGGCCCGTATACTATCAGCGGCACGCCCACGGCTTCCAGCACACTCTTGACCGTCGCCGCCGCGTCGTCGGCGCTGCGATTGCCACTGTCCGGATGGGTGCTACGCAGGTTCAGCGCGATGAGGTCGGCACCCAGCTCCACTGCCTTCTGTGCCCAGGCCGTAACGTCTTTGGTAGCGGCCCCCCATTCTTGTCGCAGCACGGGCGACCAATCCACGGGCTCGACGTCTTGAACCTGGAGGGCAATGACCGGCCGGTTGGGTATGGAGCCCTCGAAGTGCAGGAACGGTAGCGTGGTTTCTCCCCCAACGGTAATGGTGCTGCTGCGGGTCCCGCCCTGGGCCTTCGTCGCGCCCAGCGTCACCTCGCGCACCTTGCCCGTCCACTTCTCTACTGGTTTTTCCACTGTGACTGGCACTAGTCTTTCTCCTTTCGCTTGCAGCGCATCTCTCTTCGTGGCCCAGTGCCAGGCGCCGTTGCTCAGGCCACGACAAATATCGTTCTATGGCTTGCCTAGGTTCTTGTTCGGGTCCGCGCGCCTTAACCGCCGACATTGCGGATGCTCTGTCGGCGGTTCTGTCTGGTACGTTCGATACTCCTTTGTGAATTCCTCGGCTGACTACATTATCGGGTCCATCGTCAGCGCCGGATGACCTTTCTCTTCCAGGAAGACCATCAGGTCTTCCACGGTGGTCGCGTCACGCTCGTCGGCGATCTTGTCCAACAAATCGGGCTCACCTGCGCGCTCCGCCGCAGACTTGAGCTCCTCGGCCATCGCTTCCTTAAGTAGTGAAGACATCCACACGACCCGCTTCAAGCCACCCTCTGCGGCCAGGAACTTCTTGCTCGTCAAGAAGAACTTGCCGTGACCCATCACCCCAGGGGTCTGTAGACCACCGCCTGCCATACCGGCGAGAGTCGAGAAAGTCATTCCCACGGGAGTCATGCTCGAGTCCTCCCGAGAGACGACCATCACGCCGTTGGCCTCCGGCACGATCATAGCGATGCACTCGAAGCAGCCGCACGAAGTCATCGGGTACGTCATTATGGAGTACATACTGACCTGCTCGACGTTGCGGCCGGAGTTGTTGTAGACGAACTCGTTGGCCCCATCGTAGATGCCGTTGGCCGGATCGAGCAGCCGCCCCTTAGCAATGGGCTTGTTGGGGCCGGTCGGGTTGATCTCAAAAGAGGCCTTGCAGTCCAGCCAGTTGTACGCTCCGCAGAGCCCCAGTCGCTCCGGAGCCACTACGCAGACGTGGTTGGGCGCGAAGCTCTGGCAGAGAGTGCAGGAGTAGAAGGTATCGACCGATTCGTCGGTCATATCGGCCAGGCGAACGTTGCGCTCGTTGTAGGCCTGGCGCGCTACCCTCAGCATTTCTTCTACTTTGGCGGGGTCTGTATACAGCCTGACCTGCACTTTCTGGATGATGGCGGAGAACTCGCCGAGCATCCTCGCGCGCAGTATCTCGCCGATGTGCTTCAGGCGGAAGCCCTTGTCCGCGGATCCCTTGGCGATGCGAATCCAGGTGATGTCGCGCTGTCCGATGTGCTGGACACCTTCCGCGCCGTTGACGAAATGGTGGATCTGGCGCTCGAGCACCGGCTCGAAATCCTTCTCCATCTTGCGCCCGGCCACGTCGAGGACGATGCCCAGCGGCATCGCGCTGCCGTCGGGTACTTCGTCCAGGTCCGGGCCCTCCAGCGTGATCTTGCCGTCCTCGACCTCCTCGGAATCCCGCATGCGCAGGAACTCGAAGCAGGTGGACCGCTTGCCGCCAAACTCCACCCGAAGTTGCTCCTTGCGCACGCGCTCGCCTTCGAAGGCCGACCCGTAAGCCACCGGGATGGGCATCTTGGTCACCTTGATTCTGAGACCGCGCACCTCGATACACCGCTGCACCAGTTTCTCAGCGCGCTCGAGGTCGTTCTCGCCGGGGATCTCGTCGAAAGGCATGCTCACCACGGCCTCGTAAATCGTCAGGCCGTTGGGGTAGATGTTCGGGATGCGCGTGTCGGCGATGGCCGGAAAACCGAAGCTAACCGCACCTGCCGCCGTCGCGTACTTCAAATCGTCGATTTCACCGAGGGCCAGCGCGAACGCCATCGTGCGGTACTTGTTGTACAGCAGGGCCGCTTCGCCCTGCCCTGGCTTGACACCACCAAAGGTGAGTGCGGAGCGCATCGCGAAGCCGAGCGCGTGTACTGTGGAGATGGTATCTGAGCCAAACGGCACGGTGTACGTATCGTACCCCAACTGCACGCCTGCCTCCACCAACTGGTCGGTGATCGTCTTCTTCCCATCTCTCTCATCCGACCTGCTGCTCAGGAAGATCAGAATGCCGCGGGCTTGGAGTTCCCGGACGATCTTGACGGCAACCTCGGTGCTCTTCGCCGTTCCGACGATGGCGGCAAAGCCGGGCATACGACCGTCCACGAGCTGAATGCCCCACGCTCGCAACTGAACGTCGTCTATGGGTCCGTTATAGGTTCCCCAGGGTGCCTTCTCTGGCCAGCTACCATCGACCGAGCGGACGCCTTCGACGAGCTCCTCGGCCATCAGCGTGGCCAAGCCCGCGTCAAGGGCGTTGCCGAGGTAGGGGAGCCAGAGGCGATCCGACGGAACTGGCGGCACGAGGTTCTTGCAGTGTTCCAGTGTGGGCAACATGTCGCCCAGTTTCTCGATCTTGTGGCCGGTGAGGCCATAAATAGTGGGTAGATAGTAGGCGGTGTTGGTGAAGGCAACGGGTCTCTCGGTGCCATACTTGGCGATTGCGTCATTGATCTGTTGCTCGGCTTGCGCCACAATGGCCTGAGCACCCCTTATCGCTGCCGTCGCGATAGCTTTGGACATTCGTTTTCCTCCCTGAGCTTGTCGTAGAAGCTGCTGTCGCGTAGGGCTTCGGCCGATAACACCTCGTCGTTACATCGGCCCCGCTGCCCGGTCTCGGAACAAAGCCGGTTCTGGAACGGCGACTTCGCTCGGTTAAGTACCCCCTTCAGCTACTGACGGGTGTGCCAGTAGCGGCATTATACCATGTGCCGGCGGCCTATGTAAAGGTTGAACATATCACTTATCGGCATAGCGTCCGCCAGACGACATACCAAATATAATACACAGGTCTGGCCCTGTCAACAATTGATTTGACAAATTACCAGGGGGGTGACATACTCTATGCTGAACGTCCTGAATGAGGGCATGCCCACTATGCTGACCTCTATGGAACCGGATATCGGCGAGGTCCTGATTACGGAGGAGGAGATTCAGTCCAAGATCAGGGAGTTGGGCGCCGCGATTTCCCGCGATTACCAGGGCAGGGTACCGCTGCTCGTCGGCGTCCTCAAGGGTAGCGCGCTGCTGATAGCCGATTTGCTCCGCGCCATCTCCATTCCCATCACCCTGGATTTCATCGCCGTCAGCAGCTATGGACCTGCCACGCGCACGAGCGGCGTCGTGCGCATTCTGAAGGACCTTGACCACAGCATCGAGGGGCGTCATGTCCTGGTCATCGAGGACATAATCGACACGGGCCTAACCTTGCGCTACATCCTGCGCATCCTTCGTGGCAGGCATCCCGTTAGTCTGGAAGTTGGCACTCTTCTTGATAAGCCTGCGCGTCGACTGGTGGACATCGAGTTGAGGTACAGAGGCTTCGACCTGCCGGACAAGTTCGTGGTGGGCTACGGGCTGGACTACGCGCAGAGGTATCGCAACCTGCCCTTCATCTGCGTGCTCAAGCCAGAGGTCTACACGTGAGGTTCCCCAACGCGGTAAAGCGCATCGCTTGTGACGACTGGCTCTATTCCTTCGCGTCTTTCGGGGCCGTTGGGTCGGTTTCGTCCTTTACGTTGTGCCGAAACTCGCGGATGCCTTTGCCCAAGGCACCGCCAATATCACCCAATCTGCCGGCACCGAAAATCACAACCACGATCAAAAGAACGATGAGCAGTTCCCAGGGGCCTATGCCCGGTATCATAACAGGGCCTCCTTTTTCGCCTACGAAGAGAAACAATCTGCCGAGCGGCCACGCTTGCGGACTACGAGGCGCCCCGCCCATACCGCATCTGGCTCAAGTTTATCAAAAACAACGCCATCGCGCAATGCGAGACGCAACAAACGCACGGGCCTTTTCAAAATCGGCTTGCCGAGTGGCGGCACCTTGCACCGTCGCTTGTAGCCACAGGCTTCAGCCTGCGCGTGGCCGTTCGCTATCTTGGATAGGCCCGTCAAGAAAGGACTTGAAATGTCACGAGACAACACTCCCAAAAGTAAGCTCGCCGAGAAATTGCGACAGGTCTCCGTTGGCCCGGTCGGGAAGGTTGGCTTTCTTCCCAAGGCCGCCGTCGCTCCTCCCGCCCTATTGCTGGTCGTCGCCCTTTCCGAAGCTGCCCCGGAGCTTGTCAAGGCCGCCGTCCAGGGAGGGGCAGATGCACTCGTGGTGCGTATTAGCACCCAGGCAGACGTCGAAGGAGAGGAACCGATCCTGCGCGGGGTAATAGCCGCGGCCGGCGATTGCCCCTGTGGCGTGTTGCCGCAGGGATCGAACGGGCTGGGCGCGAAGCAGTTGGAGGCAATGAAAACCATCGGATTCGACTTCGTCAGCGTCTCCGCTCACGACTCGCCCGCCGTGCTGTTCGTCTCGGAGATCGGCAAGATGCTTGCCCTCGACTATGCCGACGATTGGAACGTCATCAGGGCTCTGAACGAGCTACCTGTGGACTGCATCCAAGCGTCCATCGTCACCCCGGAGGGATTCAGCAAGCCTTTCGGCGTGCGCGAGGCGCTCTATCTAAAAGCCCTGTCGATGGTCCTGAACAAGCCGGTGGTGGTGCGAGGAGAGCGCGGCATCGAGCCAAAGGATATCGCGAGCCTCTTCGAGATCGGCGTCGAGGGACTCATCGTCGACGCCACCGTCACGGGCAGCGACAAGCAGACCATTCACAGCGTCACCAGCGCCTACCGTCAGGCCATCCAGGCCATTGACGTCACGAAGCGCAGGCGCCGCGCTGACGTAGTTCCCACCATTCCTCAACCTAGCAGGGGCCAGGAAGAGGAAGAATGGGAACCGGACTAATAGTAGTCCAGCCCTAGAAGCTACCTCCCAGCCAGACCCGTAGCAGTCCCACCTTATCGTCGACGATCAACGAGCGCTGTACTTCCTCTCCGTGGACGAACGGGTGAAGGTCATCTTTGAAGTAAGCGCTCAAAGGAGCAAACTCCGTCAGAAGATAAGTGATAAAGGGGCTTACTACCTCTGGCACATCGGCCTGCACGACGTCTATCAGGCAAAGCAGCGCCTTACGCAGCGCCCGTTGCGGATCCTCGTCGCTTTCTAGCTCCTGGATCATGTCGGCGATCAAGGCGTGCTTGATGGCATCGGAGACCATTGGGTCCGCTCTTCCTCTTGTCATCGACGAACCTCCCTCACGTAGCAGTCTTCCAAAAACAACGAGTTTTCCACAGTGGTCACATTCCACCCATGATAGTATGATTACTGAAAAGCGGCTTGTCATCCGGGTTTGTACGTATTTTTCTACGTACAAACCCTCAAAAACCGGTACGTACTTGCTCTACGTACGACTACGTACAGGCAGATTGGAGGGACATTTTTCAGGGCATAGGCCAGCGTTAGTGGGCTTGAAGGCCCAAAGCTTGTTATCGGGCTAGGTGTGTGCTATTGTATGCTCACATACGAGCAAGAAATCGCGCCAACCATTCGCCGAACCATACCTAACGGTCGTGCAAGCTGCGGAGCACCTGTCGGTTCATCCATCGACCATTCGGTGTTGGATCGACCGCGGACGTCTGCCGGCCTACCGCCTGGGCGACAAGCGGATCGGCGTGAGAGCATTCGATCTGGCTAGGCTCGTCGCCCCGCGCCCGGCCCGACTTCCGCACCGAGGCCGTACGATGCAGTCCAGCCAGATGGTGATTGCGCCTGCTGACGAAGGAGGACAAACGACGGGGCCTGCAAGCCCTGGCAGAACTCGAGCGCCTCAGCGCCGCGATTGCTGCCAGGCACGGAACACTCACCCCCGAATCGTGGGAGCTGCTCAACCAGTCCCGCGATGAGCGCATTCGCGACCTGATGCGGGCAGTCGAGGAATGATCTGCGTCGACGCCTCTAGGCAATGGGGACATGATTTGGTCCAGGCTCGATTCATCGGGGAACTGATCAACAGACGCAAGATCTATCCGACGGATTTGAGGAACACGTTGGAGCAGAACTATCGCTTGCGTCAGGTGGCAGACTATCGAAGGGACGACATCACATCGGTTCGTGCTGCCAGAGCAGTAGGCAGAACAGAAACATTTGTCGAGACTGTCAGGCCGCGACGAGGGAGCGCTGGATGAATAATAGTCAGGAACAGCCGTTGATCTTGGACGAGAAGACACTGGAAGCAGTCACCCAATTAGAGGACATAATTCGCCAGAAGTACCCTACCGCCGCATTTGAGCTATCGCGCAGTCCGGAGGACCGCAATAGTATTCATTTGACGACAATTGTCGATGTGGACGATCCCGACGAGGTCGGCGATCTAGTGATTGATCGCGTCGTCGACTTAAACGTCGAGGAGGGCATCCCGATCCACGTTATTCCGGTACGCACGCCGGAGCGCATCGCCGCGGCAAGACGCGGAGGCAGGGGCAGGCGTCGCTCTCGTCCGCTCTCAGTCGGCACAAGCAGTCGCGTCCCTGATCAGGGTTGGGGAACACCCCTGCGTCCATTGGCATGCCCGCCTCAAGCTGGCGTCTTCTTAGCCTGCCTTCGAATTAACTTGCCGAGCGCTCGCAGCACCTCGTTCACCGAATCCGAGTCGGGAAACATCTCGGCCACGTCGGGTGATAGTACCACAACGTTGCTGCCCGCGGCGTAACGCTCCGCGTACTTTCCGCGCACACCTTCGCTGAAATCGTACTCAGTCAGCAGATCTGGCTTGCGCCTCGGCCGTGGCCTCTTAGCTTTCTCCATAATCCCTTACCTCAAATTGCTCAGCCAAGGCCGGTCACAATCCTTTCACGCAATATCATATCAGGCTGCTTCCAGCCGCTCAACTTTCTGTGCTCCCCTCCTCAACGCCGTCGCGTTCAACTCCAGCAGCCGCCCCCGCCGGTCCGGCAGCACCTTCTTCAGCGCCTCCGTCGCCGACTCCAGGGAAACGAACGGTCTGGCCGCCAGCACGGCGCCGATTATGACCATGGCCGCCAGCCGAACGTTGCCCACCTCCGAGGCGATGTCGCTGGCCGGCACCACCAGATTCAGCACGTCTGCCCTTTTCGGCTGGTCGGGTGCCAGCGAGCTGTTTACGGCCAGGATGCCTCCAGGCTTCACCGCCGGCTCGTAACGCTCCAGCGAGGGCAGGTTCATCGCCACCGCGATAGTAGGCCTCGCCACCACCAGCGAGCCGATCTCCTCCTCGGAGATGATGACCGTCACGTGCGCCGTTCCCCCGCGCATCTCCGGCCCGTAGGAAGGCACCCAGGCCACCTGCTTGCCCTCGTGCAAGCCGGCGTAGGCCAGCAACTGTCCGGCGAACAACACGCCCTGGCCCCCGAATCCCGCGATGATTATCTCCTCGTGCATTTGGTACCCCCTCAACGAAGCAGGTCTTTCACTTGCTCGCTGACCTTGTACTCCCCCAGCGGATAATGCGCTATCATATGCTCCGTAATCCAGGCCAGCGCCTCCTTGGGAGTCATGCCCCAGCCGACCGGGCACGCGCTGAGAACCTCGACCAGGGCAAAACCCAGCTTCGCCTGCTGCACCCTGAAGGCCCTCTTGATCGCCGACTTCGTCCTCCCGACGTTGGCCGGGGTGTTGACGGCCACGCGGGCGATGTACGCGGCGCCATCCTGAGTGGCCAGCATTTCCGACACTCGAATCGGGTGGCCGGCTACCTTCACGTCGCGTCCCTGCCACGTGGAGCTGGTGCGCTGGCCTGGCAGCGTCGTTGGCGCCATCTGGCCGCCCGTCATGCCGTAGACAGCGTTGTTCACGAAAATCGTCGTGATGTTCTCACCTCTGGCCGCCACGTGCATGATTTCCGCCGTGCCGATGGCGGCAAGGTCGCCGTCCCCCTGATAGGTAAAGACGATCCTGTTGGGATGCATGCGCTTAATGCCGGTGGCGACCGCCGGCGCTCGACCGTGCGCGGCCTCGCTGGCGTCGAAGTTGAAATAGTCGTAGCCGAAGACGGCGCAGCCGATGGGAAACACGCCGATGACTTCCTTGCAGACATCCAGCTCGTCGATGACCTCGGCGAGAAGTCGGTGGATTATCCCGTGCGTGCAGCCGGGACAGTAGTGCGTCTTGTTGGTCGAAAGGGATTTGGGCCGCTCGAACACCAGTTCTTCTTCGAGGATATCGGTTTCAACCTGCATTTCGTCGCTCCCAATCTGGTTTGTGGTGCAAGATGCAACCCTCTGCGCTGCCTGTAGGGACGTTGCATGCAACGTCCCTACAGGCCGTCGCAACCATCCTGCACCAAGAGATGCCTAATGCCTCCCACTGTTGCCGGCGAGTCGCGCCACCGCCTCCGCCACCTCTTCCGGCGAGAAGACCATGCCGCCCAACCGACTGATCAGCTCGACCGGCGCCACGCCGTTTGCCGCCAGCCTGACGTCCTCGATCATCTGTCCGGCCGACAGCTCCACGGAAATCAGCAGGTTCGCCTTTTGAGCAACGCTGCCTAACTGCTCGTAAGGGAACGGAAAGAGCGAAATCGGTCGGAAAAGCCCCACGGCGATGCCTTCCGCTCGCGCGAGCTTGACCGCGCTGCGGCACACGCGGCTGGACGTGCCGTATGCGACGAGCACTACCTCCGCATCGTCCAACAAGTACTCCGCGTAGCGCACCTCCTCATCGCGCATCCGGGCGTACTTCTCCTGAAGCCTCTGAACGTGTTGCTCCATCACTTCCGGTTGCAGACAGATCGATTTGACTACGTTCTTTGCACGACGCTGGGCGCCAGTCAGGGCCCAGGGCTTCTCCACCAGTTTCGGTTTCCAGTGATGTAATTCGACGGCTTCCATCGTCTGCCCGATCAGGCCGTCGGCCAGCACCATCACCGGGTTGCGATACCTATCGGCGAGGTCGAAGGCCAGCGAGGTGAGGTCCATCGCCTCCTGCACCGAAGCCGGTGCCAGCACGATGGTGCGATAGTCCCCGTGGCCTCCACCCCTGGTGGCCTGGAAGTAATCGCCCTGCGCCGGGGCTACGTTACCCAGTCCCGGTCCGCCGCGCACCACGTTAACCACGACGCAGGGCAGCTCCGCCCCGGCCATGTAGGAGATTCCCTCCTGCTTCAAGCTTATCCCCGGACTGCTGGACGAGGTCATCACACGGGCGCCCGCCGCCGCCGCGCCATAGCACATGTTGATCGCCGCGATCTCGCTCTCCGCCTGGATGAAGATGCGCCCCAGTTCTGGCATCCGGTGGGACATGTACTCCAGCAGCTCGGTTTGCGGGGTAATCGGATAGCCGAAATAGGCCTGGCACCCTGCCCGTATCGCCCCTTCCCCAATCGCCTCGTTCCCCTTCATCAGCAACTTCTCTTTCATCGCTGCCTCACTTTGAATACAGTTATCGCCGCGTCCGGGCACATTCGCGCGCAGATCGTGCAACCTGTGCATTGGTTGTGATCGTTGTGGTGACCTGGCGTCCTGCGCCACGAATAGAAGGGGTGTTTGGAATCAGCGGGAACGTGGAAATCGCCCGCGATCATAGTGGCGGGATGATAGCCAAGCCGATTGAAATGATTTGCCTGGGTGATCACCTTTTTGGGGCAAACGCTGATGCATATCTCGCAGCCCTTGCATCTGTCCTCGTCGACCACGATGCGTCCTATGGGTTCCTCCTCATAGCGCTTCCAGGTAGATTTCATCCCATTCACCGCCTCTTACAAAAAAGAGCCGATCCTCTCACCGGCGATGGCGAGAGGACCTTAACTCAATCACTCGTTCTGACTCGCGAAATGCTCGTGACTATCGTTGCTGAGGCGCTCCTTCGCCCGTGAGCCAACTCACATCTCGAGCCGCGTCGCTTCATTCTTGACCCCAGCCGCCCTGCCGGACGGCTCCCCCCAGCCCCTGTGACAAGAGCCAAAAACGCACGCATCATTTGATATCTCTAGTTTATCACACAGTGCAAGAGGTGCCAAATAGGAGAACAAACTCACATACCTCTTGACAAGGTGGCTACCTGCCGATATAATCTTACTAAGGTATCCTAATAACTGGGACACCTTACATGCGCGAGGTCTCTTCGCCCTGGGCTGGGGGCGCACCCCGTTTTCATTTTCGTACCGAAAACTGGTAGTCGATCACAGCGGAAGCGATGGGTGTCACTACTGAGTCCTCCGCAGAAGGACGGAGAATCTCGGCACACGAAGGTCGAGACCCTTCGTCCTTCAGCGGAAGGACTCAGGGTGACAGTCGTCATTCTATGCCAGGTGTGATCGACCAGTCGCTGACAAACCAGTCCGACACCGCTGTACCACTTGGGGGGAGCCTATGTAGAGCAAGCGCGTGGCAGCGCCACGCCGTCGACAAGACCTAGGGGATGAAATCTTTGCACTTGAGGAGGAAAGTATGGCAACCGCCGTGAAGGATGTTTCAGGGCAGAGCAGCGGCAAAAAGGCTGGAGGCATTTTGGATCGAGGTAAGTCCCTGATCCAAAAGACGAAGGAGCGTGTTTTCGAATACGCCTTGGGTGAGGCGCTCGGCTTACTTGGTCACGCATCCGAGCAGCGCTACGTCCATATCGCGCAACTCTTCAAGTCCCAGGCCAAGAACGAAACCGGCTTGATGGTGGCCAGGTGGGTGGAGAATTACTTGTCGCCGGGTAGCCCGGGACCCGAACTGATAAAGCGCGTGTTGACGTCCGTCGACCCCAAGGTGCGCCGCAAGTATCTAGCGCGGTTTATTTCCAGCATTCTTTTCCACGATAGCTCAGTGGTACACAAGCTACCCGACGGTCGCGAGGCTTCATCGCCGGCTTGTGTGGTTATCAGCCCCACTATGCGCTGCAATCTTAGATGCGTCGGCTGCTACGCCGGCAACTACACCAAGAAAGACGATATGCCTGCGTGGCTGTTTGAGCGAGTCATTTCTGAGGCCCGTGAGCTGGGCACAAGGTTCTTCATCGTCGTCGGGGGCGAGCCCTTGATCTATGAGCCACTTCTCGACGTGCTCAAAAAATTCGACGATTGCGCTTTCCAGTTCTACACCAGTGGCCACCTGTTGACCGACGAGGTAGCCAGACGAATCGTCGACATGGGCAATACGGTGCCGGCCGTGAGCATCGAGGGTTTCAAAAAGGAGACCGATATGCGTCGGGGCGATGGCGGTTTCGATAGAGCGATACGCGCCATGGACATCTTGCGCAAGGCTCACGCCCTCTTCGCGTTTTCCGTCACCGTCACTCGCCAGAATTTCGATGCTGTCACCAGCGACGAGTTCGTGGACTTGATGATCGAGAAGGGTGCAGGGTACGGCTGGTACTTCACCTACGTCCCCATCGGTCGTGGTCCGGACATGGATCTTCAGCCCACGCCTGAGCAGCGGATGCAGTTGCGTGTATGGATCAACGAGATTCGGAAAGTCAAGCCCATGTTGATCGGCGACTTCTGGAACGATGGCCCTCTCTCGGAGGGATGCCTGTCGGCCGGCAGACGGTACCTGCACATCAACAACAAGGGCGACGTCGAGCCGTGCGTGTTCGCCCATTTCGCCGTGGACAACCTGCACAGCACCTCACTGAAAGAGGCGCTTGCGTCCGACTTCTTCACAGCTTGGCGCCAGGCGTCTCCATTCGGCGCCAACCTTCTTCGGCCCTGTCCAATCATCGACCACCCACAGGTGCTCAGAAAGCTGGTGAAGAAGTTCGGAGCGTACCCAACCCATGAGGGCGCGGAAAGCATTATCACGGACCTCGCCGAGTCGATGGACAGATACGCCGCGAGGCTCAAAGAGGTCTCCGACCCCGTTTGGGACGCGGAGTACCAGTGGGCAGCGGTGTTGCACAACAATCCCAGATATGCTAAAAGACTATGTGCCCCTGAAAATGGCGGGGTGTCGCGGCCAGATGAAATTGTGGTCGACGGGGAGCCCTGTGTACCCCCCCTCACGGGAGTTGCCCGTTGAGGCTTTCCCGCAGTCGCAGACTCGAGTGTCGTCGCTATTCTGGACAGACGCCGACGGGGGCAATCCGACAGATGGGTCCCTGCGGGGATTCACCGGAACTAGAAGGAGGCCTTAGATGGCCGACCAGCGAGCAGGTGTAAGTGACACGATCGTTGACCTCCTCGCTAGGCTCTCGCAGGCGGTGCGCAGCTCGATGCAGCACCAGGTCAGGCACCTGAACCTGACGCCGGCTCAGGTTCGCACGCTGCTCTTCGTCTCGGAGGCCGCATCCGATAGCTGCACCATCAGCGCGCTGGCCAGGAACCACGGCATTACGCTACCCACGGCTACCGGTATTATCGACGCCCTTGTGCACCGCAAGCTCCTCGTTCGGGTGCCGAATCCGCGCGACCGCCGCAGCACACTCCTGATGCTTACCGCCGATGGAGAGCAAATCCGTCGCGAGATCGCCGCCTGGGAGGTAAGGATCAAGCGCGTAGTCGAATCTCTCCCTGGCGAGCGCCAGGATATCCTGATGCACTCTCTTCGTGACATTGTTGGCTCGCTACGGCGCCCCAGCGAGGCCGTATTGGCCAGGTCCTGCCATGTCTGTGCACACTATCAGGCCAAGGTACATCCGGACCGGGACGCCGTGCACCAATGTGGGCTTCTCAACCGACCCATACGTAACGACGACGCGCCGCGCGACTGCCCCTACTGCGTCAGTGCGTAGCGCGCCGAAGCGGTCCGAACCACAGATCACGCAGATTAATGGATTTCGCAGAAACGGATCTTGCTAATCCGGCAATCTGCGTAATCCCTTAATCTGCGTCAATCTGCGGTTCAGACGTCATCCTAACGCAGGTGAGGAGGAATCTATGTCCCAGTATATCGACAGCAGGTACGTGAAGAACCTCGACAAGTGCTCGAAACCCGTCTACAAAGTGAGCGTGGAAAAAGACATCCCTGTCACGATGCGCGACGGTGTGCGTGTCTTAGTCGATATCTTCCGGCCCGACGTCATCGCTCAAGAGAAATTCCCGGCGCTGCTTGCCATATCTCCGTTTGGTAAAGACGTGCAGGAGATGGCGCGCTGGCTACCACCGCAGCCGAATCGCTCGGCGATGACCGACGCATGTCTCGAGGCGGGAGACATAAATTACCTGGTGTCGCGTGGTTACGTCTTCATCACCTGTGATCCCAGAGGCATTGGGCGCTCGGAGGGCGAGTACGTCGGCATTTTTGGCTCGATGGCACAGGACGGCTACGACGTCGTCGAATGGGCCGCGGAACAGCCCTGGTGCAACGGCAGCGTCGGCATGATGGGCATCTGCATCTTCTCGGCCTCGCAGCTACTGGTGGCCGGGGAGCAGCCTCCCCATCTGAAGGCCATTACTCCCTTCGACATCTTTGGCGATCTCTATCGGGACATGATCTATCACGGCGGTGTCCTCTTTTCTTTGATGCACGCTGCCTACAGCGGTCACAACATGAACGACAGCGGGTTGACCCGCGGCAACGTGAACTCGATCATGCTCAAGACCTGCTCGAAAGAGGAAATCGATCGCCTCACCGAGGAAGCGGCGAATAGGCCGGAGCTGAGGTACAACAGCCGGTTCTACTCCATTGTCAGATACCCGATGACGGACCCGAGCTTCTTCGATTTCTTGCTAAATCCAAACGACGGGCCGTTTTGGGACGAACTGTCTCCCTCCAGCAGGTATGACAGAATAAAGGTCCCGGTTTACGCGGGCTCGCCGTGGTTGGCGCCAAGCTTCATCTGGCCGATCTTCAGGATCTACGATGCGCTCAAAGCTCCATTGAGGTTGCTCATATCCCCTCCCCGAGGCCTGGACAGACCGTTTCACGAGTTCCACGACGAACTGGTGCGATGGTTCGACTATCACCTCAAAGGTGTCGACACAGGTATTATGGACGAGCCTCCCATCAAGATGTTCGTGATGGGAGCCAACAGGTGGCGCTACGAGAGCGAGTGGCCGCTCGCCAGGACCAGGTGGACAAAAGCTTACTTGCGCTCTTTTGGCCGGATGTTGGCGGAGGCGCCGGCTACGGAAGAGCCTCCTGATGGCTTCACGCAGCCGGCGGCGCTCACCACGAGCAACGTCTACTCGGTTGAGTACAAGACCCCTCCGTTTGCCGAGGATACCGACGTTACGGGGCCTGTCACTCTCTACTTGCACGCCGCAATCGACAGCGAAGACACAACCTTTATAGCGGACTTGAAGGACGTCGACCCCGCGGGCAACGAGACGTTGCTGGGCCTCGGCTACCTTAGGGCATCGCACCGGGCGCTCGACCCGGTGAAATCCAAGCCCTACAAGCCGTACCACCCGCATAGGATCTCAGAACCCGTCGTGCCGGGTCAGGTCTACGAGTACGCGATAGAGTTCACCCCGATAGCCAACGTCTTCAGGGCGGGCCACTGCCTGAAGCTGGTGATTCGCAGCCAGGACAATCTGATGGAGCTACGCGCCGCCTGGGGTGTCTACCACTTGCCCAATGCGACGACGGTCAGCCACAATATTTACCACGACCGCAGGAACCCGTCCTACCTGCTCCTGCCCATCATACCCAGGACGGACGCGTCACAGTGGCTGACTGGAGGCGACATCGGGGTAGAGGCCGACGGCCTACCGACGCTGTAGCGCACGGCTTTTGCAGGTTAGCTACTTCCCACGGCGAACTGCCCAGCGCAGGGGCTGACGTCCCTTCCCTGTCCGCCTGGGGTGGGGCGGGGCAGCGCCGCAATCGTGCGCCGAAGTCTAGCTTCTCGGGGATAAGGCCAGACTCAGCTCGTTCGCTACTGCTTGCCCAGGATGCTCAGCGCGTACTCCACGTACGAGTTGTCGACCAGCTTGCTGACGTCCGCTCTTTCGTCCGGCTTTATCAGCCCCTGCTCGACGTAGAAGTTCTGGTCGTCTATCAGGTGCTGTGTGAAGATATACCCGTTGCGGTCGAAGCCGGGGCTGCGTACCTTGCGGTATACGGCGGGGTCCTTCAGCGGGGTGTGCTTCATTAGAATACTGATGATTTCATCCAGTCCCACATTGCGATCAAACCCGTCGACGTAGGCCCGGATTCCTTTGATATACGCGATTATGAACCGCTTTGCTGCCTCTGGCTGTCGCTGCGTGAAATTCGGCGCAAACATCACAACGCCGACCTGGTGATTTGGGTAGAAGTCCGGATGAGCGCTCTTCCAGTTGACGAACAGTCCCTGCTCTGCTCCCTGGGTGGCAAAGGGCTCCGAAAGGATGCCCGCGTCGATTGCTTTGTTGGCGAAGGCTGCCAGCATATCGGGGAACGGCATCGTGACGATGTCGGCGTCTTTTAGCGAAAGACCCCCCTTCGCCAAAGCCTTGGCAATCTGTACGTAGCCAGGTCCGTTCTTCGAGACTATAGCGATTTTCAGTCCCTTGAGGTCTTTGAAGTCTTTGACCCGCTCCGCCACGTCGCGACGCACGGCGAGGGTATTGTATTCGTGTCCGGTGGCATTCCGTCCAGAATCTGCCACCGCACTTACGCTTATGCCCCTCGCCACTGCGTTGAACAGAGCTGCCGTGACCGCGGCGTTGGCGCTGTCTAGCTGCCCTGCCGCCAGCGGCGGGATTACTGATCCGGACGCGTCAAAAGGCGTAAGCTCTAAGTCGAGCCCCTGCTCCTTGAAGTAACCCTTTTCAAGCGCTACGTACACCGCCGAAGCACTGTCGCGGCCCGGATTGCCATACTTGACCTTGACGGGTGGACTCAACGGGGCCAGGGCGACATCCTTCGACCGTGGGGTCGGTTTCGCGGCGTCCTTTGCCACCGGCTTGGTCGCCTCTGCCGCCGGTTTAGCCGGCTGCGGCGCCGTCGTAGCCACCGGTTTGGCGGGAGGTGGCGGCGGTGGAGTTGCCGTGGGAGGCGGCTGGGCTGGCTGGACACAAGACAATGCCAGCAAAGAGATCGCCACGAGCGCGATGACGAGGGAACGGTTAGCGCCACGATCCAGAAGTCTCAACTCCTTGCCTCCTTGCCATTCACTTAGCTTGCCAGGCCTGGTCCCGCTCTCGTTACTCCTTGCCCACGATACCCAGAGCGTACTCCAGATAGCTGTAGTTCACCAGCTTGTCGATGTTAGCCTTCTCGCTGGCATTGATCAGCCCCTGACTCACGAAGAAGTCCTGGTCGTCCTTGAGGTGCTGGGTGAGAATGTACCCGTTTCGGTCGAATCCGGGGACCTTCATCTTGTTGTATAGCGCGACATCTTTGACATTGGTGTACTTGGTCATTATCCTGATGACTTCGTCCTTGTTCACGCCCTTGTCGAAGGCGTCCAGGTAGTCGCGAATACCCCGGATGTAGGCGATCAAAAACCTCCTGGCTGCCTCGGGCTGGCGCTCCATGAACTGGGGCGCGTACAGCATAACTGAGGTCTGGTGATCCGGGTAGAAATCCGGGTGGGCGTATTTCCAGTTGACGGCTAGGCCTTGCTCTTGCGCCTGGGTGCTAAACGGCTCGACGACGATACCGGCGTCGAGGGCCTTGTTGGCGAAGGCGGCCATCTGATCCGGCCAGAACATATAAACCAGGTTGACGTCATTGAAGGAAAGCCCGGCCTTGGCCAGGATCTTGCCCATTTCCGGGTAGGCTGGGCCATTGTTCGAAACGACGCCGATCTTCAGCCCTTTGAGGTCTTTGAAGTCCTTCACCTTATCGGCCAGGTCCTTGCGAATCATCAGGGAGATGTGCTGGTGTCCGGCGCCCGTTTTCGCCGAGGTCGCCGCGGCGTTGATCCCGATACCGCGGGCGAAGGAGTTGAACAGGGCAACCGTGGTGCCGGCGCCCGCGATCTCCAACTGGCCCGCCGCCAGGGCGGGTATGACCTTGGAAGATGCGTCGAAAGGTACCCAGTCGACTTCGAGACCGAGCTCCTTGAAGTAGCCCCGCTCGGTTCCCAGGAAGATCGGTCCATCGTCGGAGATGCCCAGACTGCCTATTCTCAGCTTAACAGCCGGGCTCAAGGGAGCAGGCATTGCCGCTTTGGTTGGCGCCGTCGCCGTAGCCTTTGCCGCCGGCTTTTCCGCCGCTTTTTCGGCGGGCTTGGTAGCCACCGCCGGCGCAGCCTGCGTCGGTTGCGCCGCGGGCGCCTTCGTGGGCACGGCTGTTGGCGGCGCTGGCGCCGCGCATGCCACCAGTAAGAGAAGCGCGAAGATACCCGCGATCCACCCCGCCTCCCCGTTGAAAGCTGCACGCACTAGTGTTCCTGCTCTAGCCACTCTCGTCACTCCATTCTTTTCTTTTTTGGCATAGCTAAACGAAAAAGGAACCCGACCTCAGCACGCGTATCCAAAAACGGGCCTCTCGGACCCGATCCAAGATTGCACAGGGGACATCCAACGGGATAGCCGAACGGATCGCCGCCAATCATATCACGGTCCCACGCATCTGTCAATGGCTTCGCCTGTATGGCTGTATGCCTAGTTGCCCGCGCCGACGCCGACAACGTCTCATCGCAAGCATGCCATCCAGCGCTTGGATAATAGATGATATTGACCGCTGCTCCATGTCGTGTTATGCTTTCTAACAAGAAGTATGACCACGGGGTAATAGTGTGGCATCTTTCAGGCATGGTGGCCCAACCACCGCAAGAGTATCACCATATCCCACCTCGAGGCTGGAATCGGTAGCGGTGATGTGCTGCAACTCCTTATTCGGGCAGAGCGTGGAGATCTGAACGACAATCTGGTGACGTCGCATGCAACGTCACCAGATTACCCGTGACCCCTACTTCCTTCCCAGTTGCAGCACCGCGTAATCCACCCACTGGTTGTCGATGAGGTCTTTCTCCGCGAACTTCTCTTTGATGTAGCCTTTTGCTATGTACCAGTCCTGATCGTCCATAATGCTCTTGGCGTTCACGTAGCCGTTGTCGTTTATCCCCTGGGGAGTAATCTTTTCGAACATCGCAGGATCCTTAATGGACGTCCACTTGGTCATGATCGGGATGACCTCGCTCTTGCCTTTGTTGCGCAGAAAAGCGTCGTTGTAGTCCCTGATCCCCTTCACGTAAGCGACCATGTAGCGCCTCGCCACATCCGGCTTGTCCTTCATAAAGTGCGGCGCATACATCAGCACGGCCAGTTGGTGGTCGGGAGCGAAGTCGTAGGTAGCTTTCCAGATGCTCGCGATCCCCCTCTCTCGTGCGACGGTGACGAATGGCTCGATCATTTGCGCAACGTCTGCGGCCTTGTTTGCCAGCGCGGCGGCCTGGTCGGGGAACGGCAGCTCGATTATGTTGACGTCACCGAGGGTGAGGTTACCCTTCTTGAGTGCCCGATCGAGTTCGATCTCGGCCCCCGTGGCCTTGTTGATAATCACGACGTTCTTGCCCTTCAGATCGGCGTAGTCCTTGAGGGCGCCACTATCCATCAGGTCCTTGCGGCCCGCGAGCACGATATAATTGTTATTGACGATCCTGGTGATGTCTGCCACGACCTTGATGGGCAGTTGGCGGGTAATAGCATTGAAAAGGGCGGCGTTGGGACTGCCCCTGCCCACCTCCAACTGGCCCGCCGCCATCGGCACCATCATCTTCGCCGCCGTGTCGATCACGGTCAGCTCGAGGTTGATCCCCTGCTCCCTGAAGTACCCTTTTTCCAGCGCGATATAAGTGGGCCCGTCGGCGGCCGATCCTATGTGCCCCGCCCGCACAAGCGTCATCTCCGTCGGCTTCGCCGCCGCCGGCGTCGCCTGGCTTGGCTTGGGAGCCTGCGGCGCCGCCGTAGCCGTCGGAGCGGCGGGAGCTACCGCCGGTGCCGCGGTGGCCGCCGGTTTGGCTGCAGGGGGTGGCGTTGGCGTTGGCGTTGGCGGGGCAGGTTGCGCGCACGACAGCGCAACCAATGACAGGACTGACAAGACCACCGAGAAAATGTACGGGTACACGCGGGGTTGAGATTTCATGTGTTCGCCTCCTTCTTTTGATTGTGCTCCTGGGCAGAGCGCCAACGAGGGGTCTAAACCGCAGATCAATTCGGCGACGTCACATTTGGCTAGGGGACAACTCTCCCAACCACGCCCCTCGCGCGTGCTTGGCCGGCCCTCGGGGTCCTTCGGCGCCCCGATAGATCGGGGTCGCCGTCAACCCGTTTGGCAGGAGCACGCCAGTTGGAGGGTTGACGCGAGCCCGCCTGAGGCGGACCGCGAAGGACTCCGTCCTTTGCCAAGCTCGAATGTGACATTGTCACCGCCCACCACTTTTGTGGCTTTATCTTTAGCACCATCCGCGCGCGATGTCAATACGTTCGCCGAAAATTAGCAGTAGCTCCTATGCGCCCTGTTCATCATCCTCATTTTGGCCGTCTTGCTTCGGCTGTGGGATCCCTTTGGCACAGGTTGTGCAGTCCAAATTTCCCCAGATTTTGAACAATGGGTGTGGGTCCGGAATGTGGGCGACGGGTATATTCGGTGCAGCGAGACGAATCTGGGCCGCAACCGTTGGATATCGCTAAGGAGCTAAGATGAGGAATGAGCACATTAAGCCTCAGGCCAAGCGCTCGGCTTTGAAACGTTTGTTTGAGGAAGCCACCAGGATCTTCGCCCACGCCAGGCGGATCCTTGCCATTGCGCTGAGTCTGGCGCTGGCAATGAGCATGTTGGTCGTGCCGGTGGCCGAGGCGGCTCCAGGTGACCTGGACAGGGCGTTTGGCGGCAGCGGCATAGTTAGGACCGATTTTGGCGCGGAAGCCGACGACGAAGCCGGGGCCGTCGCCGTGCAGTCTGACGGCAAGATCGTCGTGGTGGGCTCCACCCGTGCTGCCCGGAGTTTCAAGCGCACCTTCGCGGTCGCGCGGTACAACAGCAACGGTACCCTGGACGCGACCTTCGGCGTGGGTGGCAAGGTGGTGACCAACGTCGCGGGCGACAACTTCAGCCGCGACTCAGCTCGAGACGTGGTCCTTCTGCCCGATGGTCGTATCCTGGTGGTCGGCGTCAGCGCCGCCGGCTTCGCCCTGGCCCGCTACAACTGCGATGGCGCCCTGAACAATACCTTCGGCATCGGAGGCCTCGTGCGGACGGATTTTGGCCCCGGTACTATCGCTGAGGCCAACGCGGCCGCCGTCCAGCCCGATGGGAAGATCGTGGTGGTGGGCTTGCGGCGATTCCTCGGCAATACTGACATCGCGATCGCGCGCTACAACGCCGACGGTACCCCAGATCAGACCTTCGGCGCGGACGGCAAGAACGTGGAAAGCTTTGGTGGGAATGAGGGGGCGACTGACGTCGTGCTGCAGAGCGACGGCAAGATCGTCGTCTCCGTCTCGGTGGAGTTCGGCGGCGATTTCGATTTCGCGGTGGCGCGTTTCGAGAGCAACGGCCTCCCGGACATCACGTTTGGCGCACAGGGACTGGCGCGGATCCGTGGCCCTTCCAACGAGGAGGCCTCCGCCCTTGCTTTCCATATCGGTGGCAAGATCGTGGCGGTCGGACGCAACTTCGACCGTGGCCAAAGAGTGTTCCCCAAAGAGTTCCTGGTGTGGCGGTTCAACAGCAACGGCACCGTGGATACTGCCTTTGGCCAGGGTGGCAGGGCGATCGTCGACTTTCCTGGCCAGGACGCGGCGGCTACCGCTGTCGTCGTAGAGCCACAGAGGCCCAAAGGCGATCCCTTCCCATCTCGATTCAGGATCGTAGTGGCCGGCTCCGCCATCACACGATTAGTGGGGGGGCCGCATTTTGCCCTGGCGCGTTTCGACAGCAACGGCACTCTGGATGCTACATTTGGCCGTGGTGGCACGGTGACGACCTCGCTCTTTGGCTTTAATCTGGCCGCCAATGGCGCTGCCCTTCAGCCGAACAACAACGTGGTCGCCGTGGGGGTGTCCTCGGCTCGCACGGTACCCCCCGGCCCGGCTAACTTCGTGGTAGCACGGTACCTCTGGCAGTGAGTGGACAGAAAGGAGTTTGCTTTATGAACGCCAAGCGGGCACTCGCGATTGCGCTGAGTGCTGTTTCTATTTTGGGACTATTGCTGCTACCCGGCAGCGTGCTGACGCCTATGGTCGCCGAGGCTTTGCCCGGCGGCCTGGACATAACCTTTGGCCGGAACGGCCTGATACAAGAAACCTTCGGGGGGAGTGACCAAGCCAACGCAGTGGCCATCCAGTCTGACGGCAAGATCGTGGTCGCTGGGTCTTCGGTAAATAATGGGGAGAGATTCGCGCTGGCACGCTACGAGAGCCGCGGCTTCTTGGATTTTTTCAGTTTTGGAACGGGCGGGAAAGTGGTGACAGACTTCCCCGGTTTCCCCGATGTGGTAGCCAGCGACGTTGCCATCCAGCCCGACGCCAAGATCGTAGTGGTCGGCACGGCGAACGCGAACAGCAGCCTGGCGGACTTCGCGCTGGCACGCTATAACAGTAATGGCACGCTGGACACGACCTTCGGCACGTGTTTGCTTCCCGGCGCGTGCACCGGCACACAACTGACCGATTTTGGGATAATCAGGGCTCCTGCTGATGTGGCGAGGGCGGTTGCCCTCCAGCCCGACGGGAAGATCGTCGTGGCCGGGGGAAATGTGGAGGACGTCGAGTTGGCGCGATATACCAGGGACGGCAACCTGGATCCGACCTTCGGCCAGGGTGGTAAGGCGATAGTGAATTTTCGTCTTGGCTTTGAGGAGGCCGTCGACGTCGTGCTCCAGGGCGACGGCAAGATCGTGACGGCCGTCCGTTTGCAGCAGTTCATACCCGGGCAACGCCTGGATCACGATTTCGCGGTGGCGCGTTTTGAAGCTGACGGGAGGCCGGACACGACCTTTGGCACCGGCGGTATCACGTGGTTCAGAACCGCTTCCGACGAGGAGGCTAGATCGGTTGCTCTCCAGCTCGACGGTAAAATCGTCGCGGCCGGCCGTACTACGAGCACTCGCACGCGGCCTGATTTCGTGGTGGCGCGGTTCGACACGAACGGCCTCTTGGACACCACCTTTGGCGCTGGGACAGGCGTGGTGACCACGGACTTTGGCGGTCCGGACGAGGCTACCGGCGTAGCCGTCGTGGCATTCCCGGTGTTCCCGGGTCCACGGATTGGACAGAAGATCGTGGTGGTGGGGTGGTCGCGGATTGACTTGACGGCTTTCGCAGTGGCGCGTTACAACCTCGACGGTACTCTGGATGCCGATTTTGGCTTAGGCGGCAAGACCACCAACGCCTGGATTGGTGGCGCCGACCTTGCTGCCCATGCGGTTGCCGTGGGCCCGCCCAACCGGAGCATCGTGTTGGTGGGGGTCAGCGCCACAATCCCTGTCGCCCCCGGTTCTTCCGTCAACCAGGACTTTGCGGTGGCGCGGTTTCTCTGGCAGTGACCAGACTACTCTTAGTCTGGACGAAGGTAGAAAGGAGTTCATAGCAGATGTACGGTAAGCGGATCTTATTCGCGATCGTGAGTCTGGCGGTGGTACTGAGCACATTGGCGGTAGCAGGTGGGGGAATATTGGCTGTGGTTGCCGAGGCCGCCCCTGGCGATCTGGACACGTCCTTTGGCGGCGACGGGATAGTGAGCACCACTTCGTTGCGCAACCTTGTGGGATCGGTGCAAGGCAACTCCGTTGCCGTCCAGTCTGACGGCAAGATCGTAATGGCTGGCGCTGCGCAGGGGCCGTTTGACGGCAATGACTTCGGCCTGCTGCGCTACAACCCCGATGGCACATTAGATGCGACATTTAGTCGCGAGGTGGTGACGACCGATATAGGCGGGGCCTCTGCCGACGAGGCGAGGGACGTGCTCATTCAGCCCGATGGCAAGATCGTGTCAGCCGGCAGGACTCAATTCCCCGGGCAGCGGAATGACTTCGCCCTCACTCGCCATTTGGGGATTGGGGGGTTTGATAGAAGCCTGGACATCACCTTCGGCCTCAACGGCAGAGTGACCACAGATTTCGGCGGCGATGATGTGGCCAACGCGGTTGCCCGCCAGTCCGATGGGAAGATTGTCGCGGCGGGAGGGAGCCGTTTGCGTGACCAAAACGTATTTCGCATCGCGCTGGCGCGCTATAATCTTAATGGCACCCTGGATCCGACGTTTGGCATCGGCGGCAAAGTCGTCCTTGTTTTTGCGAGCGGCGCCAGTCAGCAAGCCACCGACGTGGCGATCCAGCCCGACGGCAAGATCGTGGTAGCTGTCTCGTTCCAGTCATTTCAGGGCCTCGGGTTCATTTTCGCGGTGGCGCGTTTCCAAAGCGATGGCAGCCTGGATCTCGGCTTCGGCCAACAGGGTCTGGCGCGGATAGTCACGTTCGGCAACGTGGTGGCGACCGCGCTGGCTCTCCTGCCTGACGGTAGGATCATGGTGGTCGGCCGTAACTTTCTAATGACTGGGCCAGTCGACTTCGTCGTGGCGCGTTTTTTCGCCAACGGCACCCTGGACGATGTGGTAGTGACAGACTTTGACGGCCGCCGGGACGGGGCGAACGCCGTCGTCGTCCTGCCGGGTGGTCCCCAGGGTACTAAGATCGTGGTGGCTGGGCTCAGCGCGGCGCCGGCCGGCCTGTTCGACGCGGCAGGATCCGAGTTCGCGCTGGCGCGGTACAACGTGAGTGGCGTGCTCGGCCTGGATGCCACCTTTGGCGTAGGCGGCAAGCTCCGTACTCGCTTCTCCGGGGCAGGCATAGCCCAACAAAGGAGTATCGCCAACGGCCTTGCCCTTCAGCCCTTGGACGGGACAATCGTGGCGGTGGGGACCACTAGGAACAGCTCGGGGGCCACGCAGACGCATCTCCTGGCGGCACGGTACCTGCCGTAGTGGCGGGCTGGGAGTCAACGCTGTTACCCCAGACGGCGGTCTCTCCAAGACGCGCCGTCACCTTGCCTTGGCCACGGGCGTCGCCCAGGTGAAGTAGCTACGCACAATCCAGGCGTTCCGCCTGCTCCACGGCCCTCTCGATGACCTGCGCCGCGCCGACGGTAAGATCGTAGCTATCCAGGAGCCTTGGGTCGATCATTCGGGCTTCCAGAACATCCGAGGCTGGATGCAGCTCGCCTGACCTCCACTTACCAAGAAAGTCGATTATCACGTAGTGGTACTGGATGCGGTCTTCGGTATCCAGCAGCACCCTGTCGATGACGTCGACCACCTGGCCGATCTCGACATCGATGCCGCATTCCTCCGCCACTTCCCGGCGCGCCGCCTCCCGCACCGTCTCCCCTAGCTCGACGATGCCCCCGGGAATGCTCCACTTGCCGTAGGCCGGCTCCGCGCCCCTTTTGATAATCAGCACCTGGCCGTCTCTCACGACGACCACGCCCACGGCCACTACCGGCAGCTCCGGGTACTCACGGGGCATCGGCTCCTCCTTATTGCGCTCGCGTAGAGCATCGTCGAATACGACGTCGTTGGCCTGGAAGTGAAATGGGCAACCACACAGGGTTGCCCCTACGACACTCATGGCCTATGGCGACCATCATACACTAGCGATAGGCCGGGGCTCGTGGTCCGCAGCCCCCCGACCCCCGGCCCTTGTCACCCTCACTTCATCCACGGATCCAACGCGTCGCGCAGGCCATCCGCGAGCAAGAAGACGACCAGCACCGTGCTGAAGATCGCGAATCCGGGTGCGGCCACCAGCCACCAGGCCGATCGTATGTAGTCCAGCGAGCCGTTGAGCATGTTGCCCCAGCTAGCCGTCGGCGGTTGCACCCCCAGGCCGAGATAGCTCAGGCCGCTCTCCGCCAGGATCGACCCCGCGATGTCGAAGCCGGTCACCACGATTATGATCGAAGTGACGTTGGGCAGAACGTGCCGCAATATGATGTGCAGGTCGCTCGCGCCGATCGTCCTGGCTGCCTCCACGTACTCCCGCTGCTTGACGGACAGCACCATGCCCCTGACCTGCCGTGCTACACCCATCCAGCCCATCAGCCCGATGAAAGTGGCCAGCATCCACACGTTCGGCCGGAAAGTGACCGACAGCAGGATCAGCAGAAAGAAGCTGGGGAAGTTGAACATCGTCTGGATAATGGCGTTTATGACGTCGTCTACCAGCCCACCGTAGAAGCCGCTGAGCAACCCCATTGCCACGCCGAGGGTGAGCGATACCGCCGACACCGTGAAGCCGACCGTCAGGGACACCCGTCCCGCAAACAGAACACGCGTGAGGTTATCCCGACCGTATTCGTCGGTCCCCAGCCAATTCTGCGGGCTTGGTGGCAGAAACCTCAGGTTTAGGTACTGCCTCGTCGCGTCGGTGTGCAGTATCTCGGAGGCGAGCACCGAGGCGAAAAGCGTCAGCAGACAAATCGCGACAAAGAGGAACAGCGCCGCCAACGAGATCCGATCTCGGCGCAGGCGTCGCCAAGTCGATCCCCAGTAGCCTTCAGAGCGCCGCGGCAGCGTCGCGGCGATCGATGCCTCGTTCGTCATTCGATTTTCACCCGGGGATCGACCAGGCCGTAGGCCAGGTCGGCGATCAGGTTGCCAAGGATGATCAACAACGCGAATATCACCGTCTCAGCCATCAGCACCGGATAGTCCCGCTGGAAGGCGGCCTGGATCGCGAGGCGGCCCATGCCTGGCCAGGAGAACGTTTGCTCGAAGAGGACTGCCCCGGAGAAGAACCCAGACAGCGACCCGCCCAGGATTGTCACCACGGGTATGAGAGCGTTGCGTAGCGCGTGCCGCGTCAGCACCGTCTGCCGCGTCAGCCCTTTGGCGAAAGCGGTGCGGATATAGTCTTGGCTGATGACCTCCAGTATCTCCGACCGCATGAACCGGGCGAAGGTTATCCAGCCTCCCATTGCTCCGATCGTCGCCGGCAACGCCAGGTGCCATAGTCTGTCCGGAAGGCTGTCGGCCCCAAGCGTGTACATGCCGCCGAGGGGAAAGATCTTGATGGTGGATGCCGAGATGATGAGGATCATGAGGCCTAGCCACCAGTGCGGGACCGCGTTCCCCGCCACCGTAAGAACGCGAATGACGTTGTCGGCCCAGCTTCCTCTGCGCATAGCCGCGTAGATACCAAGAGGAATGCCCAGCAGGCCGAGCAGGAAGGAGGCCAGCGACAATTGAAACGTCGCTGGCATGCGCTCGGCAATCTTTTCTACTGCCGGGCGACCGTCGATGAACGAGCGACCAAAGTCAAAGCGCGCTACACCCCACACCCACTTGCCGTACTGTATGTGCCATGGCTCGTGGAGTCCGAAAGACTCCTCAATCGCCCGAATATCCGCCGGCTTCATCTTGGGGTCTTCGAAGAACATCGCCGGGCCACCGGGCGCCACGCGCTGAATGAAGAACGTTATGATCGTGACGCCCAGAATCAGGAAGAACGACTGAATCAGGCGCCTTATCGCGTAACGAGCCACCTGCCCCCTACCATCACTCTAGCTTTATCCTCACCATCAAGTATACCAGAGGCTTATCGTTCCCGCCAGCAGACCTCGCCACAGTAGGAGCAACCCTGCGTGGTTGCCCCGTTGCTTCCAGCCCGCAACGTCCCACCAGCGCGATCGCTGGTGAGCGCATTGGCCGAATGACGGGGGCAGGTTTCAAACCTGCCCCCAATGTTCTCCTGTATCTGACTGGCCGTGCCGACTACTTGACGTACCAATCCTCGAGATTGTATCCGATCCCCAGCGGTGTGGGCTCGATGCCCCCGATGCGGCTGTTGATGCCGAGGTACGACATGTCCGCCGTAAGGAATATGTACGGGGCGTCCCTGGCGATCTCCGCCTGGATTCCCTGGTAGATATTCACGCGCTTGTCGCGGTCGAATTCCCTGGCGCCTTGCTGGAAGAGCTGCTCCACCTGCTTGTTCACGTAGGCGCCGGCGTTCAGATCGGGAATCGTGCTCTCGCTCCAGATCTGGTACATCCAGTGGGGCTCGACCGTGGCGCGCCATCCACCAACGTTGAGGTCCCAGTCGAAGGGCTCAGTCTTCATCGCCGAAAGGTAAGCTCCCCATTCGAGGCCCTGGATCGTCAAATCGACGCCGATGTCCTTGAATGCCTGCTGAACGATCGTCGCGATCTGCTCGCGTACCTTGCTGGTGTTTGGACCAAACAGGAGCTTCAGCTTGAGCGGCTGGCCATTCTTGGCTAGAATACCATCGCGCCCCGGAGTGTAGCCCGCCTGCGCCAGCAGTTCTTTCGCCTTGGCCTGGCTGTATTCGTATTTGGGCAGATCCGGGTTGTACACCCAGCTCGATGGGACGAACGGCCCGTAGGTCGGCCCGGAAAGGCCATACATCACGCTGTCCACGATCGCTTTGCGATCCACCGCGTACGACAGGGCGTAGCGAACGTTGGCGTCTTTCAGCGCCGCGTTGCGCATGTTGAACCCTATGTAGCTCCAAGTGGCCGCTGCCGGCCACCATTCGTAAACCGTGACGTTCGGCAGCGTCTTAGCCTCTTTGTAGTCCGCGGGCGTAAACCCCGCGTAGTCCACCTCGCCACTCTTCAGCATCTGGTAGGCCACGGCCTGGCTGGGGACGATCCGGATCACCATTTCGTCCAGGTTCGGTCGACCTCTGTAATACGAATCGTTGGCCGCGAAGGTCTGGTGGTCGTCCTTCACCCACTCCTGAAACTTGAACGGTCCCGAGGCAACGCTCGGCGCCATGATCTCGGGGTTCTTGCTCGGGTCGTTCCAATCCAGTTTCTCCCAAACGTGCTTCGGCAATGGCGTAACCGCGTCCACCATCTCCAGCGCCACCACCAGCGGCTCCTTAACCTTCACCTCGATCGTCTTCGCATCGAGCGCCTTGTAGGAAAGGATCTCCTCGAAGTTCTCGCGATACGGGAACTTGTTGTCCGGGTTGTTTGCTTGCTCGAAAGTCCAGGCGAAATCGTCGGCGGTCAGTGGCTTGCCGTCGCTCCACTTCAGATCGTCCCGCAGCGTGAATGTGTACGTCAGCTTGTCGTCAGATATCGTCCAGCCCTTCGACATGTCCGGAACGATGTCCAGCGTCTTAGGATCTCGCTGCGTGAGCCCTCCCGCGTAGACCATTCCCTGCCCGCCGGACGAGGCAGTGTCGGTGGTCTTGTACGGATGGAAGCTGACCATATCCGCAGTGGACGCCTCCGTCAGCTTCCCACCTCGCTTGGGCTGCGCTTCTGTCGTCGCTGCCCCTTTCTCTCCTTGAGCCGCCTTGGGCTGCCCGGGTTCCTCCTTCACGCCGGGCGCAGGCTGCTGAAGACAACCTGCCAGGACCGACGCGACAATTAGAACGGTGGCGAATAAGCGGATGGACGCAATCATAACACGCTCCTTACTACGTCTTCTATTGCCAAAGAAAGTACTTTCCTAGCTTAAGTATAGCAGCGCCCCTATCTTTGTCAACCTGCCCTACTTTGGTATAATTCCCCCTTGGGGTGAGCAACTGATGAGAGATACAAGACCGCACCGCTATCGCAGGCTACAACGCCAGGACCTGACCTTCGAGCGCGACGTCGCGCGGGCCCTCGACGGACTTCCCGAATGGGTCCAACAGCGGCTGGAAAACGTCGCGGTCATCGTCGACGACGAGCCCTCATCCCAGCAGCTTGCCGAGACCGGGCTCCAGCCAGGTGAAATACTGTACGGCCTGTACGAGGGCGTACCCCTGGGTCTGGAAGCCGGCCCTTTCCCCCTGCCCGCCCGCATCGTACTGTTTCGACGGCACCTCGTCCAGGACTTTCGTCGAGGCGCTGCCTTGCGCCGTGAGATCAGGCGCACCATCATCCACGAGGTCGGCCACCACTTCGGCCTCTCCGAAGCCGACATTGAACGCCTCGGGTATGAATAGGTAGGGACGTTGCGTGCAACGTCCCTACTGGGGCTCACGGCGCAGGTATCGTCAGCTTGTCCCCGACCGCCAGCTTATCCGGATCGGTGATTCCGTTCGCCCTCATCAGCGCCTGCGTCGAGATGCCGTACTTCTCCGCTATTTCAGAAAGAGTGTCGCCCTGTCCCACCACGTGGATCCTGGTCGTGGGCGTCGCCGTCGCCTTGGGCGTAGGGCTGCTGGGTGGCGTGCCCGCGGGCGTCGGCGTCCGTGCGGTGGGTGTCGCCTGCACGCCAGTCGGCGTGGCGGCTGGCGGCGGCTTGGGCGCCACTAGCGGTTGTTGCGCACCCGATGCAGGGCCTACTGGCTGCGCGCTCCTGGGAGTTGCCGTGCTGGCGATCGGTGGTGGCGGTACGCTTCCCGGCACGTAGAACCCCGCGACGCCCGACATCACCAAAATCCAAACTCCAAAGACAAGGCTCAACAGCCAAGGTGTAAACTCCGTTTGTCGCAGACCCTTCATTTGTTCAGCTCTTCTAGGCTTCTGCCAACCGTTTCCTCACCCAACAACGCCACGTTCATCCCTGCAACAAAGGAGACGAGAGCAAAGACGACAAACACCAGCTCATAGGAGCCCCCCCACGTGCCCAGGACAAAGCCCGTCACCACCGGCGCCAGCACTCCACCCGTCCGCCCGAACGATCCGGCCCAGCCCACGCCTGTGCTGCGCAGTCTCGTGGGATACAGCTCGGCGGTGTAAGCCGTCATCACGCCCCATGCCCCCAGGTTGAAAAATGCCATGGCCGATCCCCAGAACAGCACCGCCTCCGTGGAGCGGGCGAACCCCAGGAAATACGACGCCAGCGCGCACAAAAAGAGAAAGGGCACGATGGTCCTCTTGCGCCCCACCTTGTCAACCAGGACGCCGGCCAGGATCGTGCCGGGAATCTGTGCGAACGTTATCACCAGCGCATACTCGAACGAGCTCGCCAGCGTGAAGCCGGCATCCACCAACAACGAAGGCAGCCAGACAAAGAGACCGTAATAGACGTAGCTGATCGTGAACCACAGGATCCAGAGGCAGAGCGTCCGCCTTCTATAGCCCGTGAAGAGCTCTGCCAGCCTGGCCCGAGGATAGTGCCGCACCTGTGAGCTCTCGCCGGGGACGACCTCCGTGGCGCTCAATCCGGACTCGATCTCGGCCTGCCTGATCACCCGTTCTGCCTCGTCTCTCCTGCCTTTGCTTACCAGGAATCGCGGGGACTCGGGCAGCATCTTCAGCGATATGGGCAAATACAGGAGGGACAGTGCGCTGACAAAGAACGCCGCCCGCCATCCCCATGTCGGAATCACCAGATACGCGACCAGCGCCGCCAGGAAATAGCCGATCACCCAAAACGTTTCCAGTGCCAGCAGCATCCTACCGCGGTATCTGGAAGGCGAGAACTCGCTAACGATCGTGATGTTGATCGGCGAGCCCCCGCCGAGGGTCACAGCCGTGAACAAGCGAAATAGCAGCAGCGAGAGGTAGTTCCACGCGAGGCCGCACAGCGCGGAGCCCACAGAGAAGACGAGCAGCACTACGTTGAACATCGTTCTCCGGCCGTACTTGTCGCCCCAGCTACCGATAAGCGCTACGCCGAAGGCCATCCCGGCCACGCTCACGCTGCCTAATGTGCCAACCTCCTTAGGCGAAAGCTTCCAGTCCTGGGCGAGGCTCGCCAGCACGAAAGTTACGATGCCTACGTTCATGGCACGCAGAGCAGTGCCGACTCCCGTGACTATCGATACCTTCCAGTGAAACCTGCTCAGAGGTAGGTCGTCGAGTCTGAGGGCGACGCTCAAGTTCTTTGCTCCTCCGGGGCTGCTCCATGGCGAGATGTAGCATGACCAGCCGGGCTTCCCGCCCGGCTCGTGGCGCGATTATAGCACGCCGGCAAAGTCAAGACAAGACACACAGAAAATGGAAGGCCTCCAAGTCGGTCTGGCGAGTGTTGACAGAGTGCCAGGCCTACAGTATAGTTGCAGGCAACGGAGCCTGAAAATGTGGAGGACGAACGACACACCTTGGTAAAGGGGGATCAAATGCTCTCGACAAAGATGGCGCTACTTTCGATCCTGATCACGGCACTCGTTGCAGTTGCCTGCGCCGCGCCGGCGGTGCCCACCGCTACCCCGCCGCCCAAGTCGGCACCAGCTCCCATTGCCACAATCGCCCCGGCAACACCCGCGACCAAAGCAGTCGCTACGCCCGTAGCCGTAAAGCCGACCCCGCCGCCTCAGGCAGCGGCGCCCAAGCCTAAAACTCTGATGAAGGTCAAGGTTGCCTATACAGCCGTGTCCGGTAACTACGTGCCCGTGTGGATAGCGAAACAAGAGAAGCTGTTCGAGAAGTACGGTCTGGACGTCGACCTCACGTTCATATCGAGCACTACTACAGCCATACAGGCTTTGATCGCTGGAGAAGTTCCCATAGTGCACGGTTCAGCGGTGCCGATGATCGCCGCCTCTTTGGGCGGGAACGATGCCCAGATCGTCGCCAGCCTGTTCAATACGGTGTTGAATTACTTGATGGTGCACCCGAGCGTCAATGGTCCGGCCGATCTCAAAGGCAAGACTCTGGGAATGAGCAGGTTTGGCTCGCTGACAGACATCGCCCTTCGCTACGCGGTGAGAAAGCTTGGCCTGGATCCTGAGAAGGACGTGACCATCGTGCAAGTTGGGGGACCACCGGAGATCTTGGCAGCAATGAAGACCGGCGCTGTCGTCGGAGGCACCTTGTCTGCGCCGACCAATGTTGTGGCCCGTAAGGAGGGGTTCAAGGTACTGCTGGACATCGCCAAGGCCGGGATGCAGTACCCAGGGACGACCATCGGCACCACGCGGAAGTTCATGCAGAGCAATGGTCCTGAAGTCGAGAACTTCTTGCGCGCCATTGTGGAGGGAACCTACATCTTCAAGACGAACAAAGATCTGAGTATGCGGGTCATTAAGGAATACACCAAGATCGAGGACCCTGAAGCCCTGGAAGATACCTGGAGGTCATACTCCGAAACAGTGGAGAAGATTCCTTATCCGACCAGAGAGGCGATGGAGGTGGCAATCGAGGAGGTAGCTGTCACCAATCCCAAGGCGAAGGGCGCCAGTCCGGACGCATTTATGGACCTGCAGTTTATGAAGCGGCTTGAGAGCAGTGGCTTCATAAAGCAAATCTACAAGGAATAACCCGCTAGACTGAAAGGAGCGTTTCTAGGATGGCAGGGGACGAGAGCAACAATGTTATGCGGGCGGACGTCCTCATTATAGGCGGTGGTCTTGCCGGCACCTGGGCGGCCCTTCGCGCCGCCGACTTCGTCGACAACGTGGTCCTGGTGGACAAGGCCCGTGTGTCTCGCAGCGGTTGCAGCACCTCGGCCGCCGGTGTAATGCTCGCCCCACTGCCCGGCGACGATTTGCAGGTTTGGCTGCGAGAAATCGTCGAACGAGGCGATTTCCTCAACGACCAGGACTGGGTGCAGATACTGCTGGAAGAACAGATCGAGCGCATCAGAGAAATGGAGACTTGGGGAACGGAGTTCGAGAGAGACGAGAAGGGCAATATCGCCCGCGGCATCGGTCGAGCCCACGTGCACACCCGCTTTCTGATGTTCCACGGCAAGAAGTTGATGGAAACTATGCGCGCTCAGGTCCTGGCCGGAAAAGTGAGGCTTGTCGAGCGGGTAATGATAACCGACCTCCTTTCTTCAGACGGCGTGCATCCCACCCAGGGGAAGGTCGTCGGAGCCCTGGGCTTCGACTGTCGCTCGGGCGAGCCCTACGTCTTTCAGGCCAAGGCGACCATCGTCGCGGCCGGCTGCGTGCACCCTAAGCGTGGCGGCAACTACGTAGACAACATCACCGGGGATGGCTACGCGATGGGCTTTCGCGCCGGCGCGGACCTCGTCGGCATGGAGTTCAACACCGCCGGCCACCTTCAGGGTTGGGCGCGCAAGTACTGGTTCGCCGGCCTCAACATGTTCCAGGGGCTGGGCGCGAAATTCGTTAACGCGCAGGGCGACAGGTTTATGGAGAGATACGACCCCGCGCTGAAGGAGCGTTCCAAAAAAGACATCCTAACACAGGCTTTTTGCAAGGAGGCCCTGGAAGGTCGTGGTCCCATCTACTGCGATATGCGTCATTTCCCTCCGGAGGCATTCGAGCGGCTTGCCCGAGTGGTCCCTCGTGCCATGCTCATGTTCGACCGAGCCGGTATCGACCCGCGCAAGCAGATGATCGAGTTCACGCCTTTCATCGGCGTGTTCAGTAGCTCCGGCAACGGCGGGATATGGGTCAATACCCGCTGTGAATCGAACATCCCGGGCCTGTACGGTGCTGGCGGTGCAACCAAAGTACTTCCTCACGGCACCTTTGCCGTGGGCGGCCTGAACCTGGCCTATTGCTGCGTGTCGGGCTATCGCTCCGGCGAAAACGCTGCCCGCTATGCCGCTGCAACCGACTGCATTCCCGTTGGCTCCGACCAGGTTCGCGCTTTGCGCGAAGAGGCATTCGCGCCGATGAGGCGCAAGCTCGGCTTGAAACCGGACGATGTCTTCGATCGTGTTATGGAGATCACCGTGCCCGCCGAATACAGCACCTTCAAGCACGAGCGGAGAATAAGAAAAACCCTGGCGCGACTGGCGGAAGTGCAGGAATCCCTCGCAGAGCTCAGTGCTCCCAATCCCCACGAGCTCGTGAAGGCCTGCGAGGCCAGGAACTACGTCCTCTGTGCCGAGCTGGTTTTCAAACCGGCGCTGGAACGGCAAGAGACTCGCAGCGAGCACTACCGTGAAGACTACCCCTACCGCGATGACGACAACTGGCTCAAGTGGCTAGTTCTCAGGCGCCAGCCACACGGCACCAGCATCCGCGTCGAGCACATTCCCATCTGGCGCTATCCGGTCAAACCGGAAACATACGGAAAAAAGCCCGCTCCCGTGCAGTTCGCCCTCGAGCCAGCAGCAGGCCAGTCACCTCTCCCTCTGGAAGAGGCGTCCCCAAAGTCCCCTATCCCTCTGGGAGAGGGTTAGGGTGAGGGCAGCCTGAGCCGCAGGTGTGGGGCTTCGCATCCACGAACCAGGCTAGCCCAGCAAGTTTTGGAGGTACATCGTGAGCGACCAAATCGAGACCTTGAAATTACTCCTTTGCCAGGGTGGCAGAATCGTCACCCACAAAGGCCTCAACGAATGCTTTGGGCACCTTTCCGCCAGGATTCCCGGCGAGGAAAAATTCCTCATCACCACTCGCGGTGCCCTGGCCTTCGTCCAACCCGAGCATATCGAGGAAGTAGATTTCGCCGGCAACAAGCTGACGAAGCGTTCCAAGGAGGGTGCTCCCAACGAGCTGTTTCTGCACGCCGAGGTCTACAAAGCGCGGCCGGATGTCAGCGCCATCGCCAGAACGCAAAGCAAGTGGTGTGAGATCTTCGGCGTAAGACAAGAGTCCGTTCGACCGGTGCACAGTTTGGGCGCCATCCTGATGGGCGAGGCGCCCGTGTTCGACGTACCCATTCTCGGCGACGTCCAGGTCATCGGACAGGGAATGGTGAAGCAACTTGGCGATCGTAACGCCATCTTGCTCAGAGGCAACGGGAACGTGGTTCTCGGCAGGAGCGTCCCGGAGGCCGTGGTCCGAGCCTGCTTCCTGGACGAATCCGCCTGGCTCCAGCTCCAGGCCAGGTCGCTCGGCGAGTCGGGTGTGCGGTATTTCGACGAAGAAGAAGTGGCAATTCTCGGGAGAGATCTCTCCAGGCCCGATAGGATCGAGAGAGCCTGGGACAACTGGCTCAACCTCGCGAGCGTTAGCATGCAGAGGGTCGGCCAGGTTTCTGTTGACAGCTAGCCCGGCCCGTGCTATACTCGCGCCATCCCACGAGCTTCCTGCCTTTCGAGGTATCGCTGTTGACCCCCAGGGTTACTGGTGCGAAACCCTCTTCCGCTAAGTGACAGGGCTTGCGCGGTGGCATATCTTTGAACCGCGAAGGACGCGCAGTGCGCAAGGCTTTCCTTTGCGTTCTTTATGGTTACACGGGATCCTAACGGAGGGCTTTCGATGAGCTATCGCGATCTAAGAGACTGGATCGAGCAGGTGGCAGAGCTAAGGGAGCTCAAGTGCTTCGACGGTGCCGACTGGGACCTCGAGGTGGGAGCCCTGTGCGCCCTGGCGAGCCCCACCGAAAACTGTCCCACGCTGTTGTTCGACCGGCTGGCGAGCTATCCTGCCGGTTATCGCATTTTGGTCAACCCTCTCGCCTCTTTCAACCGTATCGCTCTGACGTCGGGTCTTCCCAATGATCTTGGCAAGCGAGACTACGTGGCGCTCTGGCGCAAGAGGCTCAAGGAGTTTTCCCTAGTCCCGCCGACGATGGTGGACGGCGGGCCGGTTATGGAGAACGTTCACACGGGCGACGAGGTGAACGTGTTGGAGTTCCCTTCGCCGTTCTGGCACGCCAGAGATGGAGGACGGTACATCGGCACTGCCACCGCGGTAATCACGCGCGACCCCGACGATGGCTGGGTCAATTTCGGCACCTATCGCACGATGGTGGTCGACCGCAACCACGTCATTCCCTACATCACCCGCGGTAAGCACGGCTCTATCCACCGCAACAAGTACCTTGCGCAGGGTAAGCCCTGCCCGGTCGCCATCTCCATCGGCCACGACCCGGTCCTATTTATGGCCGCCTCCCTCGAGGTTCCCTACGGCGTCTGCGAGTTCGACTACGCCGGTGGCATCAAGGGCGAGCCTATCGAAGTCATGAGGGGCCCGTTGACCGGGCTGCCCATCCCCGCCAGATCCGAGATCGTCCTGGAGGGCGAGATCTTGCCGGACGCACGGGCCGCTGAGGGTCCTTTTGGCGAGTGGATGGGCTACTACGCCAGCTCCACGCGCGAGGAGCCCGTGATGGAGGTGAAGGCCATCTATCATCGCAACGACCCCATCATCCTGGGCAATTTCCACGAGAAGGCGGTGAACGCGCCCACTGTCCATCAGAACATCATCAGGTCCGCCATCATCCACGACGAGATGGAAAAGGCGGGCGTTCCCGACGTCGTGGGCGTCTGGTGCCACGAGGTGGGCGGGCCACGTCTTCTGATCGCCGTTTCGATCAAGCAGCGATATCCCGGCCACGCCAGACAGGCCGCTCATATCGCCACCTTCTGCCACGGCGGCGCCTTCATGGGACGCTACGTCGTGGTGGTCGACGACGACATCGACGTGTGGGACCTGAACGAGGTCATGTGGGCGGTTTGCAGCCGCACCGATCCCGAGAAGTCCATCGAGATCTTCAAGCGGTGCTGGAGCGGCATGGGCGACCCGGTGATTCCCTGGAAGGACAAGGGATTCAACTCTCGCGCCATCATCGACGCCTGCCGCCCCTGGGAGTGGCGCGACGAGTTTCCCCTGGTCGCCGCCGTCAGCGACGAACTCAAAGCCGCTACTCGAGCCAAATGGGGCGACGAGCTCGACTTACCGTGACGCCGCATGGCGAGCGTACTGTCCCCTCTCCCCCTGGGAGAGGGTTAGGGTGTCCGAAGGACTCCGGACTCCTTCGGAGAGGGTCGTCCAATAGGCTGCTATATTTAGACACATATTGAACG
>JACQUC010000130.1 GCA_016210495.1 Chloroflexota bacterium
CATAGGTGCCGTGGGGAAGTATCTTCGTCGCGGCACCAGCGCCATATAGACCTGGAACACTTGTCTCGCAGTGGGTGTTGACTCTCATTCCGCCGTCCCCCGAAGTGCAGAAGACTCCGTTGAACGCAGAATACTCAACCATCCGCTTGCTCAAATCGATATTCGCTCGGTCGAAGATGCGCATAGCGTGCGGAATCACCCGGCGGAGACGGGCGAAGTCGTCCGGCGAGAAGTGGCGCATATCGCAGTAGATTGGCCCGCGGCCCTCCAGCACCTCCTTACAGAAGGCCTGCGTGAGCGTACACAGCTTGGACCTCTCCATCAGTCCGGGATCGTATTTCTCCATGAACCTCTCGCCCCGCGCGTTGACGAACCTGGCGCCGAGGCCCTGGAACATATTGATTCCCACGATCCAGTATTTCCGATCCCACACCAGCACGTGGCCCGCGGTATTGAACTCCATGTTTATGAGGTCAGCTCCGGCGCGAAAGCCCATCGCGTAGCCATCCCCGGTGATGTTATCGACGTACAGGCCACCTACCTTCGGGTGGATGCACCCCGTGGAGACGATGGTAGCCTTGGCTTCGAACGTGTAAGGCTCGCCGGTGCGATAGTCGAAGCCCACGGCGCCCACAACCTTTCCTTATCTTCAGCCTTTCCATCAAGGCGATGTTGTAAGCGTCGGCGAACGAGATGTTCTTGTCGAGGTAAAGGCCGAAAGTGCGCAGGAAAAGCCTCTTTTGGGGAAGAATTAGACCGCGCGATTGGACGATGGGTAGAACGTATTCCGCTATCTTCGCCCTTGGCACACGATAAGTGCGCTCAAGGACGAACACAACTTCAGTGATGACGACCTCAGAGGTCCTGGCCTTAACCTCGCCCCTCTCTATGCGAACGAGAAGCTCCTTGGAGCGTGTTGCCTTCGCCTCATCATCGCGTAAGAGGTGGCGCAGAATAATGTTGGTGTCTAAGAAGAAAAGCACCTACCTGAGGGGACGCACGGCATCTTCGGCAATTGCTTCCTCTGCCAATCGCTCGAGCTCTTGAAAATCCTCTGGCCTGTTTCTGGCTCTGACAGCTCCAAAACTTCTCTCCACCGCACTCTTGACGGGTCTAACCTTCACTTCGCCCTGGTCGACGACGAAGGCGACCTTATCTCCAGGCGCGAGACCCAGCGAGCGTCTTATGTTCACGGGAATCGTGACCTGTCCCTTTCTGGTCATAGTAGTCAAAGGCTGATTCATTGCCATCCCCCATTTTGTCGATCGCTTATGTAATACTTATTTAGCATGCGTATTACTATACGTCAAGGGTATTCTACCACAATAGCTGCAGTCCTCCCGAATTGAATCTACTGGGCTATCGGCAGCGTGAAACAGAAAGCGCTGCCCTTGTCCAGTTGGCTCTCGACCCAGATGCGGCCACCGTTGGCTTCGACCAGCATTTTGGTAATGTAGAGGCCCAACCCCAGGCCCTCTAGGTTCTGCGCACTTGGCGCTCTGTAGAAACGGTCGAAAACGCGGGAGGCGTCCTCCGGAGCCAATCCCACGCCTCTGTCCTCGACTGAGACGAGCAGCTCGGGACCCATCTGGTCGGCTTTGATCACGACCTCTGTCTCTGGGGGCGAGTACTTGATGGCGTTGGTGAGCAGGTTCATGATGATCCGCTCCAGGCGTCCCACGTCGGCGCTCACCGGCGGCAATCCGGCGGGGACGTCCAGCTTCACCCTCCTGGCGTCCACCAGGGTGGTCGCCCGGCCCATCAAGTCGGACAACAAAGGATTCAAGTGTACTGATTGCCTGTCGAGGGATACCTGCCCTGACTCCAGGCGTGAAGAGTCGACGAGGTCACGGATCATCGCGTTCATGCGCTGAGAGCTGGTGAGAATGGCCTCCGCGCTACGTCCCACGGCGTCCTGTTTGGCCACGCCCTGAATGCGCTGTAGAAGCTGGGCGTGGCCCTGAATGATCATCAGAGGGTTGCGCAGGTCGTGCGAGAGCAAGGAAATGAACTCGTCCTTGAGCTTCTCGACCTCTCTAATCCTGGTGATGTCCCGAGCGATGGCTACGCCGTAGCCCTGACCGTCAAGGGGACGGTGGATATAGACGTAGCTCACCGAGAGGTCCCGGCACTGGCCACTTTTCGTGGTGATAGTGACCTCCGCATACGGCACGGGAGTTCCCTCCACGATGGTTTTGAGCATGGGGCAGTCCGTATCGCAGAGACTCACGCCGTGACGGTCGCGGCTGTGAAAAACCTCCCGGCAGGGTTGGCCTTGCACCTCCTCCACGCCCCAGCCGCAGAAAGCCTCCATCGCCGGGTTCATCGTGATGACGCGCCTGTCTCCGTCGACAATCAGTATCCCGTCCGAGGTGTGGCTGACGATGGCGTCTAGGCGTTGCTTTCCGTCGGCCATCCTCTGGTACAGGGCGGCCCTCTCGATGGCCACCGAGGCCTGGTGGGCGATGGTCTCGCAAAGCCGCTTTTCATTTTCGGTGAAAGTTCGCTGTCTCACATCACCCAGGCTGACGATCCCGATGACCCTATCGTCAGCCAGCAAGGGCACGCCGAGCGCAACCTGCAACCCGGTCGATCGCCAACGCTCTCTCTCCGTCTGGTTAAGCAGCCCGCTGTCCGGGCTCGTGATCTCGACGATCTTCCCATGCAGTACCTGTCTGGCTGGGGGTACTTCGTCCACAGGAAAGGTATGGCCGAGGAACGGCGAAGGTCCTGGCCTCGTGGAGGAGTAGCTCGCGCGCACTACCAGGTCTCTGTCCTCATTTACCAATAAGGCGATGTGACAAATCGGGACATTCGTCGCCTGGGCGAGTTGCTGCGCCAGCTTGTGAAGCGCGTGGTCAAGATCGCCCTCGCTCGATACCGTGCGAAGCGCGTCCAGTATCAGCTCCAGTTCTCTTGTTCTCGCCTCCACGGCTGTCGACATGGTCTCGAAAACCTTCGCCAGCTCTGCTATCTCGGTCGGCCCCGTTATCTCGAGAGGGTGGTCGATCTCCCTGCGCCCGAGGGCGCGGGCGTGGAAGCGCAAGCGCCGAATTGGACGGGTGATGTTACGGCTGACGAGCAGAGCGCCCAGCAGCGCCAGGCCGATGACGACAACCTCCACCCCGGCCTTGCGGAGGAGCTCCTGGTACAGCGGTGTCATAACCTCGTCTTCAGGGCGTCCGGCCGAGGCGACCCAGCCGATGGAGTGGATGGGGGTGCGTGCGCGCAGCCAGTTCTGCCCACGCCCGGTAACGTCGTATGGGCCACTAACGTCCTGTCCGGACAGAGCTAGCTCGAGTTCCGGATCGGAGGAGCCCATATTGCGTCGATCCCAATCCCACTCGACCTCGGGAAAGCGGTACACCAGCCGGCCGCGGCTGTCGATGATCCCAATTGCTGCCTGCCCGGCGCGCGCGACACCCAGCACTGCATCGAGGCGACCCGTGTCCACTGTCGCCAGAACCACTCCCTGTAGGACGCCTTGATCGCCGCGAATGCCTCTGGCGATCGCGAAAACCGGCCTGTCTGTCCCTTCTTCGAGGAGAAGGTCACTCACCGCCCACGCGCGTCCTCGGACGATCTCCTGGAAATAGGCGCGTTCGCTCACATCTACGCCGACGGCATTGGGCGAACTCGAAGCGATGATGCGACCTCGAGGATCTATCCAATCGTAGTTGTCGATCGTTTGGTACTCCTTAGCGCTTGCCGAGAGAAGCTGAATGGCTCGCTCCGGGGGCAACGGTGAGGCGATGGCCATCCCGATTGCCAACTCCTGGCGAGCGATGTCGCCAACGTAAGCTTCGAAGGTAGACGCTACCGACCTTGCCAGCTCGAGGTTGACCTGATTCTCCTGGGCCCGTCTATCATTCAAAAGAGTGTAGTAATGAGTGATCTCGAACAGGGCTGTCGGTACCACGGCGACAAGCAGGAGAAGAACGATGATGCCACGGACGCTGCGCGGAAAGGCCAGTCCGAGTCGCCCTGGGAACGTTCCAGGGGACTCCCGGCCGCCTTCGCCGGCTGGGTGGCTTTCGATGTTTGGAGACGCAAGGCCCATTGGCTACGACCGCCTCCTATCAGTTAACTACGGGTCGGCGTTGATAACCAATATTCGCTATCGCACTGTATTGAAGGCCTACGGCGTTCTATGTCCCGAAAATTTGAGAAGGCTTGCCCTGCCGAACGCTTCCCGCCGTTCTGCGTTTGCCTCTTTGGCGACGGGCAGACAGGAGGGGGTACACGCGACAAGTATCCTGCCAGCGGAGATGATATCACAACTGTTGCGAGGGAGTCCAGGGTTGTCGCATTTGAGCATTTGAAACAGGGCCTTTGCGTTCTCCGTCGCGTGGCAGTGCCGCTTGCCTGGGAGGCGGAGCTGGACTGCAGTGGCGGGGCTGTGGGGGCGTTGACTCGTAGCCGCACCCTTCAGGGTGCGCGTGCCTGTTCGAGTGCCGAGGCGTTGAAACGAGACGGGCTCGTGCTGTGGCGAAGCAGTCTTAGGGCCGGCCTGGTACAGTCCGCCTAAGGCGGACGCGCAGGCTCAAGCCTGCGGCTACAAGTAGACGCGACCCCCCCCCCGCGCCTGCGCGCGAACGGCATAATCGATCATTGGGTGATCCTGGGTTTAGCGAGGCGTCGCGGGTCTTCACGAAGCGGGCTTGACCAGGTAGGTGCAGCGGGGGCCGCTTTCAAGCAGGCACTCGACTAGCTCGACGTCCGTGCCCAGTAGATGGCGCAGGAAGACCAGCTCCAGGCTACAGATGCTGCGGTGCTTCAGCGCGGTGTGGTAGTAGCGGCAGTTGTGTTCGCGCAGCACGTAGCCACCGTCACACTTCTCCCATTCGGCCAGGGAGCCGCCATCCGTCAGGATCTGTGCCACCTTGGCAACGCGCTGTGCCAGCGGCTTTTCGGATAGCTCGTCCCTGTGCACCTTGGCCATTCTCTCGGCAAGCCGCTGGAAAATCAAGACGAGCTTCTCCCGACCGTCCAGCCGCTCGATCTCTTCCAGGATCAGGTCCAGCAGCAGGTGGTAGCTCTTGGGGAACAGATGCTCGGCTTCGTCCGTGAGACTGTAGACTCGCTTGGGACGGCCCAGACGCTGTCGCTCTTCTCGCGAGGCCACGAGGTCATCGCGCTCGAGGATGCTAAGGTGCTGGCGGATGCACATCGAGGTGAGCTTGAGCAGCTTGGCGAGCTCGTCGACCGAGGCTCTTTCCTTTCTTTTGAGAATATCCAGGATTTCCTGTCGCGTCGTCTGCATTTTCCGTCCTTCAAGGCGTTATGGGCTGGCTCGCAAAGCACGTACTTCCATTTTAACACACCGGGCGGCGTTTGTGAAATATGTGAAATTGATAGCTTTAGAAAGTCAAGAATTGACAGGCTGAGGCGGGCTGGCTTATACTGGCGCCGGTTAGTGCTGGGCGCAATGAAGGTTGGAGTGTAGCCGTGATGGATTTTGCGGTAGTCGGGAAACCTATGGCCCGCGTGGATTCGCCCGTGAAAGCGACCGGGGAGGCAATGTACATCGAAGACTTCATCTTGCCGCGCATGCTGTATGGCAAGATCTTGCGTAGCCGCCATGCCCACGCCAGGGTGCTCAACGTCGATACGAGTCGGGCGGAAAGGCTGCGCGGCGTCAAGGGCGTGGTCACCGGCAAGGAGATCCCCCGCAAGACCTATGGCATCGTGCCCAAGGCTCATGACGAGTACGCCCTGGCCATCGACAAGGTGCGCTACGTCGGCGACGACGTGGCGGGCGTGGCGGCGGTCGACGAGGACACCGCCGAGGAAGCCCTGAGCCTGATCCGAGTGGACTACGAGCTCCTTCCCGCCGTGTTCGATCCTGAGGAGTCGATGCAGCCCGGCGCGCCCCGCATCCACGACGTCGAAAACAACGTCAGTGCCAGGATCGTCAAGAACTTCGGCGACATCGAGCAGGGGTTCCGCGCGGCCGATTTCGTGCGAGAGGACCGGTTCTACAGCCAGGCCATCAATCACGCGCCGATGGAGCCCCACGGAGCCGTCGCCCAGTGGGACGCGTCCGGCAAGCTTACCCTCTGGTCCAGCACGCAGATTCCCTTCTTCCTGCGCCGCAACCTGGCCAAGGCCCTGGACGTGCCCGAGAGCACGATCAGGGTCATCAAGCCGTACGTCGGGGGTGGCTTTGGCCAGAAGCTGGACATGTTTGCCAAGGACTTTGCCACCGCCTGGCTGGCCAGGAAAACAGGTCAGCCGGTGAAGATAACCTACAATCGCGAAGAGGTCTTTGCTTCCACGCGCCAGCGCCACCCGATGGTCGTGTACGTCAAGACAGGCATCGCCAAAGACGGAAAGATCACGGCGCAGCACTGCCGGCTCTACGCCGACGGCGGCGCCTACAACAGCACGGCGCCGCTGATCATCACTGTGGCCGCCTATTTTATGATGATACCGTACATGATCGAGAACCTGAGGTTCGAGGGGTATCACGTCTACACGAACAAGCCCGTGGGCGGCGCGATGCGCGGCCACGGCATCCCACAGATTCGCTTCGCCGCCGAGAGCAGCCTGGACATGGTGGCCGAGGAGGCGGGGATCGACCCGGTGGCACTCAGGCTGAAAAACGCCTTGAAGGCCAACGAGCCGCATCCGGCCAAGTACGAGATCCTGACCTGCGGTCTGACCGAGTGCATCGAGAAGACCGCGGCTGCCGTCAAGTGGCAGGAAAAGAAGAGCCGCCGCGAATTTGGCCGGGGCGTCGGCATCGCGTGCTCCTCGTTCCCTTCCGGCCTGAACAACATGAGCCACATTGGCTCCGGCGCTATCGTCAAGATCCAGCAGGAAGGCGCGGTGACGCTGCTAAGCGGAGCCGCCGACATCGGCCAGGGCGCGGAGAGCGTGCTGTGCCAGATCGCGGCGGAGGAGCTCGGGGTGAGGCTCGAGGACATCCGCATCACGGCGGCGGATACGGAGCTGACCCCGCTGGACCCCGGCACTTTTGGCAGCGGGGTCACGCTGCGCGCCGGCAACGCGGCGAAGCTGGCGGCGGCCGATGCCAAACGCCAGATCGCCGAGGTGGTCGCCGAGAAGCTGGAGGTCAGCCCGGACGATCTCGTCTTCCGGGATCGGCGTGTTTCCGTCAAAGGTAGCCCCGAAAAAGGGATGACGTTCCTGGAAGCGCTGAAGACCGTGCAGTACGCCGACAAGGACATGCCCATCGTGGGGCAGGGGTTCTACCACGCCGACTGCGTCGAGCCGACGACGCTGCTGACGAGCGAAGGCAACTTCTCGCCCGCCTACAGCTTTATGGCGCAGGCGGCCGAGGTGGAGGTGAACCAGGAGACGGGCCAGGTGAAGGTGCTGAACGTGACCACCGCGCACGACTGCGGCTTCGCCCTCAATCCGCTGGCGGTGGACGGGCAACTGGAGGGCTCGGTGGTCGGCGGCATGGGGCACGCGCTGCTGGAGAATGTCGAGTGGAACGACGGCGTGATCATGAACCCGTCGTTTCTGGACTACAAGATGCCCGGCGCGCTGGACGCGCCCGAGGTGATCACGTCGATACCGGTGGAGACCTTCGATCCGAATGGTCCGTTCGGCGCCAAGGAAGCGGGCGAAGGCACCCAGATACCGGTGTGTCCGGCCATTACCAACGCCGTCTACGACGCCATCGGCGTGCGCATCAAGGAGCTGCCGATCACGCCGGAGAAGATCCTGCGGGAACTGGAGAAGCGAACCGCAGATTGACGCTGATTGATGGATTACGCTGATGGGGTGCGGGGACATCGTAGTGCAGGGGCTTGTCCCCTGCTTGCTTCCCTGCACGAGACGCTTTGCCCTTTCAAGCCTGGGTGTGTATCATATTAGTGTGGAACAAGTCTGTAATTCGGCGACCGCAGGAGCCAGAAGATGAAGACCTACGTTTTCCGGGTAGTGGTGGAGCCAGACGAGGATCGCTGGGTAGCCTACTGCCCGGTGCTTCAGGACAAGGGAGGCGCAAGCTGGGGCTACACCCCGGAAGAAGCCCTCAAGAATGTCCGTGAAGTGATCGAAATGACTATTGACAGCATGCTTGCCCACGGCGAGCCCATCCCGGAGGAACCGGCAAGCGAGGTTCAAGTCTCGTCTGAGCCGAGGGTGGCCGTGACCGTATGAGCGGCATCGACTACGGGGCCCTTCGCTCTTTGACCGCCAAACGCTTGGTGGGAGCATTAGAGGGCGATGGGTTTTCACTCGATCGTCAATCGGGCAGCCATCGCCAATACCGTCACCCCGACGGCAGAAGAGTCACCGTTTCTTCTCACAGGTCCAGTGACACCTTTTCTCCCAAGATACTGAAGATCATGATCGAAAGCCAAGCCAAGTGGACGGACGAAGATCTGCAGAGGCTGGGGATTCTGTAGGGCGGTTCACGAGGGGAGACTGTAGCACGGGGGCTTGTCCCCTGTTTGCTCCCCTGCACGACAGCCGCTGCTTGGAACTTCCAAGGCCAGCCCGGCCCGGCATGCCATGCATCTTGACGCTAAAACTGGTGAAATGTACAATTAAGCAAGTGTTTATCGCGGCTGCGTGTTTCAGATAACCGAGGAGGGCTACGGAATGACTGACATATCTACTGTGAAAGCAAGGAATCAGTTTTCCGATATAGTGAACCGCGCTGCTTACGGCAAGGAGCGCATTGCGCTGACGCGGCGAGGCAAGAGACTGGTGGCCGTCGTGCCCATCGAGGACGTGGATCTGCTGGAAGCGATAGAGAACCGCGCGGATCTGGAAGACGCGCGCGCCGCACTGGCGGAGGCGAAAGAGAAGGGTACGCTTAGCTGGGAAAAGATAAAGGCGGCGCTGGACCTGTAACCCGTCCGTTAGAACATCTGGCAAGAGGCACTGCATATCGTCGACAATCGGAACTGGCGGCTAATCACGGTAGGCGCTCCCACGAGGAAGCACGTGCAAGATCGTCATCGTTCGAGACGCACGGTGGAAAACAAACCGTACACGCCACTTGCCTACCCGCAGACGCCATTCAGCGTCATGGCCGCGCAGGCGCTTTACGTCACCGTGTTCAATGCTGGCCAGCCGTTCGATGGCGTTCAATATCCGCTCTTTCGTGCGCCGGTCCAGGTGGTCTACTTCCTTGAGGGCCTCCTCGGTCCACGCAATATCCCAACTCATGCCTTCGGAAGCAGCCGCCGGCGGGCTTCTTCGTGGGACATTACCCGGCCTGCCGCCAAATCCTCACGAGCCTTGCGGACGGCATCAAGCTCTTCCTGAGTTTCTGCCTCGTCGTCATAGAGCGCATCCGCCAGGATGCGCGGTAGCTCGGACAGTCCTCGCTTGCGCAACTTGTCCAAGGCACGCTCTGCCTCCACAAGTTGGCTATCTGGCAATTCATCGATTAGTTTGTGCAGCTTCTCTTTGACGGTCATCATCGCTCGTCTCCCCGGACCCTTGCAGTCTGGCCAGCTAATTGCGCCTTTTTGTGTCTGTCGGCAATGCTTGCGTATAGTATAGTATACCTCCGTAGTGAGGGCAATGGGCACATCCACCGACTACGTACTGCTGCACAACCAAGTGAAAGAAAGTTGTGGCGGCTGCCGCTGGAGATTTGTCGGTCGCTGTAGCAGGAGAGAGCCCCCACATCACAAGCGGAAGAAGCATCGCGACGCGCACGACCTCGGGCGATCTGTCGACCGAGGAGAATCAAATCCGCAGGTCGTCCAGAAACTCCGATGCCGGAGCGACGGCGGTGATGAGCAAGTGGTCGCGCGCGCGGGTGCAGGCGACGTAGAGCAGGTGGCGCTCGGTGTCGTAGACCTCCTGTAGATCCGCCTCGTCGCCGACGGTCTCAATGCGTTCCTGCAAGGGGATGATCTCGTCGTCACATGCCATCACGACCACGGCGCGAAACTCCAGGCCCTTGGCAAGGTGCATGGTGCCGACGCAGGCATAACCGCTGGTGGTTTCGACGCACTCGTCCAGAAGCTTGTAAGGAATTCCTGCCCGCTTGATGGCCGCGATGGCGCGCTCCAGCTCCCTCATCGAGCGGACGAAGACGCCAAGCTCGTGGAAGGCGATGCCTTCCTGCACCCGTTCTGCAATCCATTCGGCGACCCATGCGATCTCTTCGTCCTGGCTGTCGAGAACCAGGATGTCCGGCGCCGGGCCGTTGAAGACTGAGACCGTGTGGCTGCGCTCCTCCTTGTTGCCATCGGCGTCAGACACCTCCGGCCCCAACAGGCGGTCGGCCTGCATACGGATCTGGTGCGAGGTGCGGTAGTTGACCCGCAGCGTCCGGGAGCGTCCGCGTACGTCCACGCCCAGGGCCAGCCAGGAAAACGGCTGCTGAAAGATGCGCTGGCCAAGATCGCCCGCGAAAAAGAGCGCGTCGGGCCGCTGCCCGCCGAGCGCGGCAAAGAACCGCAGGTGGGCGACGCCAATATCCTGTGCCTCGTCGACCACGACGAAGTCGAAGGGCGGGTACTTGCTTTCCGCAACTGCCCCGGCCAGCTTCGAAAACAAGCCGGACCGCGTGATCATGTTGCGCGCCAGCAGGGCGGCCCGCACTCTCTCGAAGATTGACCACAGGACGGCGCGCTGCGACTCCGGCAGCCTGGTCTTGCGGCCCAGCCGCGTGACATCGCGGTACGACTCCCAGGTTTCCAACTGCCACGCGTCCACCACGTGCTCCCATTCCATCAGCAAGAACTGCGCGCTGAACCGGTGGCCGCCGACCTCTTTTGATGCCTCCCTCAGCATTTCGCTAACGACCTCGCGCGGCGCAAGGTTAGGGCGTCCAAAGTGCGCCCGGTAAAGGCGGGCGCCGATGGCGTCGATGGAATACACTTCCAGGCGCTCCGCCAGACGCGGCTCGTGGCTGATCAGCCGCCTGAGCCGAACCCGCAGAGCGTTCGCCAGAATCTCGGAAAAGGTTGTCAGCAAAACCCGCGCGTCGGGGTTGGCGCGGGCGAGAAAGGCCGCCCGGTGCAGGGCCACGATGGTCTTCCCCGTGCCGGCGGAGCCGGAAACCCGTGCGGGGCCGCTGTACTCCCGCTCGACCCCCTGCCGCTGCGCCGGATGGAGGAAAACCGTCCACTTGTCCCAGGGATATTCGAGCGCCCGTTGCAACTCCTCGACGTCGCTCATCATGCGGAAGCGGCGCTGTGCATCGGGATGAGCGAACGGGTCTGCCCCGATTGTGACAGGCTCGATGATTCGGGGCTTTCCGCCGGTCGCCAGCTCCAGCAGCGCCTCGGCGGCCTCCGCCGGCAAATGGTCGGCCAGCTCGAGCAAGCTGTTCTCGTCGGCCTTGCGCACATCATGCAGCCACTCCACGGGCACGCCGTAGCGCAACAGCTCATCGTCGGTAAGCGCTGAAAAGAGAAGCGGTCTCAGCGCCGACGGCTGCTCGACATACCTCGGGATCACGATCTCCTGAACCGACTCGCGCACCTCGACCAGTTGGGCGGCGCCAGTGGTCGGATGTGCTTGCAGCTTCCGGCACTCTGCCCACTCGTAGGCCCTGTCGTGATGGTCCACGTAGCACAGCAAGAGGCTATCTTGCGTCTTGTGGACGATCAAGCGGATGTCACCGCTGACGCGTACCGACCAGAAGTTTTTGTCCTTCGCCCTCTCCAGCTTGTGGAAGCTCATCCCGGGCCTGGTTGGGTTGAGCTGCAGGTCAAAGGCGGTGGCCTTCACCAGCTTCTGCTCCTCGCCGGTCAACCTGGCGAGGCTATCGGTAAATGTGTCGGCGATTCGAAACTGCATAGCCTCTTCCTTGGAGCTAATAGTGATCCTGTTCCCACTGGTCGAGACTGCCCGTGTTCCACTGATCTCTGGGCATGCCTTCCAGGTAGTGGATCGCATCATCCAGGCAATTGTTCTCGATCGCCCACTCCAACTGGCTGGCCAAGCGTCTGTGCTTAGAGCCATTTGACTCGCCGGAGGCAGCCAGAATCAGTGGCAAGGGGAGCTTGGTCGGGCTCATCCGCTTCTTGGCTTGGAGAAATTCGTAGAACCTGTGCCAATGTATTCCGGCAGGGCTTGATCTTCCATCGGCCTTAATGGCTGTGAGGAATTGCACAGCTCTCGGATCTGCAGCGCTCATACCCTAAACACCTTCATCACCTCGTCCCCCAAATGGTTGATCACCTTCACCGCGATTCGCCCGGACTGGGGCTTGTCGAAAGGCCGGGAGGTGTCGCTGTACAGCGAGGCCCAGGCTTCTTCGTTGATCTCGGCTTTGAGGGTGGTCTTCAGCGCGGTGTAGGGATCGTTGGCGCCCAGAAAGTAGGCGTGGCGGACGAAGAAGCTCTCCTCGTTGTAGTCGGTGTCGATGAACCAGCAGGCGATGCCGTC
>JACQUC010000138.1 GCA_016210495.1 Chloroflexota bacterium
GGGAGCAGCCACAGGAAATCACGAACATATTCCCGTACTGGCATAGGATATCCTCCTATCATTCAAGCGCTTGATAGATAGAATACCATATCCCCAGGAGTTCTGCAACAATTTCAGCCGTCCGCCCCTACAAATACCCGGATCCACCCCGGGCGTCCGCCTGAGGCGGACGCCCCTACGAATTGGCATTTCGCGGCGAGAAGCGGCGCAATGCGCTTCGATAAGCCGCGAAGGCCAGGACCGCGACCACTAGCAACAGGGTGGCGATGCTGATGGCTCGGCCGATCTCAAAGAGGGTCGGCGTGAAGATGAACTCCACTTTGTGTGATCCGGCGGGGAGATACACGCCGCGAAAGAGGTAATTTGCACGGTAGATATGCGTCTCTTTTCCGTCTACGAGGGCCCTCCAACCCGGGTAGTATGAATCGGTTAGGACCAGGAATGAGTTCTTCCGGGCATCGATGCGCACATCGACGACCTCACGCCGGTAGTCAATCATTTCCACATTGCTGAACGTACGCAGGCCTTCGAATCTTACCGGCTGCGTGCGCGCGTTTTGGCCGCCCGGGCCCAGGGAAGCCAATGCAGCGAACGCCTGCCCACCACTGCCAAGCGACGCGTGGGCTTCCAGCGGCTCTTCGAGCACCACGGTCTTAGCGGGGTCGAACTGCTTGCTCTCCATATAGTCCAGCGCAGGCCGCCCGGGGGGAACAACCACCGCCGACTCAACCAGAAATGCCCGGGGGAGGAATGATTCGTTCTCGTACACGCCGATGTCTCCGTCCTGAAAAACCGCCTTGTACCCCGCCGCTATTGGCTGGTCGGTCCACGTGATGACATACCGCACGTTCCAAAGGTCCAGCAGTTGCTTAGCGCCCCTCTCGACCGCCCGCGAGTACTCTGCATACCGCCTGGTCGGCAACGAGCTGTAGCCTCCAATGCTTGATATTCTAAACGGCAGGAGACGATTTGGCTCCGTGCGCATGCCCGGCGTGTTGTTAAACACGCGGAACAGACCGCCTTTGTCCTCCAGGAACTGCACGGCCTGGGATGGCTTGGAAAGCGAATCCAGCGACACGCTCGGATGAAAATCGATGGCAAAGAGCATCAGATCGACCACCGTCAGGGAGACGAGGGCCGTACGCCAGTAACCGGACCGGGATCGAAATCTACTCCAAAGGAGAAGCAGGAGGACCACCACGAAGAGAAAGAGAATGGCCTGCCAGGTCTTAAGGTCGGCCAGGTCGAGCGAGTATAAGAGCGAATCATAGACACTTTCGGCGCTCAGGCGCAGGCTGGGATTTCGTAACTGGAGATAGAGGCCTTGGATGCCTTGAAGTGCGGCGGACTGGTTGCTCTGAAGCCAGTAACGGCCAAGCACCAGGGCAAGCGCTAGCACCACGGTGAAGGCGGCGAGGGCGCCGAGAAAGACGCGCCAGGAGCGTCCGTGGGCGCCAGCCGGGGGAGCGTTTGCGGGCGAAGAGGCGCCTTGCCGCGTGCTAAGTCGAGCCATGAGCCAGTCCATCCCCATCGAGGCCAGGACGGCAAACGAGAATACGAAGAGGTACGAGAAGCGAGCGGGCACGCGCATGACGGAAAAGCCCGGCAGCCTCCAGACCATCCAGTAGGCTTTGAGCGGCAGGTAGTCCCCCATGGCGAGAAGCATACTCAGAAACGCGAGCCAGGCGAAGAAGATGGCCAGTCGTCTCTTGGAGAAACAGATGGCCACGAGGGCCAGAACGAGCGGAGCGATGCCCACGTAAACGGTCGACTCCCATTCCACCCAGAGCGACCACGTCGAACCATCCGGTCGGGCGAAGAAATAGGGAAAAATGAGCGTAGCCAGGTTGAAGGGCGGAAGGGAGAAGAGGGTCGCGAACGAATAGGTCACACCCCCGTCCCTGGCGGAGAACGTCCCCAGCTCGTAGAGGGGCAGAAGCTGGATGGCCGCGAGCCCGAAGCCGACGCCGGTGACTACGGCGATGGCCCAGGCTATGAGTGGGAGGTGGGAGAGGGGTGCGGCCCTCACCCTAACCCTCTCCCAGAGGGAGAGGGGACTCCGCCGCGCCCAGGAAGAGAGGGGAGTGAGCCTCGCCGAGCGCGTGAGTGGGGCAACAGGCCCGCGCACCCTGAAGGGTGCAGCTACGGGTTGAGGCGCGGCACCAGGGGCGGCTACGGCCTGTGGCTCGGACTGGTGGCTGCCTGTTTTGGTGAAGAGTACGCGGAACGCTACGTAGAGCGAGAGGGCGAGCCAGGTCATGAGCACCGGCTGGACGTGGACGCCGAGGTTCTGAATGCCAAAGGCGACCCCCGCCAGCAGTAGGAAGACCTGGCGTCTCAACGCCCTGCCTTGCAGTGCCAGCTCCACAAAGAAGAGGACGAGCGGTAGCCAGATGGCACTGTTGGTTACGTTGGTGTGGTGCAACTGAGCAACCAGGAAGCTGCCGAAGGCAAAGACAAGGCCGGCCACGATCGCTCCGGTGCGACTGCCCTGTATGGATCGAACGAAGGCGTAGGTGAAGGCGCCGGCCAGGAAAAAGCGAATAACTCTGAGCCAGACGAAGGCGTCCTGTATCGGCAGCAGCCACAACAGCAGCAGGTTGATAGGGTAGAGCATGCCGGCTTCGCCATCGGCGAACAGCGGAAAACCTCCGAATATGTATGGCGTCCAGAGAGGTATGGTGCTCTGGAGCAGCGCGCGGTCGACAGACGACATTATGGGGAAGTAATAGGTGACCGTATCCGGCTCGTAGTAAATCTGTCGGAAGAGTATGTCGCGGCCAAAAAATGTGAGGGACATGGACAGGAAAAGGAGGAGCGCGGCGGCATCCCACAGCACGGGCTTGCGCAAGACGAAGGATATGGCCCTTGCGAAAACGTTGACTGTGCCCAACGTACCCGCCCTTCTAACGTGGCCCGGAGTTCCTCGAATTGATCGCGCCATCTAGCGACGCCCCACCCCGCCCCGGGCGGACAGAGACGTCCGCCCCTGCGGATGCCCCTTCGCCCCAGCCCCAGGGCGAGGAGACCTCGCCCCTACGGATAGATGATCATGATCTGATGCGGCTTTGCGTGATTATAGCGCAAAGCAAGGATGTTTGTGCGAGCATTATACCAGAACGTGTTCTCGTCGGCAGCAGCGAATGTGGACGGCCCCAACTGTCTGCCGTCTACGAAAACCGCTCGCGGCTCCGGAGTGTACAGGTACGCGAAGCCTTCCATTGACGCTGGGCCTTTGAACGCGATTTCCAGTCCCCAGGCGGCCTGACGAAAGCCGGTAGCAGAGCTGTTCGTCCACATCAAGCCGGGAGAACTCCTGATGACAAAGAGGCGGAAGGTTTCGCCCGGCATTTGCACTCTTATTCGACCCTGGCTGCGAATGAAGCGTTTCCGGCCGACGTCGTACACGCCGTAGGGCTGGCCCTCCTCCAGACCGAAGTCGGCCAAGCTCACCTGCAACTGCTTTTCCTCCGCGCCCCGGTTGATGAGCCCCAGGTAAGTGATGTCCCCGACAGTGGTGGCGAAGGAATCCGGGAAAAGCGAGCTGCCATAGCGCGTCTCGCCGTCGAAGGCGTTGTAGTGAGCCAACAGGCTGCGATACTCGCTGAGAACATCGCCGGCCAGGCTCGGCAAATCGAAGCTGAGAACTACCTGCGTCCCCAGCGCCAGACCGGCGCCGAGCCACCACTGATTCACCACCGACAGGCTTGGGTCGCCCATTATGGCCCCCATATTGGGTCGCTGGCCCAGCGCCATTTTCTGGAAGACGGCGTAGTCGACGTGCTCGACCAGGCCGGGGAAGGGGTAAGGATTGCTGAACAGGTCGTTCTCGTCTCCGTAGCGAAAGGTGTGAGCGTATGGCTGGGCGAAGACAGGCGTCTGCCAGCCACTCTCGATATAGACGTCCGACTTCAGGTCGCGGCCGTTCTCGTAAATGAACCGATAGATGTCCAACGTCTGCCCGGCCACGCTTTCGACCAGGCCGAACGAGTCCAACCTGTTCCTGCTGAGGATGGCTCCTTCGGCGTTGCCGAGTCCATCGATCTTGATGCCATCGACATCGTACTTGACGAAGAAGTCCTCCAGCACAGCGCGCACGTATTCTCGAAGGGCGGGGTTGGAGAAATCGTAGGCGAAGCTCTGCCGAGATTCATCTTCGCCGAGAAACACCAGCCAGTCGCGATGTTGGTCGATGATGCCTCGCAGCCCGAGCCAATCGCCATCCCGCGAGCGGCTGTCAAGATACGGCGCCGAGAAATAGAGCACCACTTTGATGCCTCTCGCGTGGGCATAGTCCACCAGGGCACGAAGGCCGGATGGGAACTTGTCGGCATCGACATTTCGCCATTCGCCCCCTGCTCTCCCCTCTGAGACGTACCAGCCCGCATCCACAAGAATGTTCCAGGGCCCGAGATCGGCCAGATTGGCGGCGATGAAGTCGATCTGCCGCTTGATCTGCTCCTCGTTGATACCCATATAATAGACGTACCAACTGAGCCACTGGTATCGCACCCAAGAGGGCATCGGCGCGGGGGGATAGAGGGTCGCCATTACGCGCTTGAAGTTCTTGTACGCCTGCCGCGCATCGGAGCTGCCGGTTACCTCTACATAGAGGCGCGGCGAAGACAGCGTATCGACGTTGTCCTGGGCCTTGGCTTTGCCGACCAGGAGCCCCAAACCACCCATTACTCGGCCGGGATCAATCCTAGTTTTCAGGTACATAGGCCCCTGGCTCTCGTCCAAAGCGGCGAGAAGCAGCGCCTGCGGCCGCGAGCCGCTCCAGATGAGCAGTGGCTTGCCCAAGCCCATGACGTCCTTGCGCACGACGCCGTCATCTCGCAGTATTCCGTGGCGCGGGCGACTGTAGTCGGTAAGATATTCCACGTCTTCTCCGTAGTATACGGCGTCGACATCGGAAGCAAGAAGGTGGAAGTCCACCGGCTCAGCGTCGGCGGCAAATCTCCGCACGCGCATCTCAAAGACAAAATACGGCGCGTCGTCGTAGAGGGTGAGCCTGGCAGTGATTTCCTCCGCGCTTTCCTGGACAACGTACGTGGCTTCGACGCTTTTGCCCGTTCCGAGCCCCGGCTGCGACTCACTGTCGAACTTGAAGCGGACAGGCCGGGTGTTCTCGGACAGCTTGAACCTCTCGCCGGAGGCAAACCTTATCTGGGGAGCAGCGCGGTAGATGATGGAGCTGCGGGACGGCAGGTGCAGAACGCCAAGCTCGCCCGCGTTGTCGTCGCCGTACCCCAAACTGACGCCGAGGTAGTTGTTCTTTAGCCACAACCGACCGCCCTCTTCGTCGAAGCCTCCAAAGGAATGCCCTGGATCGAAAAACGGCTCGAGCAGCGATGCCGCGCTTTGCGAGGCGTCGAGCGAGCGCATCTCCGCCGCCGCGATCTCCTGCGCACGAAGGACATCGAGGTTGCGCGATTCCTGGCGAAGCTGGCGCTGGGTCATCAGGGAAGAAGCTACGGACTCTCCATCATCGGACCCAGCCCCGAAGAGCTGACGAACGAGCCGGGCATCGGCCCAGTCCGCGTAGTTGAGGACGGCTCCCTCCGTAGCGTCCATCACCACCAGCCTGAGGTCCTCAGCCCCTTCGAGCGGCAATTCCACCTGGGCCACCGGATCACCCCCACGCAACACGCCGCTACGGTAGGCGAGTGCGTCGTCCACAAAAACGAGGAACTCGACGCCGCCGAGCCCGAGGGGGACCTCGTCATCCAGGCCGACGCGGGCTTCGAACGAGACGAACTGGCCGCCCAGCTTGTACTCGATCTCCGAAACCGGGTAGGTACCAATCCCTTTGTCGTATGCTACGTCTCGGAGCTTGATGGGCTTGCCGGCAAACGATAGGTCTCTGGCTATGAATCCGTCATTGGCAACAGCCAGCCATCCTGTGGTCGCCCTCTCCCAGGGCAGGTCGCTCAAATAGACCGTCTGGCCCACGACGATGGTGGGCGGCTGCCATATCGGCGCGATGCGCGGGAGCATTCTGATGGGGCCAACGCGCCCCGTCCGCAAAGCGGCCAGGATGACGATGGCGATTATGACTGCACTCAGGAGAATCTTGAACGTTTTCGAGCCCAAAGCTACCTCAGCTTATAAACGTCACCGAAAGGAGGTCGCCGTCATCGACTTGAAGCTCTTGTTTGACGTTGACGCCGGAGATGATCTCTAGCTTTTCCATCGGGTATTCTCCGACCTCGGGGAAGACGACGGCACCATAGAGGCCGCCTTCGGGCTGAGCGGAGTCGGGCGCGTCCGGAGTTTGCCGGGACGGCGCCGATTGAACGGGCCTAATCCGCACGCGAAAGCACTTGCCCGAACAGAACTGTGGGGAATCGGGGACGATCTCGATGCCCGGCAGGTCTCTCAAGGAGGCGACGCGCTGTAGATCTTCCTCGGTTTCGAGGCTGAGGTTTAGCGTGCCCGGATAGGGGTCTATGTCTAGTTTCTCCTTGAACTGCCTCTTCGCCCAGGGTAACTGCGTGAAGAACTTGCCCTCGCCGAGACCGAGACAGATTCTGCCCTGAAGAACGATGGTGCTGCTCTCGGCCGCGTCAGGCGCTGGGGCGTTTTCCTCGTGCATAGTCGACCTCCTGTCAAAAAGAATCCTGGCTTGTGGAAGTGTAAACGAGAGGGGAGGGCGTGTCAAATTGACGTGAGACGGCGCTGAAGTTTTGATATAAGGCGACGTAAGTACGTCGGCGCTACAGGTAGGACTTGCTCAATGTTGCGGCGCATAGCTGCTACCGTGGTGCGACGTAGCGCCGTGTACGCGCAAATCGTGCACAATGGGGATGGGGGGCAGGGCGTAGGGGCGAGGGGGGTGGCCATGGGGTGGTGGGGGCCTCCGTGCTCGTCCCCCCCCACCGTGTAGACGACCCTGCCCGGGGCTCTCTTCACCGGCCACAGGTTACCGTTTCCATCGTCAAGGTTGATGAAGGCCGTAGGGTACGGGGCGAGCACAGAGGCCCCCACCCTGCATCCCCCGACCCATCGCCCCTACGCCACCGCGACTCCTCCCCGGTATGGCGTCACGTCGAGCGACGTCTCGGCGAAGTTGTTCCTGGACCTCCCGCTCTTAACCTTGCTTACCCAAGGTGCGATGTGCGCACCAGAATCCTTATATCAAAACTTCAGGAGACGGCGGTCGGGTATTGCGGTGATCCGTCGATTCGATTATATTCGAGATGAAATGGGACGCGGTGACGGCAGCAACAAGAAAAAAGTGAATCCGCCAAAATGGGCGGTGATGGCGCAGCGCTTCTACGACCAGGCCACCGCTGATTTGGAGGCCGCTCGCGCGAGCGTACGACCTCGCCTGTACTACGTCGCGGTGTTCTTTATCGGCGCAAGCCGCGGAGAAGGGCGTGAAGGCCGCGTACTGGCATCTTATGGCCGAGGAGCCAAAGTGGACGCACCAGACAGATGAGTTAGCCGCTGCCGTGGCTGAGCGAGTTGGCATTGTCCCCGAGAGTATCGGGCAAGCGATCAGCGAGCTACTGTCGGTGCAAGAGAACGCTCGGCACCCGTCATCCCGCCTTGAAATCCCGATACCGGCCAAGTTGTTTGATGAAGCGGCGGCCAACTTGGCCATCGACCAAGCGGCAGAGGTGCTCATATGGGTGGAGGCATTACTCCAACTACCTACCGGAAAGCCGAAACGCAAGAAGAGTTGCTAAGAAGATTCGCCAAGCTCATGCGCCAGCGATACGGCGTAACGCTGTATCTTTTCGGCTCGCGAGCTAGGGGAACTGGTCGATCCGACAGCGATTACGACCTGGTCGCCGTGTCCAAAGAGTTCCAACATCATAAAATAACATCAAGAGTCAGAGATCGGTGGTTCCTGTGGCTGGAAGCCGGGGGCTGGGGCAAGGGGCTGGACCTACACTGCCTGACGCCTGATGAGTTTCGCGAGGAAACCAGATATGGCTGGGGCTATCTTGGGGGCTCAAAGCGACGAGGCGAGTTGATTAGGATCAGGGTAACCCCGTCCAGGCGCAAGCGCCAGCCTTCCCGGGATTCTCCATCCTTGTGAACTCTCTGCTTGAGGAGCTGGCTTTGAACACGCTAGGCTTTCTGCGTCGTGTTCTTCTCGCCGTCGAAGGCCATGACGACTTTGCTGTTGTCGACGACGGTCTCCAGGTGCACGGTCCGGCCCCAGAGGCGGTACACGTGGCGGAGCGTTTTTTCGGCGTACTCGAGGTCGAGCTCGATCCCCTCGAAGGAGTGCTTGAGGTATAGCTCGCGATTGCGGCGGTAGTCGGCGTCTTCGATTACTATGTATGGGTTGCCGAAATTGGTCATACTGACTACCAGGCTGTCGCGAATCTTCTCCCAATCGCTCTCGACTACCTTCCACTCCTCCCCTTCGAGCTTGTAGACGTAGAGGTCCAGGTCATCAACCAATTGCTTGGTAAGGTAGGTGCGCAGGAACGACACGTCGTTTTCGAGCTCTCTTGCCTCGAAAATCTTTTGCCGTCCCTCGCCACCTTTTCGCCCGAACTTCTGTCGCTCCTCGTCGGTAGGGTTGTCCCAGCGCTTCTCGATGTCTTCGAAGATCTTCATGCCGACGTAATAGGGATTTATGCCCATTCTGGAAGGCGAGACGACGTTGGCGTGCAACTCGGCAAACTCGAGGTACTCGTGGCTAGATAGATCGAGCTCGCGCATCATGCGCGCGTGCCAGAAACTCGCCCAGCCTTCGTTCATTATCTTGGTCTGCATTTGTGGCAGGAAATAGAGCATCTCGTTGCGCACAATCTGGATGACGTCGCGATGCCAGTCCTGCAGGCCAGCCGCGTTCTGGGCGATGAAGAGGAGCAAATCCTTTTCGGGCACCTCCGGGAATTTCGACTCCTTCTTGGTGGGCTGGTCTCGCCGCTGCTCTTCGGCAGTCCTCAGATCGTCGAACGGCCCTTCGGGCCGAGGCCGAGCCTCTTTCTCGACGTCTTCACGCGGCTTGCGCTTGACAAACAAGTTAGGATCAATGTGCTCCTGTATGGCCAGCACAGAGTCCAGGAACTCCTCCACTTCCAGCTTGCCGTACTGGAACTCATACCTACGAATCCTGTCCGCGTTTACACTGGCGCCTTCGATCATTTGCCGGTTCGTATGTTTGAAATACACGTTGTTCTTGAAGAAATCACAGTGGGCCAGGACGTGCGCAATGACCAGCTTGTTCTGAACTTTGGGGTTGCCCTCCAGCAAGAACGCGTAGCACGGGTTGCTGTTTATGACAAGCTCGTAGATCTTGCTCAAGCCGTAGTCGTACATCATCTTGGTGCGATGGTAGGCTTTGCCGTGCGTCCAGTGCGAGAACCTGCCCGGCAACCCATAGGCACCAAACTCGTACATAATGCTTGCCGGCACGATCTCGAAATGCGTTGGGAAGGGGTCGAGGCCCATTCGAGCGGCCAGGTCCCAGATGGTGTCGGCGGCTTCATCCAGATCGCGCAACTCTGCATCCACATGCACCGTCACGACTGCACCTCCTGCTTGGCGAAGAACTTGCGCAGAGCCGGATAAACGTCGGCCTTGTCCGCGATCGTCACCGGACGGAACTTCTCATTCTGGATCGACAGAAAGGCAGACATTAGCGTGCTTGGCGAGCTGTGACGGCTCTCCTGGATCTCGCCATAGCCAAAGATGTTGCAGAGCTCGATAAGCTTGTTGACGAGGTCCACGCACAGCTTGTTGTCGCCGTCGCCCCAGTTATCGCCATCGGAGAAGTGGAAGGGGTAGATGTTCCAGTTGGCGGGATCATAGCGCCTGGCAATTATGTCAAGCGCAAGCTTGTAGGCGGAGGATACCTTCGTGCCTCCACTTTCGCCCAACTTGAAAAACGTATCTTCGTCGACCTCTTTGGCCTCGGTGTGGTGAGTCAAGAAGACGATCTTAACGCTATTGTATTTTGTCCTCAGGAACCTCACCATCCAGAAGTAGAAGCTCCGCGTGATGTACTTTTCGAACTCTCCCATGCTGGCAGAGACGTCGCGCATGGCTATGACCACCGCGTTCGTCTCTCGCCTGACGCCCGGATTCCAGGTGCGGAAGCGAAGATCGTCCTGGGTAACGTGGTCGAAGACGGCGGCGCGTCCGTGAAGAGCGTTACGCCGGATATTCTCGATTACGGTGCGGCGCTTGTCCAGGTTGGACATAATGCCAACTCTGTGAATATCGTTGAAACGTATTCCTTCCCCCTCCACCTCAGCGCTCTGCTTCTGCTGGAGGTTGGGCAGGCCCAGGTCCTCGAATAGCAGGCCAGCAAGCTCCTCGATGGTTATCTCCGCCTCGAAGTAGTCGACGCCTGGCTGATTGCCAGCTTGTTTGCCTTTGCCCTGCCCGGGCTGGCCTTTGCCTACGACATCCCCGGGCTGGGAGTTACCCTCGCCCTGGCCAACCTGCTCCCTCTTGCGGAACTCGTACCGGAAACGAGGAAGCTCCAGCGACCGGATGGGCACCTTGACGACCTTGTTGCCATCGGAAGTGATGATCGCCTCCTGGCTAATGATGTTGGCCAGGTTGCCCTTAATGGCCTCTTTTACCTTTTCCGCGTGCCTGGTCTGATCGATGGGCCCTTTGCGGTGCAAGGACCAATCGTTTTTAGACAACGATATCGAAAATGCCACTCTATGACACCTCCCTTACGAGGAGGGGCTCCTTTCACGTTCGGCTCGCCCTTGCTCCTGCACGGCTACCGATTCAGCAGCGTGCCAACGTACTTAAGCAGCTCGTTGGCGCACACAGGGCAATAGCCCTGCTCGCGAATCAGCCTGTCCATGACCTCGTTGACGCGCTTGAGCTGCTCGGCGTCGGGCGTCTTGGTCGAGGTCGTAATCTTTACGACATCGCGCAGGTCCGCAAAGAGCTTCTTTTCTATGGCCTCACGCAGCCTCTCGTGAGAGGAGTAGTCGAACCACTGGCCCTTCCTGGCCATGGTGGACAGACGGATGAGTATTTCCTCACGAAAAGCCTTCTTGGCGTTTTCGGTGACGCCAATCTGCTCTTCAATCGAGCGCATCAGCTTCTCGTCTGGCTCAACCTCCTCTTCGGTGATTGGGTCCTTGATTTTTTGAGCATTGCAGTAGGCCTCGACGTTGTCCAGGTAGTTGTTCAACAACGTCTTGGCCGATTCCTCAAAGGAGTACACGAAGGCCTTCTGCACCTCTTTCTTGGCCATCTCGTCGTACTCCTTGCGCGCTTCGGCGATAAGGTTCAGGTACCGCTCTCGTTCTTCCTTGCTAATGCTGGTGTGCTGGTCAAACCCGTCGCGCAGTGCGCGCAGCGCATCGATGGCGTTGATGCAGGAAACGTCGTCCTTGACCAGGGCATTGGACAATCTATTGATGACATAGCGAGGTGAGATACCTTCCATACCTTCTCGCGACGCCTCTTCATGCAGTTCTCTGACGTCTTTTTGCGTGAAGTTCTCGACATCCTCCCCATCGTAAAGACGCAGCTTCTTCATCAGGCTCATGCCCGCCTTCTTCGACTCCTGGAGGCGCGTCAGCACCGCGAATACACTGGCCGCCCAGAGTGTGTGGGGAGCGATGTGAACTCCTCTGAGGTCGCTCTGCGACACCAGCTTGTAATATATCTTAACCTCGTCAGAGGCCCTCAGGTTGTAAGGCACTTTGATGACGATGATCCTGTCCTGCAACGCCTCGGACTTCTTGTTGGCGACAAAGGAGGTGTATTCGTTCTCGTTAGTGTGAGAGATGATGCACTCGTCGGCGTAGATCATCGCGAAGCGGCCCGTCTTGATATTCTGCTCCTGCGAGAGGGTTAGTAGTCCATAAAGGAACTTCTCATCGCATTTGAGCATCTCGATGAATTCCATTAGACCGCGGTTGGCAATATTCAGCTCACCGTCAAAGCGGTAGGCACGCGGGTCGGACTCCACTCCATACTGGCCGATAGTCGACAGGTCGATAGAACCGGTCAACTCGGAAATGTCCTGCGACTTGGGATCACTGGGAGAGAACGTGCCAATGCCGACTCTGTTCTTCTCCAAGAAAGCGATACGCTGCACGAGCACCTCTTCCACCTTGCCCTCATAGTCGTCCTCCAGCATCTTGCGACAGGCGGGGCACAGATCTCCCTCGATGTAGATGCCGTAGTCGCGCATTACCTCCTGCCGAAGATCATCGGGAATGAGATGCAGAGGGTCCTCGTGCATTGGACAGCCCTTGATATAGTAGATAGCACCCTCGTCGGTTCTCGTGTAACGCTCTAGCCCTCGCTTCAGCATCGACACGATGGTCGATTTACCACCACCGACCGGCCCCATCAAGAGCAGAATTCGCTTTCTGACCTCGAGTCTCTTGGCCGAGGAATGGAAATAGTCGACGAGTTGCTGCAAGGTCTTGTCCAGGCCAAACAGCTCAGAGGTGAAGAACTTGTAAGTAGGCTCACCGTGGCGACCGGTCTCGGCGCCGGCAGCCATAATCATATCGTATAGGCGCGCGTGGGATAGCCGTGCTGCCCCCGGATTCTTCAATACAGTGTTGAAGTAGTCTGTGAACGTCCCCTCCCAGGTTAGTTTCTGCTCTTCAGATCGATATTGTTCCAATCGACTGACTAGATCCACGGCCTTCTCCCTTCCTTTCCTCATAGATTTTCGGGAACGGCCCTCGTTGCCTTCCCCGACGGTTCGCGTCTTGCACGCAAGATGCCATAAAAATAGGCCGCATTGTTACACCCATGTCGAGGTACAAGCAGCCCCTTGGTTACGGTATTGCTCGCTAGCCCACGTTCTTCACGTCACGCCAAAAAGCTCCTTCGCTCTTCAATTATCTGGGACCTCGACCGCGTAACCGTCTTCAGCCTTGTTAGGAGCAAGATTCGTGCCAATTGCAGGCTGGAAGCCGTTCTGTTAATAAACTGGTTACCAAGCACCCCAAGTGGGAAATGGATTCACTCCAGCGATTGGTGGGTAAGTCCTCTATAGGTCGAGCTTGACAAGAGGGTGGGGGAGAATTATATTGAAGCCCGGTTGACTATGGGGCAAGAGATGAGGCGGACGGGCGGATGTGGAGAGGAGGCTCACGTGCTCCAGCAGCGCAGAGAGCGCACCTACAGCGACAGGTTCTACCGAGCCGTACTGACCTCCTGGCGTACTGACCCCTACCGAACTTACCTTCTGCGGCTACTCTACGCGGCCCTGCTGGCGGGTGTCCTGAGCCTCGTGCTCAACGACAGAGCCCACCTGGGAGATGCTCCTCCCCTGTTTTGGGTAGTGGCTCTGGGGACAGTGGCGTACCTGGTTCCGGGCGCCGGGCAGTGGCTGCTGGTCGCTTTGGTGGCGGCATCGGTGGCGTCAAGCTCGCTGGCGCTGGCGGTGCTCATCGCGGGGGCAGCGCTGCTGTCGGCGGTGTTTGCGCGCGAGGAACTCGACGTCGACGTGCCCGTGCGGTTTGCGCTGTTAGTGGCAACGGTGTTGGCCGCGATGAACAATCTGGCGCTAATCCCCCTGGCCGTAGCGGTGGTGCTCTTTGCGAGAGGCGCCTGGTGGGATGCTTTCCTTCAGGCCGTTGTCGTGGTCGGATATCTTACGGCGACGGGCACAGCCCTTGCCTGGACGGGAATTCCGCCATTCTCCCCATCGCTCACTCACATAGGAGGGCCCGTGGCCACGGGCGATTGGTGGAACCATCTTGGGGCTGCGTGGGATGGGGTGCTGAAGCCCTGGGCCCGTTTAATAATGCTCGAGCCTATCGACTATCTGAAGCTGGTGGGACTATGGACGTTCGCCGGACTGGTGGGTGGCCGCACGCTCGAGGTGTGCGAGAGTCGGTCCCTGCGCTTAGCTGTCGCCTGCGTCGCGCCGATCATCGCCGTGCTGGGAATGCCCGTGCTACTGGGGGCAAAGCCCGAGCCCATGCTCGTGTTCAATGCCGTGGCCGCGGGCTTCGTAGCTTCGCTGGTGGGATCGCTGGTGCGGGGAGATGTCGTTTCCGAGGAAGAGGCGGAGCCAGAAGTCGAGCCCTCTTTTGCTGGACCTGCGGCCGGCGCAATTCGGCCGGCGAAGTGGACGGACATCGCCGGCTACGACGACGTGAAGCGGGAGATGCGTGAGGTGCTGGAGCCACTGGTCAACCCCTATCTCCACGAGCGACTGGTGAGTGCCGGCATCGAGCCCACGCGGGGGATTTTGCTGTACGGGCCGCCGGGGACCGGCAAGACGCTGCTCGCGCGTGCCGCAGCTTCCGAGCTCGGGCTGGGATTCGTGCTGGTGGCGGGTCCCGAGGTACTGAACAAATACGTGGGCGAATCGGAAGCAGGCATACGTCGGGCGTTCGAGGAGGCGCGCGACGCCGCGCCGTCGATCCTGTTCTTCGACGACATCGAAGCGCTGGTGCCACACCGAAGTGGGTCCGGCGAGGGCCTGGCCGGGGTGCACCGCACCCTGGTGGCAACTTTTCTGGGGCTGATGGACGGGGCAAGGGCAATGGGCCAGGTGGTGGTGATGGCCGCCACAAACGCCCCCGACCAGATCGACGCGGCCCTCCTGCGTCCAGGACGGTTCGATCGGCTCATTTACGTGCAGCCGCCGGACCCCGAAACGCGTCGCCTGATTCTGGAGCGGCACCTGGAGGGCAAGCCCGGCGCCACCCCGGTAGACATCGACGAACTGGTTAAGCCGACGGAGCGGTTCACCGGTGCCGATCTCGCCGGCCTGGTACGGCGCGCCTACGAGGCGACGCGCGGCGAGTCCATCAGCACCGAGCAGCTCCTGGAGCTTGTGAAAGCTACGAGACCGACGGTGACCTATGCGATGCTCGACCACTATCGGGCGCTGGAGGAGCGGTTCCGGCGAACGTCGCAGGCGATGACGCCGATGGAGGCAGCGCCGCGGCCCAAGCTTCAGTGGGACGACGTGGGGGGGCTGGAGGATGCCAAGCAGGCGCTACGCGAGGCGGTGATGCTGCCGCTCGAACATCCGGAGCTGATCACGAAGTTCGGCGTGAAGCCGTCGCGTGGTATTCTCCTCTACGGGCCACCTGGTACGGGCAAGACGCTGCTGGCACGAGTGGTGGCAGATCAGGCGCGCGCGACGTTCCTGGCGGTGGGGGGCTCGGAACTGTCCGGCTACGGCGGACCCGACGCGATCCGCAAGCTGTTTGCCCGAGCGCTCGAAGCAGCTCCGGCGGTGGTGTTCGTCGACGAGATCGACGCCATAGGCAGGCGCGGTCTGATTGCGCTCGGGGGAACTGCCATTCATCAGCTACTGGTCGAAATGGACGGCGTGAAGCCGGCGGAAGGCATCGTAGTGATGGCGGCGACGAACCGGCCGCAGGACCTGGACGAGGCGCTGCTGCGGCCGGGGCGGTTCGACTTCCGGGTGGAAATAGGGCTCCCCGACATAAGGGCGCGGCGCAGCATATTCAGGATTCATCTGCGCGGCAAGCCAGGCGCCGATAAGGTGGACGTGGGCCGCCTGGCCGGGTTGACTGAGGGCTACTCCCCCGCCGAGATCGCGGCCGCCGTGAACGCGGCGGCACGCCAGATCGCTATGAAAGCCGCAAAGAGCGGCGAATCCTCGGCACAGGAGCTGGTGATTACGACGGAGAGCATCGTGGGCGAGCTTCGGGGTGGGGCGGAGGTGGGCTAGTATGACTATGTCCTCATCTAAACCGCGCCGAAGAACGGATGGACCGCCATTGCCATCCCCCAACGATGCGGGCATTTCTTTGCCCCGGTGTGTAGTTTGTTGTCCGCGAACGAGGTCAAGCGCGTCCTGCACTTGAGGAGTGAAGCGAAACCACGTTCAGCTCCGTGACCCGACACAGCGGCTTCGTCGGCTTCTCCATAGTCACAAGCTCGTCCACCGCCGCGAGGATGGCTCGCAATCAACACGCTCGCATCAATGTACGTGCGTGTCATCGGTCTTGACCTCTCCTCGACGCTTCCTGACCTCTTCAAGAACTTCGCCCTCGCCGAGGAGCCGCATACCGGCCGTCAGTGCCCTGGCCCTGAGCGCAAGCAGCCGTCTACCCAACTCCGTCCGCGGCGCCGCTTCGAGCAGCGGCTTCTTTCTGAGCCTAGCGGGCGTATTGTTCCTCACATGGTTCTCCTTGCCTCGCCGGGTCTGCCCGGCGCATCATTGGTCTTTGGGTGATCGACGCTATCAGCATTCCCTCTGGATAAGATTATACCGCAACTGCCCCCGCCCCGCCCCAGCGGTGGACAAGCCGCCCGCGCTTAGGGCGCACCCTGTAGAACCGCAGGAAATGCGCCTGTCGATGCCAGTGCGACCACAACCGTTCTCGACGCAGTCCGCCTTTGGCCTATTTGCTGATATGGCAAGCAGCAAGTAGGATAATACCACCTGCCTGCCAATGAATCAACCACCATCAAATGGCAGCCTCGTTGCTACTGCTGCCGCATGCCGATGCTGTTGGTGGCTCCCAGGGTGTCGTTGGAGATGAGCATGATGCGCTCGACGACGGTGGGGGCGCTGGCGATGACGCGCGTGGCGACCGCGGCGCTGGGAACGATGTCGTCGACGAGGATGTCGAGCTTGCGGTTGGGCCCGACGGCGAAGTCGCGCGCGATGACCTCGCCCGATTCGAGTTGGAATTCGGCGCGGATGTTGAGGGGCTGATCTCTGGGGTTGAGGACCGCGAGAATCTCGTCGAACGGCGGGGCGGTGGAGCCTTCGGGCAGGTTCCAGACGGTGCCCAGGTCTTGGGCACCCTGCGTGGCGTAGCCGCTCCTGGGCTCTTCGCCGAAGAACACGGAGCGCTCGGCGACGATCTCGCCTGTTGCCTCGACCGCGATGCCGAACTCGCCGGAAAAAACCAGGTTGAGTTGCTCGGTAGCCCTGCTGAGGGGCTCGAGCGTACGGGTAAGGGTTCGGACAGTTCCGTCGGTACTGAATAGCCTGATGGTTGCTGTGACCGCATTCTCGTTGGGATTGAAGAGCGACAGGAAGGTGTCGGCATCGATCCCCCTCAAGGTGCTCCTCCCCTCGGCAAAGAACCAGGTCTTCGACGCACGATGGACGCCCACCACGCCTGTGGCGAGGTTACTGCCGGGGGATATCTTCACGACGCGCTCGGCCACTATGGGCAGGTCGGCGCCCACGCGGATGGAAAAGACCGCCTCGGGCAGCACGTCGTTGACGAGTATGCTGGTCCGCGACAGGGGTGGCAGCTTTCCCAAACGCTGAACGACCGCTTCGCCGCCTTCCAAGAAGTAGGTGATCGAGGTGGGCGCCGGCTCAGCGTTCGGGTTTTCGAGGACGAGGCGGGTCTGGAAGGGCGGCTGAGTGGAGCCATCGGCAAAGAGCCAGATTCGTGATGGGGCCGGCAAGCCCGCGATCGAGCGCCCTTCTAAGTTCACGTACATGGCACGCTCGGCAAATATTTGCTGATCGGCAATGACGTGTGTGCTGAAGACCCGGTCGGGAACCAGATCGTTGGCGAGGATGGTCACACGTGAAGTGGGCGGCACCTCGAGAAATCGCTCGACGACCGCCTCACCTTCGAGCAAGAACGTGAAACTAACCGTCGCCAGCTTGCCGGTGGGATTTTGCAGGAGGAACCAGGTTACGAAAGGAGGCTGAGTCGATCCATCGGCAAAGAGCCAGGTCACACCGGCAAGGCTGGGGGTGGGAGTTGGAACGAGGGGAACACCGGGGATGGGTGTTGGAATCAAAGCAGGCCCGGAGGTCGGTGTCGGACTGCGGGCCGGAGCGACCGTGGGGGTAGGCGACAGTGTCGGAGTTGGAGTGGCCGTTGCAGCAACAGTCGGGGTAGACGTTCCAGCAGCCGGCGGAGTAGGCGTCAAAGTAGCAGTTATTACAGTGGGAGTTGTCGTCGGCGTGGAAGTGGGAGTCGGCGACACAGACGGAGCAAACGTGAACGCCCAGGGTCCATCTTCGGTGCCGGCGTAGAGGGTCTGGGGCGATGCACCATCAACGCCAAGCCCGCGGACGTTTCTATTGCCCAGGCTGCTGTCAAGCGCACCCCAGGTAGCCCCCGCGTCGACACTGCGGATCACCCCTTGTCCCAGCGAAGCACCAAAAACCGTTCCAGCGACTAGTGGATTGACGAGCATTCTGGATATGGGGATATCGCCCAGGCTATCGGTAACGCGCGCAAATGTTGCAACCGCGTCGTCGCTACGGAACACCCCCGTGCTGGCTGCCACGAAAGCAGTGGCGCCAGAGCCGCTGGCCGAGGCGAATGTTGCGCCGAAAAGACGAGGCAACGCGCCGAGTATCAGGTCCCAGGTCGAGCCGCCGTCGGAGCTGCGAAATATCAAGCCAGTGCCGGATTCGGAGTTGCCCACGACCAAGACAGTCCTTGGATCGAACGGGCTGACGGCAACGCCCGTGGCTTCGAGGCTGGCTATGGCGCTACCGGGCACGAATGAGGTCGCCCACACAAGGCCGCCGTTGGTAGACCTCAACACAGCCGGAGAACCGACGGCGAACATGGTCGCGGGGTTGGCAGGATCGACGGCCAGCGAAACGGCGAACGCGGATATATGCTGGCTCCAGATATCGCCCCTGTTGGCACTGCGATAGACCCCTGCGCTCAACTCCGCCAGAGCAGGGTCCCGACCTGTGGCGGCTAGCACTACCGACCGATCGTGCGGATCGAACACCAGGTCGTTGACGAACAGATTCCCCAGCCCGTTGTTGATAGCGGTCCACGACTGGCCGGCGTTCGTGCTTCTGAGAACTCCAGCTCCATTGGTCGCCAGGAAGACGACACTTGGGTTGGTCGGATCGACCAGCACAGCATTGACACGGACGCCGTCGAGGCCGAGCTTAGACCACGCGCTGGGGGCTGCCTTCGAAGAAGGCGAGACGCCCGCCACAATCGCGGCCAGCAGGACTATGAGCAGCACGAGAAGGCGCAAAGCTTTCCAGGGCACAGTCGAGTTTTCCATTGCCACGATTATAGCACACAACGCGAGGATACAGGAAGACGGGGCCTTTGCTTTGTTGCCTGTCCGGCAATTACCGCAGGTGCGGCTCCACCGACCATTTTGCTGGACAAAGGAGCACTAATGTCCAATTATGCTTGACTGCCTTTTTGCTTATAGCCTCACTTTTACCCCATTTTGCCCCTTGACAGACTGCTATTTACCTGCCATAATTGGACAATATTAGCAAGTGTCCAGTTTAGAGGGGACAACTTATTGCCTTATGAGCACCAACCAGGCCTTGATCCAGCGCCAGACAGCCCTCACCCGGGCCTCGACCATCGTCCCTTACCTCACTCCCCAGGACATCGGGCTCCTGGCTCAGGCTGTCAAAGAGAACCGCCAAGGGGAGCGGGACGAGTTGCTGATCCGCCTCCTGTTCGAGACGGGACTTAGGGTCTCCGAGGCCCTGCAGATCACCCTTGCCCACCTCCAACAGTTCGAGGGACAGCCGGTGTTGAAGATTCTCGGCAAAGGCAGAAAGCCGCGGCTAGTGGCCTGCCCCAAGGCCCTCTCCGACAGCCTCCAGGCCTACGCCTTCCGTAAGAAGCTCGACATCGCCGATCCGGTCTTCCCTATCAACCGCAAACGGGCGCACCAGATCATCACCGAGGCGGGCAAGAAGGCGAGACTCACTAAGCGGGTCTATCCGCATCTTTTAAGACACAGCGACGCCATCGAGCGGCTGAAACAAACGGGCAACCCGAAGGCCCTGCAGATCCACCTGGGCCACGCCTCGCCGTTTATGACTATGCGCTACCTGTCGACGCTCACCGCCGAGGACGCCCTCCGGATCCAGCAGCAGGTCGACTTCCAGCACCAGTAGATGAGAGGGCCAGACAGATAAGCTCGGAGTATCCACAACCGCAAGATGTCTGAGGCGCAGCCGCTACCCGGCCAATGTCCCTGGCGAACTGATCCGGGTTTGTCTCTATGCTGGGCTTGCAGCAACAGCATCTTGGTCCGAGTATGGTAGTGACACCTCGTCGTGGCCAGATTAGCGGCAAGGTAAAATGCTATGGCTAATGATAGAAGAAAATCACTTCGGGATGAACTTGGCTCTCGCGATCTCTATGGCGATGCACACGGCAAAGCGGAAGAACAAGCTATCATCGAGGGCTTCCTCACGAGGTTGAGCCTTTCTGGGTACAACCTCTACCTCTCCGAACGGCCGGACTTCAAAATATCGTTTCGATCAGATGGCCTTGTCGTCGGCTGCGAGCTAACGCTGTTCAACAATGATGTCCAATCCCCGCAGCTCCAAACGGGCTCACCCGAACGACGATTTCATTCTCAGTGGAAGCGATTTGCTAGAGAGCTCAGGAGTCACCTTGATGAGCAGGGAGGGCACCCCCCGTACCTATATGGATCAGTGTTTTTTAAGACCCCAACTCTAGAGTTGTTCGATCACCTCAATAGAGATCGCCTGCTCGACGAGATTGTTAATCTGGTCAAGGGTAACCCAATGACCGGTACAGTCGACACCTTCGACGCATACTCGTATCCGTTGCTTTCGGAATTCGTGCACCATTTATGCTTGTACAATACTTATCCAGAAACGGGAATCCTTTGGTGGTGTGCCCATTTACAGACTGGCGAAGTCAAAGATCCAAATGAAGCATTGGTACGGATCATTAGGGAGAAGAGTGCCAAGGCTATCGGCTATAACTGGGGCGCAGCGGACGAAAAGTGGTTAATTATCTATGCCCGTGCCTCAGGATTATCGGATATGGCGCAGGTACGAAGCGACCCGACAGTATCAAAGATTGTACGCAACATTCCCTTCACGCATATCTTCCTTTGGGATAAATTCTCAGAAGATGTCCTGGAGGTTTATCCTCTCTTTAGACCTGTTCTTGCTGACGGTAGAACTCTTTACGTGAATCGAATTCCAAAGTCAGCGAAACCCTATCTGATACGTCGCAACGACGAGGCATAGGAAAGAAACGGCTCAGTGCAAGCCAGAAACTGCACGTCCTAATCCTCAGCTATTTACCTCCAAAGACCCCCAACACCACACTAACAACATCGCCTTCTCCGCCGGCCAACTCGTCAAGCCCCGCGGGTTCCATCGCTCTTGCCACCTATATTTATTATGTCAACTTCCTGTGCGAGCCCTCTCCTCACAGACTGTAGCGCCTTGCAGAGTCAAGCACCGCAATTCTCGGTTGAATGTGTTAAAATAGCCTCGATGGAACGAGAAGGAGTAATCCCTATGGATGTCCAGAAGCGGGAGACAGAGAAAGCACCTCGAAAAGCGAAGAAACCGAGCAGCTTTGCCAGAAGTTCAGTAAGCAAACCCTTAACTCGCCGGGCTGGTATCTTCAAGATCAGGGGCATTGGCGAGAGCAAGGAACCCGGGGGATTTTCCTGGCGCAAACATGAGTTAGATATATAAGAAATGGAACGAGTTCCCCGGTCGATCAATGAGCGGAGGGTTTTTGTCGACTCCTCCGCTTTTCTAGCATATCTGGACCGCAATGATCGTTACTACCCCGAGGCGGGCACCGTCGTAGAAGCACTCCTCAAAGCCCGCTATCATCTGGTGACTACTATGTACGTCGTGGTGGAGACTCACTCTTCCATCTTACGGGCAATAAACCCAATGGCCGGACGGCAGTTTCTGGTTGACGGCTTGAAGGGCATTTCTCTGCTCCCAACAAACAGCGAAGACGAGGAAAACGCGAAGACTCTTATCCTTCAGAGGCGGGACAAAGGCTACTCTTTCTGCGACGCCATCAGTTTCTCAGTGATGGAACGGTTCGGGTTGTACCTCGCTTTCGCCTACGACGACCACTTCCGCCAACACGGATTCTCCACCCCGATCAATCAACCAGAGTGGCCTTAGTGCAGAACCTCATAGCTCCATCCATATGGGGACAAGAAGCTAGACGACGAGGCCTATGCCCACCTCGGTGAGGCCAGTGGATCGACATAAACCACTAGCTGGAAGTCGATCATTCGCTCTACAAGCACTTATGTCAAGAGGATGTGCTACACCCAAATCCGTGGATTCCCTCGTGAGGGTTCACCCGTTGGGTGAAGGTTTGAGCACGAATCCACGGATTCAGGCTACAATGAGCTCATATGTCACCAGAACGAAGAGGAGGAGAATCTCGCCAGGAAATAGAGCCTCTGCCCTATTACCGAGCGGCTCGTTTCAGCGGCGAGCGCCCTGCTGGCAGCGCCTACTTTCAAGCCCAAGCGCTCATTTTTGACACACCGGACTCCGATCTCTCCGTGTACCGCCTACAACTGAACTATGTCTGGCACGTCGCCGTCCTCGGCGAACAACCGCATGAGGTTCTACAACACCAGATCGATGCCATCCTATTTACCGGCGGCTCGTCCCTATCCCGTCCGATCTCCTCAAACTACTACAGCAGCGCCGGGCTCAGGCGATCAAAAGAGGATTCTGGGTAGAGGGCCGTTACCAACAAGGCAGAAGGTTATGACATTCCCCCTTCCATGCCGCTTACCAAACAACCCCATTCCACTTCTACTCCATATCCGATATAATGAGCCTGGTTTTCATAGCTACACAGCAAACGGGCAATTGCTAAGGAGCACTTCTCGCCCTGAATTTAGGAAGATATGGCTTAAAGGAGATCGGTGTGCATCAGCGGGGGCGAAGACGAATAAAAGAACGTCAACCGAAAGCCATCCAGCTAGCTGAAGCAGTGAGTGTCATTTGGTTGGCGATGGCCATACTGTTCTTTGCCGCTGGCGGCCTTAATGCCAAGTCGAGCATGACCTTGTTCAACCTCCCCTTCCTCACCTCCCACTACAATAACCTCATCCTCTTCATCGTCGCCTCCTTAGCGGCTATCCTTGCCTGGGGATGGGCTATCCACACGATTCGTGCTCAAGACGCAGCCGGCAAGACCATTGAGGAACTACAGGCCCTCTCTCCCGACGCCTTTGAGGAATGGGTTGCAGCACGTTTCCGAGATCTCGGTTACTCTGTTAAGCTCGCCGGCATGCAGGGTGATCACGGCGTCGACCTTGTTGCCGAGAAGCCAGGCGAGATTGCGGTCATTCAGTGCAAGAAGTACAAGTCGTGGTCGGTGGGAGAGCCTGTACTGCGCGATCTTTTCGGGGCGATGCACGACTTCGGCGCAAAGCAAGCCTACCTCGTCACAACCGGACAGATCACCAGACCTGCCAAAAGCTGGGCGGACGGAAAACCAATCGTGATTTGGGATGGAGATTACCTGGCTCGACTCTCGCTGCAGATGGCCCACAAAGGTCGTCCCGCCAAGATGGACGGCTTAAAGCCATCCTCTCCAGATGGATCAAGTATGATCACCGCAGTTCTAAGCAACGAAACCCCCAACCCGTCCATAAGCACGGCGCCAATGTGCCCTAAGTGCGGATCCGTTCTGGTGGAGAGGCGAAATAGGAGTACGGGCGAGACATTTCTTGGATGTCCAAAATACCCGGCGTGCCGCTATACCCAGCTTTTGCCAAAAGCTATAGTCAACACCCCTGGCCCCTCCTAAAAGAGTCTACTTCGACTCAGCGTCAGGTGCAAGCCTTTTGAGTGTCAGAGTAGCAGGCGAAGGTTCGACCCTCACCATAACCCTCTCCCTGAAAGGGAGAGGGGATGCTACTGCTGCCTGATGCCGATGGTGTTGTGGGCGCCCAGGTCGGTCTTTTCGATGAGCATCGTGCGTTCAACGACGGTCGGTGCGCTGGCGATGATACGTGTGGAGACGGCGGCGTTGGGGATGAAGTCGTCCACGACGATGTCGAACTTGCGATTTGGCCCCACGGTGAACTGCCGCACTATGACCTGTCCCGATTCGAGCTGGAACTCGGCTCTGATGTTGAGAGCGCTGCTTCTGGGGTTGAGGACCGAGACGATCTCATCGAAAGGCGCGGCCGTAGAGCCTTCGGGTAGATTCCAGACCGTGCCGAGCTCCGTGGCACCCTGGGTGGCGTAGGCCCCTTTGGGCTCGTCGCCAAAGAACACAGACCGCTCGGCAATGATGTCGTCGGTTGCCTCGACGGATATGCCGAACTCCCCTGAGAACACCAGGTCGAGCTGCTCCGTTGTGCGGCTACTGGGTCTTAGCGTGCGGGTCAAGGTCTGAACGGTGCCGTCGGTGCGGAACAGCCTGATTATCGCCGTCACCGCATTCGGGTTGGGGTTCTGAAGCAGCAGGAATGTGTCGGCGTTCATCCCCCTCAGCGAGCTCCTCCCCTCGGCGAAGAACCACGTTCTCGATGGCTGGGGGACACCCACAACGCCGGTGGCCGCGTTGCCGGGGAATCTATACATCGCGCGCTCGGCGACAATATCTAGCTCGCTGTCGACGCGCGCGGAGAAGGCCGCATTGGGCAGAACCTGATTCACGAATATGCTTGTCCTCGACGTGGGTAGCAGGCTCCCCAACCGCTGGATAACTGTTTCACCGCTCTCCAGGAAGTAGGTTATCGTGGTGGTCGCGGGATTCGGATTCGGGTTCTCGAGCAAGAGCCAGGTGTCGAACGGCGGCTGGGTAGACCCCTCGGCAAAGAGCCACGTCGTGGACCGGGAGGGTAGACCCGTCACCGAGTGACCATCGAAGCTCACGTACATCGCACGCTCGGCGAAGATCTCCTGGTCGGAATCGATGCGCGTGCTGAAAGCCTGGTTGGGAACCACTTGATTAGCGAAGATACTCAGGCGGGACGTTGGCGGCACTTGAACCAACTGGACCACAACCAGCCCGTTTTGGAGCAAGAAGTTAAGGGTAACCGTCGCCTGCTGCCCAGTCGGGTTCTGAAGCAAGAACCAGGTGTCGAAAGGAGGCTGAGTCGACCCTTCGGCAAAGAACCAACTTGCGCCGACCGGTGTTGGAGTGGGAGTAACAGTTGGAGTAGGCGTAACGGTTGGAGTAGGCGTAACGGGTGTTGGAGTACGCGTAGGAGTCGCAGTTGGGGTGGGAACAAACGTGAAAGCCCAGGGCCCGTCCTCGGTGCCCGCGTAAAGGGTCTGGGGAGATGATAGATCAATCCCCAGACCGCGGACCACGCGATTGCCGAGAGTTCCGTCGAGAACCGTCCAGTTTGCGCCTCCATCCACGCTGCGGACCACACCGCGACCGACACTGGCACCAAAGACCGTTCCGGCCGAAAGCGGATTGACCAGCATCTCGAACACCGGCACGTCACCAAGCTCGTCGGTCACCCGGGAAAAAGTGACGCCACCATCGTCGCTGCGGAACACCCCTGTGTCGCTGGCCACGAAGGCAGGAGAGCCGACGCTACTGGCAGGACCGAAGGTGACGTCGAAGAGGGGAGGCAGGGCGCCGAGAACCAGGTTCCAGGTCGACCCGACGTCGGTGCTGCGGAATATCTGGCCCGTACCGCCCTCCGAATTTCCCACCACCAGAACGACCCTTGGATCGGAGGTGCTAACGGCGACGCCACTCCCGTCGAGGTTAACGATGGGGCTGCCCGGGACAAAGCTGGACGTCCACGTCACGCCACCGTTGGTAGATATCAGCACGGCGGGTGCGCCGGCGGCAAACATGATCGCTGGGTTGGCAGGGTCTACAGCCAACGCATCGGCAAACGCCGCGACTTGCAGCGCCCAGTCATCGCCCCTGTTGGTGCTGCGATACACGCCCGCGCTAGGTTCCCCGACCGCGGGTCCGCGGCCCGTCGCCGCCAGGACCACCGAGCGATCTCGTGGATCGAGCATCAAATCATTCACGAACAGGTTACCGAGTCCATCGTTGACAACGGTCCAGGACTGCCCGGCGTTCGTGCTCCGAAACACGCCGCCCCCATCTGTGCCCAGGTAGATGATACTGGCATTAGTCGGATCGACCAAAACGGCGTTGATTCGTACTCCGTCGAGGTCGAGCTTGGACCACGCGTTGGGCGCCGCCGACGACGGCAAGGTAGCATAAACGGTTGCGGCGACCAGCAGAAACGAAAGCAGCGATGGGGCGGAGACGGCTTTGAGAGAAGCAATGTTCACGATCTTCCTCCTCTTGTCTGACTGACAGAAGGGCGGCTTGTGGCTTCGGCGCACATCACAGCGGAACGCAACGACCAGGTAGGCACGATTTGAAAAACACGCAGAAAAATCTCGCAAGAATCGTGCCATTTCTTCGAGGAAATGGCGGTCCGATTCTCAGGCGCCCAGGACGAAAACCGAGAAGGTCTTGCCGACGTAGGCGAGGAAGAGGTACTTGAGGACGTTGCCCATGCAAACGGCAGCGAGGAACTTGCGGGCGGGATAACACATGGAGCCGGCGGCGATCCCTACGAGGTCGAAAGCGGGATTCGGGACGGCAGCCAGCAGAAAGAGCGCGAAGAAACCGTACTTCTGGAGCCACTGCTCGAAGCGCCGGAGAATCTTTACGTCGCGGGCCTCTATTAGCGACCGCCCGCCGCAGCCGGCCAGATAGCCGGTAAGCTCGCCGGTGGCGCTGCCCAAGCCCGCGAAGAGGGCGATGAGCAGGGGATTGCCGAAGGTGCCGGCCGCCATGACCGTGGCGAAGCCGGGGAGCGGGAAGAGGACGCTGGCGCTCGAGGCGGCCATAAGGATGAAGAGGCCGGGATAGCCGTAAACGGCCAGCGACCCCACGTCAGGGCGAGCGATGACCAAAAAGGCCGAGACGGCTACAACCAGGGCAATGGCCATCACCCCACCGATGCGACGCCGAGTCAAGCTACCGCTGGCTAGTGCACCTAACTCGTCGATCATCGCGGCCTCCTCCGGATCGTGCGAGCGGTCAACATTGCCCCCATTATAACATAGTTTTGTGCTGGCCAATACTATTTGAGAAGCAACGAAGCAACGGCAGTGTACGCGAGATTGCAGGAAATGGTGGAGATGGGGCGCGAGTAGTCACGCCCCTACGGCGTCAACGGATGTGTTAGTTATGCGTAATAAAGGGCAATTTGTGGTACGATAGTTAGTAGGGCTTCCCGCTCTCCTTGAATGTTGTAGATGAAAGGAGAGCCAATGGACACGGACCAAGGTCCACTGTCGCCGGAGCACGGTAA
>JACQUC010000139.1 GCA_016210495.1 Chloroflexota bacterium
CCACCGGGCCGATGTATGAACGGCGAAACCGCGTGGGCTATACCGAGGACTACTTGATAGAGGGAACCTGGGGCAGCGCGATTTGCGACAACCTGCTCCCCCAATCCGGAGAGCCGGTTTTCCCCAAGTACCGCTACGACGGCCTGACCAGCGACGCGTTTCGCTCCTGGCTGAGGGAAAACGAGATCAAGACGCTGGTGCTGACCGGCGTGGCCACCAACGTCTGCGTGGAATCGACGGCGAGGGACGCCTATATGAGCGGGTATTACGTCGTGATGGTCGAGGATTGTCTCGCCACCTATTCGCGAGAAGAGCACGAGATGGCGCTTCAGAATACAGCGCGCTACTTTGGGAATGTGGCTACCTCCCACGAGCTGCTGGAAATATGGCGCGGGTAGATGCGCTAAAGGTGGAAGGCTTGAGCCCCGCAATCGTGATTAGGCTGGCGTATCACTGTGATCGCCATTTGGTCGAGATTCATTCAGTATCTGCGAAGTCCTTTAATCTGGTCAATCCTTCCCTCGTCTGCATCTCCAACGAGAGAAGGATCAATCTGCGGTTCGGATCCCTCCGCGCTCTCCCAGTCATCCCCAATTAACGTTTTCTCATGCCCGGCAAACCGTCGATGGCACGCTCTTTGCACCAATGTGAGGAGTGCTCAATATACCGACCGTATCGCGTGCCGCGAGGCTCTGGGTCGCGTATTTTTTTGGACCGGGAATCAAGGAGAGCATCAGCTCTCGAAAACCAGTGACGTAGCTGGAACATAAAGGAAGGTAATGCATGAGCGTAAGACTGATAAGCTTCCTGCTGGCCGGATCGATGCTGCTGGCGGCGCGACCGGGTCAGCCAACGTCGGCCGTCAACCTTGTTGACGACCCCTTGTCTGCGCCAGCAGGCGGGTCGGACGACGAGCCCCTGCCGCCGGTCAAGGGCAGCGCAGTACCTGAGGTTATCTCGCTCGGACCACCGACGCTTTTCCACGTGGAGATGACCGACCAGCCACCAGAGTTAACCGAAGAACAAAAAGCCCTGCTGGCGCAACGGCGTGGGCCTTTGCCGCCCCTCGATCTGCCGCCAGTCCCGAGAGTGGGGCCAGTTTCTGCCCCGCCTGTAGATCCACGCTCGGCCGCCGAGGTACCGGGAGACCTGAGGCCCAGCGTGCCGGGGGATTTCAGGATGATCCGCGATTTCGAGATCAGCACGACACCTCGGGGGACCCGCATCATCGTCGCGGAGGCCACGGTGGCCAATGCCGGCTCGATAGTGTTCGCCACGGGCAACATCTTCGCGGCGCTCTCCACCGACGGTGGCCGGACCTTCAAGTTCATCGACCCTAACGCCTTGCGTCCGGTGCCTCCCGGCGACGTCGCTGGCGACCAGATCACGGTCTACGATCCGAGCCGCGACCTGTTTCTCTGGTATCTGCAGTACCATACATTTGGAAGCCCAGGGTCGCAGCAAAACATGTTCCGGCTGGCCTCGGCTCGGCCCTCCGAGGCCATCGCCGGCAACTGGTGGGCCTGGGACGTGGGCTCTGAGGCCAATAACTGGTGGGACTTCCCGTCCATGTGCCTGAGCAACGACTTTGTCTACACCAGCACCAATCGCGCGGAGATTGGGGCGGCCGTGTCTAACAACACTTTCATCTTCAGATTTTCGCTCGACAACATCGCCCTGCGCACGCCGCTGGGTGCCAACTTCGTGAACCTGCGGGCGGTCGGCCTCAATAATAGCAGCCTCCGGTGCACGACCGGCGCCAGGGACAAGATGTATTACGGCTCGCACAATTTCGATACCGCCACTCAGCAGGTGCGTGTGTTCGTCTGGACTGAGGCGACAAATACCATCAGTCGGCACGACATAACCCTGGAGGCACCCTGGAGGTTCGGGCCGCGCACCTGCCCGACGCCGGATGGTAAGCCCTGGTGCAGCACCGAGGACGGCAGGATTCTAGCCGGCTGGGTGGCCAATGGAACCATCGGCTTCGCGTGGGGGGCCGCCGCTGGACCCGGCTTTCCCCTGCCGTACGTCGAGGCTGTCCGGATCAACGAGGCGACGATGGCACGATTGGATCGGCCTTTTCTTTGGAGCCCAGACGTGGCGTTTCAGTATCCAGCGGTGGCCCCGAACGCTCGCGGCGACCTGGCGCTGATCGTGGCCGCGAGCGCCGCAAGCATACACCCGAGCTACTTCGTTTACTTGATGGATGACTTTTCGCGCGATGGTGGTCTTCAGTTTCCGCAGTGGCAACTTGGGTTCGCGAGAGCGGGCCCCATTGGCGGCCCACCGGTTGCCCGCGGACGGACTTCCTGGTCTTCGCCCGCGAGCGCGACATGCGGTCGGTGGAGAGCTTCCTCCCACTGCTTCCTGGCGCAGCAGTTCAGGTGGTGCCAGGTCAGTAAGGGCAACGTAGCGAATTCGGATCGAGTGGGGCGGGGGCTTCACAGCCCCCGCCCTATTGCATCCACCAGTACTGCGGGTCCACGAGATGCTTCGAGATCCACTGGCTGTCGCGGCGCCCAAAGCTCTTGATGTCGGTTGGCGGGGCGCCGACCATGCGCGCCCGATGACAGGACTCGCAGCCCTGAATGGGCACGCTGGCACCCGTGCGTGCAACGGCAACAAGCAGGCCGCCCACGAATAGCGCTACCAATGCCAGAACGACCATCCGGTGCGCCCGTCGTCTCCTATGGCCTGCGCCGCCCCTTTGGACGAAGGGCACCAGGATCAGCAGCAGGATGCCGATGGGCGGGATGGCGAGCAACGCCGGCAACTGCCAGATCCCGCGGAGGTACATATAGGGCATCAGGTAGAAAAGGTACAGCCAATCCGGCGACGGTACGGCGGTACGATAGATTGGGTCGGTCACCACCTGGCGGGGCACCATAAAGATGGCCAGCAGGACCACAGCGACAGTGACCAGGCTCGCCACTACGGCGTCCTTCACCGCAAACGCTGGCCAGTATCGAGCAATCGTCTCTTCGCTGGTGGGCTCAGTTGTCGAGCGGCTGGCCTCCACCCCCTGGGGAGCGATCAGTGCCTCGTTCGCTGTCGCATCGTTCTCGACCGCAACTTGTTCTTGGTGCAAAATGGTGGCGACGCCCCCGCCCCGCCCTGGGCGTCCGCCTGAGGCGGACGCCCCTACGGACTGATCTGCGGGAACGGCATCGCCCACCACGATTTCGGCGAGTTCCAAATGGATTGGCCTTGTAGGGGCGGGTTTGAAACCCGCCCCTACAAGGGGCACATCTGGCGCCAGATTGCTTGGTTTCACGTAAGGTCCTCCCTTTAGAGCGGCCGCGAGATGCCCTGCTTGCGCACCATCAGGAAGTGCACGATGAGCAGCACGGCCAGGATCAGCGGCAATAGCCAGACGTGCATGGCAAAGCCGCGCGACAGGGGCACCTCGCCGTTCCAGGAGCTGCCCAGGAACAATCCGGACAGCAGTGGCCCGACCACCGGACTCGATTCGAATGTGTTGCGCATCACCAGCACCAGCGTGTACGATTGTACGTCCCAGCGCAGGGTGTAGCCCGTGGCGGCGATGGTCAGCACCATCGCCAGCAGCAGCACTCCCGTCACCCAGTTGAGCTCGCGGGGCCTGCGATAGGCACCGTGGACGTATACCCGCGACATGTGCAGCAGGATCATCAGCACCAGCAGCGTCGCCGACCAGCGGTGCACACCGCGTATCAGGCCACCCAGAGGCACGCTGGACTCGATGTACCTGATGCTGCTCTGCGCCTGCTCGGGGCTTCCGACGTAAAAGAGAGCGAGAAACAGGCCGCTTCCCACCAGCAGCAGAATCAGAAAGAACGAGATCCCCCCGAAACAGTACACGAAGGCGTGGGGATGCCGCAGGGGATTCACACGCTCGGGCACGGCGTGGTTCGCGAAATCGTCGATCAGCGGCTTGATACCCAGTCGCTCGTCAGCCCATTCATAGAGACTACTTATCACTATCACACCTACTCTTTCGGCGCAACCCTCTTGGCGATGACCAGCGCCGCGAACAGCGCCACGCCGGCCAGGGCGGCCACGACGTACATAAGGTCATCCCAGGCGCCAAGCTGTCCATGCAACAGTGCCAGGGCTGGAAATGCCAAATAGCTCATATCGCCTCCCACTTAGTCTTGTTTTAGGTGCAATAATGGCGGCGGTACCCCACCCTGCCCCGGGGCAACCACGTCCGCCTCAGGCGGACCCCTACAGATTGGCATTTCGCACCGGAAATTAGTCTTGGTTTGCCACTATTGCTGCCTGGAGAGCGGCCCTCATCCTAACCCTCTCCCAAAGGGAGAGGGGACAGGACGTGCGCCAGACCGACTCGGTTTCCAAAACCGAGTCGGTCTGAATTGGCGACGAAATTTAGAACACGTTCGAAAATACCATCAGCAGGCCGAGACTGATGGAGAGCGTGCCGCTGGTGATGGGCACCAGCCACAAGTAGCGCTTTACCCGGGCCAGCAGGTCGAGCATCGGGCCGAGCGATAGCGCTGCCGCGAAGTACGGCACGGTCATCCCGAACGAAAACAGACCCACGGGAACCGTCGCCTGTAGCGCCGAGCCCGTCGTGCTGGCGTAGATCAGCACGGTGTAGAGCTGCGGCGCCACGCAGGCCGCGCAGCCCACCGCAAAGCCCGATCCCAACAGAAACGTGCCGGTGGCACTGCCCCCATCGCCTTCTCTGATCTTGACCCACCGGCCCGGATAGAACCGGTGGACGAAGTCCATCTTTATTGCGCCCGCTATGTGCAGGCCCATAATGATAACCATTACCCCGGCGACCTTGTCGATGACGTCCTCGTAGTCCCTTACGAGCTGCCCCAGGAGCCCCACCGTGCCCCCGGCTATGACGAAGAGGATCGTGAAACCCAGCACGAACGCGGCGGTCTTGACCAGCACGCCGCGCTTGATCGCCGGTGTGTGTCGTCGGGCGAGCATCTCGTCGACGCTCATGCCGCTCACAAGGGTGAAGAACACCGTCATGGTGTGGGGAATGCAGCGACTCAGGAAAGTGATGGCGCCAAGCAGAAAGGCGAATAACATGGGCAGGCTATTGCCCAGGACGCGCCCTGGCGACACCATGGCCTGCGCCGGCAGTGGCGAGCCGTAAATGTCCCACACAACGCTCCGCTCGGCCTCCGATTCAACTCCTCTCACAACCAGCTCCAGCAGCTTGTCGTTGTCGGCGATGAGCGGGACGCCCCGCTCGCCTTTGCGGGGGAAGGCCAGGAGAGCCGTGACGTGATGGGCGCTCTGGCTTTCGACGGCGGTGCCCGGCAGTGGCCGCCATTCCTGGCGCCGGTTGTTGCGCAAGAGCACGAGCTGGTCGATGGGCGCCGCCAGCGGCTGGTGAAGGTGGTCGAGGGTGACGCGGAACACCAGCGTCTTGGTGGCGTCGAACGACGCCGTCGATAGCGTCCCGGCCTGGGCCAACGATTGCGTGACCCAGATGGCCGTGAGGTCGACCCCGTCGACGCCCTCCACAGCCCGGATGTGCGCGCTGATGGCAGGGTCCTGCATTCCCGCCGCCAGCGGCGAATCGGCGTGGCCGCTCCTGCCGTAGCTGACCGTCGACCAGCCCACCCCCAGCGTCAGCGCCACCAGACCGGCGACGACGGCAAATTCCTCGAGCTTGCCGCGACGGCGGGCGACCAGCGCACTGCCGCCGATCGCCAGCGCGGCCGTGGCCGCCCCCAGCGGCAGGCGCTGCCCGTCCTCGTCCCACGGCGCCGGCGCAGCTACTTCGACGGGGAAGTCGGCGACGTACAGGCTCAACCCCTCACTGTAAGACGCCGACACCCGCCAGCTACCCGGCCGCTCGAATTTGATGCGAGTATAGTACTCTCCACCGCCCAGGTAGATCGCGGGCCCCGTGGCGTTGGGGCGTTGGCCCTCTACTCCTTCAAGGCTGGCGACAACCTGCACGATCGCGTGGCTGATCCCCTCGCCCCGGTCGTCGACGAGGCGGATCATCAATTGAGTGCTCCGCCCGGCCACGGGCCGGTCGGGAACCGAGCTCAGCGCCAGACGTGCTTCGCCGTGGACCACCGGCGGCGCCGCTCCCAGCACGGCGACCGCCAGCAGGCCCACAAGGATCGTCACGACGGCCACGGGACCTCTAATACATTTCATCTGAGCGTCAGAAGATACTCCACTAGCTCCTTGAGATCTCGTTCGGCCAGCGGCACTTTGGGCATAGTCGTGGTGGGTTTGACCGAGGCCGGATCGGCGAGCCAGCGGGTCAGGAAGCCGGCGTCACGAGATGCGCCGATCTTGCGCAGGTCCGGGCCCACCAAGCCCTCGGCGTTCTTGCCGTGGCAGGTGGCGCAGTTGGCCGCGAAGACCGCCTGGCCTGCGGGCACAGCCGGGGCGACGGCGCTCGTCGTGGCCGGGGCGCTGGCAGACGTGGCGCTGCCGTCCTCGACGATGAACTTGCTGCGCATCTCGAGGTGCAGCGGGCCGCAGAAGTTGCCGCAGAAGACCTCGAACGTACCCGCCTTGTCTGCCGTGAACTCCACCAGCGTCGACACACCCGTTTGCGGCGCCGGGGGCAGCACGACGTTGGTTTTCAGGCCAAGACTATTGATGATGAGCCCGTGCGCGGGGGCCGGGTCGTTGGTCATGCCCACCCGCTCGTCGACGTTGGTAATGATCAAGCGCACCCGATCTCCTTTCTTCACGCGCACGGGATCGGGCTTAAAGCCGAAGCTGAAGGCCTGCATGTGTACCACGGTCACGTCGCCGTCTTTCTCGATGCCGGGCTGCGCCGTATCCTTGGGCACGATCTTGATGATCGTGTTCTGATCGCGATTTGGCGGTCCCTGCAGCGGCTCACCGCCCGTCGATACCAGCCCCTCCTTCGGCGGCTTTAGCCCCTTCATTTGCTTGTCGATGATGTCCGCCGCGATGATCTTCATATTGTGCGGCTCGGGCGGGATAGGCACCTGGCTGACCGTCTTGCCCGTCTGCGTATCGATCAGCTCGAAGTTCACGGGGTCCTGGTTCGGGTTCAGCGAGCCGACGCCGTTGAACAGATCGGTCGACCATTTGTTCAGCGAGACCACGTAGCGGCCATCGGGCGTGATCTGAAGGTGGCCGGGGCGATAGCGAACGGGGTATTTGTCGATCACCTGCATCTTCGCTATGTCGATCTTGACTATGGCGTTGTCGACGAAGAGCGTCTGGTAGGCGTACTTGCCGTCCGGGCTGAACACCGTGTGGAGCGGCCCGCCGCCGGTTGGTATCTCTTTCACGACCTCGAGGGTGCTGGTGTCGATCACCGGGGAGTTGGCGGAGAGCTTCCCGGCCACGAAGGCGTACTTGCCGTCGGGCGTGATGTCGATGCCGTGCGGGTTCTTGCCGGCGGGGATGAACTTGACCATCTTGAACGAGGCGGCGTCGACGACGGCCACGCCACTACGGTAGTAGTCGGTGGTGAGAACGTACTTGCCGTCCTTGGTCACGGTCAAGTAGTCGGGCGCCGAGTCCTTCTTCTCTGAGATGTCGATGACGTCGACCTTGCCGGAGGCGATGTCGATTCGCGCCAGTTCGCCCGTGTATTCGCCGCTGGCGTAGAGGGTCTTGCCATCGGGGGTGATCGCGATGTGGTGCGGCCCGAACGGGTCGGGCAGCTTGATCTTTCGCACCGTCTCGAACGTGGAGAGGTCGATCTCGCCGATGGTGTTGTCGGCCAGATCGTTGATGTATACGAACTTACCGTCCGGCGTCCCGTTGGTGCCGCCGGCGTTGGAGCCGCTGAATACCGGCTCGTGCAGGTCGACGCCCACGGGTATCATCTTCAGGATGCGCATGCTCGGAATGCCGATGACGACCATGGCGCCCGAGACGCCTCCTGAAGCGAAGCCGTACCAGGGGTCCTTCATCTGCTGGGCGACGTAGAAAGGCCCTCCCCCTCCGTTTTGGGACACGCCGGTCGATGGGACGCCGCCAGGCGACTGCTTTGGTTGTTCAGACTGGCAACCGGCCAGCACCACGACGAGGGCCGCCACGATGCTGAGCAGGGCGTAGCCCCATCTCCTTCCTCCGCGACGATCTGTGTTCAAGACTCATCCTCCTTCGTTTGGTATCTCTGAGGCCGCTTTCTCGGGCACCCGGGAACACGCCAGGTGGTCGATGCACGCGACAAGCTCCGCCCCGCTGCTCACCGGCACTCGCTCGCCCGGACAGATCTCCATCATTGGCAGGTCTGGCGAAAGGCCAATGACGATAGCTGTGGAGCAGCTCTGTCGGAGATTCTCGCAAGATGGCATGTGTTTGGCCTGGAAGTCGATCAGGATGAGCTGGGGCTGAAGCCCGGCCAGGCGCCGCAGCGCACCGGGCTCATCCGGCTCCACTGCCGTGATCTCCGCCCCAGCTTCCGTCAACAGGCTCGCCACGCTATCCCTGAGGAGCGAGCGACTGGCGAAGATAGCGACGCGCATGCCATTCATAGTGTCCTTTTCCAGACGGCGGGCCAAATAGGACGGCATAGCAGTTGCCGCCTGCGTGTCTGGGCGGGTTTGAAACCCGCCCCTACTCGATTGCCCTGCCTGCGAACAACTCTACACCCTCGACCAGACCGCCACCATATTCGTGAGGATAGTTTTCGTCGTGGCCTACCCCCGCCCTGGGGATAGGACGGGTGTAAATAAGACCTACCGGATCGGGTAGGTCTTAAATCGCGCAGCGGTTTACCTCGTCTTGACATACCACTTCGCCGTGATCTCCCAGCTTGTCTTTTCCTACTTGGACAAACTCTCGGCAGCCAAGGCGTAGCCATCAACGGCAAAGCCCAGCGCGGACCACGCAAATCTTGCAGAGTAATAGTGCAAATCTTGCAGAGTCATAGTATAATACCGCCCGGGCGATCTGACGCAGGCTCGAGAAGGGGTGCTGGGGTGTGGGGTGGCGGGGCGAGCGAGGTGGAGAGAGGTGGAAAGAGCTGATGGCGAGAAGAGAAACCTGTAGAGGGCCGTCTAGCCCGTTTGCGTCTGCGTTTCGACCGTTTTTGTGGCTGCGTGAGGCGGGACACCGCGTCTGGCGGCGCGGAAACCCGCGCCTGAAGCTCGTTCGTCCCTCAGTTAACGTTTTCCTCGTGGTCGTTTTCATCTGGTTGGCCCTCTGGATGGCCCTGTCGCCCGTGAGCGGACTCACCGCCGGCCCAACTATTCAACTCTGCATCGCCTTGGACGGGTCGAGCAGTATCGAGACAGCCGACTTTGCGGCTATGAAGGAGGGTCTGGCGGCCGCCATCGAGGACAGCAACGTAGTGCCCCAGAACGGCGCCGTCGAGCTTACAGTGCTTGAGTTCGGTGGCATCATCTACGAAGTACCGGTGATCGTGGAGCCCACGGTGATCAATAGCGCGGCGACAGCCAGCACGGCAGCCAACGCTGTTCGGGCAGCCTCACAGAGCATGGGTTTTACTCCCACGCATTTGGCCATCGATACGTGCCGCCAGAAGATCACGGCATCGGCCAACTTCGCGACTGCCTTGAAGCAGAACATCAACATCACTACCGACGGCGATCCATCCCAACCGGCCCTCACTGTGACAGCACGGGACAACGCGGTGGCCGCCGGCATCGACGAGATCGACCTGGAAGCAGTTGGCAGCCAGCCCTCCATTAACAACATGCTGGAGATCGCCTACCCCCGCCCCGGGTACGTGGCGCCGCCGTTCAATGGGGGCGGCTTCGTCATTCGCGTCAACACCTTCGCCGATTACGCCAACGCCATCCGCCAGAAGCTGCAGGAAATCCTCCCCCAGCCCACGGCCACCGTCGGAGGTCCGACGCCCACGCGGGTGGTGGGGACGACGCAGGCGATTCAGAACGGCAGCTTCGAGACCGAGGGCAACTGGACGCCAAGCCAGATGCAGCGCACCAACAGCCGCGCCTACGCCGGCGGATGGTCGATGGGATCGACCGCCGGCGCCTACGGCCGCCTATATCAGTTCGTGAACATCCCCAGCGACGTCGTGCGGGTGCAGATCGTCTTCTACTGGCTGAACCAGGATCCGGACATCAGTAACAACGGCACGTGTTATGACTACCTGCAACTGAAGATCATGAACACTTCCCTCACGCAAACGCTGGGCCAGAGCTCTCAATACTGCACGTCGACTACCGGGTGGAACGTGCTGAACCTGGACCTGCGCCCTATCATGAGCAGCATCCGTGGACAGACCGTCGCCGTGGTCTTCGAGGCTCAGCAGGACTCGCTGGCGCCGCACACCGTATTCTTCATCGACGACGTCAGGATGTATTTCTACAGATGGGCGCTGTTCTTGCCGGAGATACAACGGTAATCTGAACCGCAGATTAAGCAGATTAAGGGATTGCGCAGATAGAGTGTCGGTGCGAGGAGTCTGGAATACAGGCGGGTTGTCAGCAGTAAGGGGCAGACCAAACCAGACGCTGTCTGAACTGCAGGTTAAGCAATCTAGGAGATTGCGCGGATGGGGCAATCTGCGAAATCCCCCAATCTGCGTCAATCAGCGGTTCAGACGATTGCCCCCGAACTGGCCAACCAGCTTGTTCCACAGGTTCTTGTCAATCTGCGTTTGGGCGACGAAGCACGAGCCATCGGGAACGGGTACGCCCGGCTGGCCCCTGAAATGTCCCCACTCCGGGTGGGACAAGTCGAAGTAGACCTCCGCTTGTTGAACGTCGCCCTCTTCAAGCTTGCACGTGCTGACCTTTGTCAGCTCGTCGTCGGTGAAGCTATTTAGCCACTGATAGCGTTCCCTCAGCCGGCTCGCCATCTGCTTTCGGTCAACCCCTATGCCCGGCCACCTTTCTGCCATCGCCATCAACTCCTTCCTGTTACATTTCCTACGAACAGCTATCCCGGTAGCGGGTGCAAAACGTGTGCCAGTGATCGATCGCCGCACTGGCATAGAAATTGCAGCCTGTTAAGGATGGGTCTGGTGCGCGGCTCTTCCCGCTGGTGCAAGACGCCGGGCAGGGGTTGCCGGGGTTAGCCAGAGGTCCGCTGGGCAGACAAGCGGATGGGTCTGATGCCCTGCTATCGTCGTCGGAGGTGTGACAAGACACATTGGCTACGCGAACGGAACGGGTCACTGAGCAATCGTTGCTCCAGGAAATGGGGATCACTGACCAGGACATTGCGCGGCGCAAAGAGTTCCTCGAGTTTACCGAAGAGGATGTCAAACGGCTGCTGGATATCAACGATATCGCCAGGGCCTACGCCGACGATATTATCGAGGATTTCTACAGGCATTTGCTGAGCTTCGAGGAGGCTCGGCCTTTCTTTCGGAACGACCCCAAGCTCATCGCGTACGTAAAGGGTAAGCAGAAAGAGTACTTCCTGCGGCTCACCCAGGGCAACTACGACGCAACGTATGTCGAGAGTCGTCTCAAGATTGGGGTGCTCCATCAGCAGATCGGCCTACCGATAAAGCTGTATCTCGGCATGTACAACTGGTACCTGCGTGCCGTCGCCAGCCGTCTCGTTTCCGCCTTTCGCCAGCAACCCGAAAAGGCTCTAGCGGCCATAGCTTCGCTCTCCAAGCTGGTGTTCTTCGACATGGGCCTTGCCATCGAGACCTACATTCAGGTACGCGAGCGCATCATCAGCCAGCAGGCTGCGCAGGCCTATATGGCGGCGATCGTGGAATCCTCCGAGGATGCCATCATCGGCACCGATCTGGACGGCAGGATTCGGGCCTGGAACCCGGGGGCAGAGCGGCTTTATGGCTACAGGGCGGAGGAGATCACAGGGAAATCGATCTCCGTGCTGTTCCCGCCCGAAGGGGCGGATCTGCAGTCGATTCTGGAGCGAGTCAAGCGGGGGGAGCGCGTCGAGCGCCACGAGACCGTGCGATTGCGCAAGAACGGTCGGCCCGTCGATACGTTGGTGACCACGTCGCCCATCAAAGATACCACGGGCAAGATTACCGGTCTATCCGAGATCGATCGGGACATCAGCGAGCGCAAGCGCATAGAAGAGGCCATTCGCGAGCTCAGCACGCCCGTGCTGTCGATCCGCCCCGACGTGCTGATCCTGCCCATCGTCGGTTTGGTCGACTCCGCACGCGCCCTTCAGCTCACCGAGCAATTGCTGGGCAAGATTCGCGACGCTCGCGCCAAGGTCGCGGTTCTCGACATCACCGGAGTTCCGTTGGTCGATTCCAGGGTGGCCAGCCATCTGATCCAAACGGTGGAGGCCGCGCGGCTCATGGGCTGCACGGTCATCATCACGGGAATCGCACCCCCGATCGCCCGGTCGCTCGTAGCCATCGGCGTGGACCTGAGCCGGGTTACGACCAAAGCCGACCTGCAATCCGGCATCGAAGAAGCTGAGCGCATGTTAGGGTATCAGGTCATCAGGCGTGACGAAAGGGCTGCGCCGGGCCGACAGGCGTGAGGCGGTGAGCGGTGCCGGCTTCGATTCTCAAAGAACGCGATTACCTCATTGCTTCCCTTCAGGTTGCCCTTGCCGATGCTGACTGGCTGCACCTGCGCGACGACCTCCTGGAACGTGTGGGCCGGTCCCGCTCCAGAGGGGTCATCATCGACGTGGGCGGGCTGGACGTGATGGACTCGTTCGCCACCCGCATCCTACATACAATTGCGCAGGCGTGCCGGTTGCGCGGGGCGGCGACCGTCATCGTAGGTATTCGGCCCGAGATCGCCCTCACGATGGTGCAGTTGGGCTGGGCAGATCGGCTGGCGGGCATAGAGACCGCCCTGGACTTAGAAGACGGCCTCGATCTCCTGGAGCGGCGTTTGGCGGATGGGCGAGCATGATGACCGTGGTCGAGGAAGCGCGCGTGCCCATCCGTTCGGAAACCGATATTCTGCTCGCCCGGCAGCAGGGACGCCAGATGGCAGCCGCGTTGGGCCTCACCGTTATCGACCAGGTCGCTACCGCCACCGCTATCTCCGAGCTGGCCCGCAACATTGTCCAGTACGCCACCTCCGGCGAAATCGTGCTGCGAATTATCGAGCTTGAGGGCAGACGAGGCATAGTGGTTATCGCCCAGGACGGGGGGCCGGGTATCTCCGACATCCAGCGTGTCCTGCGAGGCGGCTATTCGACATCTGGTGGTCTGGGGCTTGGCGTGTCCGGGACCAGGCGATTGATGGACGAGTTCGAGATCGATTCCCAGATCGGCAAGGGCACGACCGTGACGGTCAAGAAATGGAAGACGTAAGGTGGAAAATCGGGTTACCCTGAATTCATACCTGATCGAGTGGGCCGTTGCCGGGCGGCCAATACCCGGCGAAGCCGAATCCGGCGACCTTCACGTGGTCAAGTCGGTCCCGACAGGCATTTTGGTAGGTGCGGTGGATGGGCTAGGACACGGCAGCGAGGCGGCAATGGTTGCCAGAATCGCGGTTTCCGCGTTGGAGATCCACGCGGGCGAGTCCTTCTCCATTGCACCTGGGAGTGACAAGGATCAGTCGCTGATCTCGCTGGTGAAGACCTGTCACGAGCGCCTGAGGGGTACGCGCGGTGTGGCGCTGACCCTGGCGTTCGTCAGCGCGCGAACTCCGGAACCATCAATCCTGGCAGAGGCTTCGCCGTGGGACGGCACGGTGACGTGGCTGGCCGTGGGGAACGTCGAGGGCGTCCTGTTGCGCGGGGACCCAAGCGCAAGCCCAGCGCGTGAATATGTGGTGCTGCGTGGCGGGGTGGTAGGCCAACAACTGCCGTCGCTGCGAGCCTCGATCGTCTCCGTCAATCGGGGAGACACACTGATTCTGGCGACCGACGGCATCGGACACGGCTTTGCCGCGGGGCTGGACCTCGGCGACCCGCCCCAGGAAATCGCCGACCGTATCCTGGCCACGCACGGCAAGACCACAGACGACGCGCTGGTAGTGGTGGTGCGGTACTTGGGAAGCGTACGGCAATGAGGGGCACTTTGAGAGGTGCTTGGCAGCTCGCGGAGAAATACGCGTCACTTCTGGAGGCCTACGTCGAGGTTCCCTCGGAAGTCCTGCGGGAGCGCGCCTACGAGCTTGCCCACGAGGCCATGGCCCACGGGCAGGGCGTGCTGGATTTGACGGCGGCCCATCGCGAAGCGCTTCTCAAGATGCTGGTCCGTGCCAGAACGCCTCGGGAGAGCGAACAGATCGTCACCCGGGCGTCAGAGTTTCTGCTGGAGACGCTGGTGCCCTTCGAGATGACCCATCGTGGCTACCAGGAAACCATCGACAATCTTAGCGCCGCCAACGAGGCGCTGCGTGTGAGCGAGGAGAGCAATCGAAACCTGGCGAAGAATATGAAACTGCTGCTGGAATCGACAGACCAGGGCATGTACAGGATCGACTTGGACGCGAAGTGTACGCTGGTCAACAGGGCCGGAGCGGCGATGGCTGGGTACAAGCCAGAGGAGATGCTGGGCAAGAACATTCACGAGCTCATCCACCACACGCGCCCCGACGGCTCGCCCTATCCCGTGGCTCTGTGCCCGGTTGTCCGCGCCATTCGGGTTGGGCAGGGCGTGCGAGTGGACAATGAGGTCTTCTGGCGACGAGACGGGACATCCTTTCCCGTCGAATACTCATCCTATCCCATCGTCGAGGGCGGGGTCACCAAGGGCGCCGTCGTGACGTTCTTCGACATCAGCGAGCGGAAGCACGCCGAGGAGGAGCGCGCCAGGTTCGCGCGGGAGCGGGCGGCTCGCGCGGCGACCGAGGACGAGCGGGCTCTCCTGGAGGCGGTGGTGCGGCAGATGCCGGCCGGCGTCGTGATCGTCGAGGCCCCCTCCGGCAAGCTCGTCCTCGGCAACGAGCGTATGGAGGCGATCTTGCGCGAGCCGTTCGCGGCCGGTGCCGGCGTCGAGCAGATCTACCGGCGCAAAGGATTCCACGCTGATGGACGTCCCTACGAGTACGAGGAGTGGCCGCTGACGCGATCCCTTCGCACGGGCGAAGTCGTGGTTAACGAGGAGATCGACTTCTTGCGTGGCGACGGCACCCGAGGCATGCTGCGCGCGAGCTCTGCGCCGATTCGTGAGCGCGCGGGGCGCATCGTCGCCGCGGTGACGGTAATCGACGACATCACCGAGCAGATAGAGTTCGACCGGCTAAAGGACCAGTTCATTTTCGTCGCCGCCCACGAGCTTAACACGCCGGTGGCCATCGTGAAGGGCTACGCCGAGGCCTTATTGAAGAAAGCGGGGGAGGTCCCCCCTCCTCAGCGCAAATTGCTCGAGGCCATCGACCGGGGCTCCGACCGCATCGACAGGATCGTCAGGGACCTGCTGGACATCTCGGCGCTGGTGACGGGAGGGCTGGAGCTAAGGATGGAGAGAATCGACCTGTCGGAGATCGTGCAGGAGGTCGTGGATCGGATGGCTTCGGCTTCCACCAAGCACCGCGTTCGACTCTCAACAAGGGAGCCAGTCGCGGTGCAGGGGGACTGCGACCGGCTAAAGCAGGTGCTGGCAAACCTGATCGACAACTCGATCAAGTTTTCGCCGATGGGTGGCGACGTCGAGTTGGCGGTAGACGTTAGCGATCACGAGGCGGTGGTGTCGGTCACAGACCGTGGGGTAGGGATTCCAAAAGAAAAGCAGAAACGCATCTTCGAACGGTTCTATCGCGCTCACACCGGCACGCCTTACGACTACGGGGGTATGGGCGTAGGGCTCTTCCTATCTCGAGAGATAATCTCGCGCCACGGCGGCAGGATGTGGTTCGAGAGCGAAGAGGGTAAGGGGAGCGTTTTCCAGTTCGTGTTGCCTGCTGCCTAGCGCAGTTGCTTACCGTTTCGTGCCACTCCATAGCCTCCCCATTCTTGATCGGTAGCCGGTTTTACCTCACGCCGACTGACTGTCGGGCTGATGATATCATAGCGGCAGCGGTGTGGCAAGCGAACGAGTACGGCGTCAACGGATACTGAACGGATAAACGGATGAGGCATTGCAGCCAATCAGGGGCCGGTAACACTGTCGTACACGAGCCAGGAAGGGGCATGGTCGAATGAGCAAGCCTTCTGATTCCCACACCAATCCTCTCCCAGTCGTATCCGTTTATCCGTTTCGCAGCCGTTGACGCCGTTGACAGACTTCTCCAACGTTTTTCCGCAAGCCTACGAACACCGCCAAGCAAAAAGAGACCGTTGACAAAGGGCCTGGTTGTTGCGATAATCGGCCAGCGTGCGGCTTGCCTACTGGCAGTAGCCAGTTCCGGGGCGCGCGCATCGTATGAACGAGGAGGAGAGATGATAGATGCTTCAGTCTTTGGGGTCAAGCGTTACAGGTGGTGCGCGATTATCTTGGCCATGGTGGTCGGGCTGCTGACATTTTCGTCTTCCGTTGCCGCGGGTCTGCCTGTCCAACCTTTCGAAAGCTTGCTCGACGCGACGCGCGGTTCTGGCGGGACATCTGCGCAAGACGAGCTCAGTGTTAATGCCCCTCGCTTGCCGGAAGACGCCACCGACTGTGGCACCGACATCAACTGCTTGATCGGGGCCTCCCAGGGGGGCGTGCCCGCCAAGCTGACCTTTGTCGTACCGGCCCTGGAGATATTCGGCCTCACGCTTTCCACCACTTCGTTACTGGCCGTCGAAGGGGCGGACGGAGACCGAATCTTTTTCTATCAGGAGACGATCGAGGCAGAGGTGACGGTGAGCGACGAGGCGATCGCGGCTATGCGAGGGATGGGCATGCCGGAAGCCAACATCAACGCCATGATCGACTCGGCAAACGCCGACGCGCAGCGGACGGTGGGCACCGGCAAGCGCTGCGAGTTTGCCGAGCCAGACCTCACGGCGATGCTCCAGCGGTGGAAGGAAGGCGAGTTCTCTTCGTCAGACTGGGACAGCGGAACGTGCATGGAGTTTTAGCGGCGAGGCGCCGCTTTGTCCATAAGAATCTCAATTTGACAGAGGGCCTGCTTGCAACAAGGCTGCGACGGAGCTTCGCACAACCGTCTTCCTGCGTGAACTATGCCTTTATGTCAACCACATTCAGTCAGACACATATTCTCAGGAGGTGTATAATACAACTGCCCGTCTGGCTGGAGGAGTTAGAGGGAGGCTGAGGAAGAGAATAGGAACTAGCCAGGCGGGCTGGCAGTAATGGCGTGTCCGCTCTTCTATAGTTGTGAGCAGATGAGGTGGCGAAGACGTTATTGACAAGCGAAAAGTTTATACTATTCATCACACAATGTGTGTTGTCATTGCGGATGTTAGCCGTTGCTCTCCCTGCTGCAACTTGGTACAATGTCATTTGACCATGGTGGAGAGGGAGCTGTGTCCGATGGCATCAATCAAAAGAGAACGAGCGCGCGTAGTCCGAAAAACTGAAATTCCAACACTCAGAAGATCTTCCGGCGAAAAGCCTAAGCCAATTCAATCTCCGGAGCTTTACTTCGACGAGAAAATGAAACGGCCTGATATCCGTGCTATTGTGGAAAGACTCGCCAAGTTGTAGATGTTGAAGCCGCTATGCTCCTACGAGGGATCACTGCCGGGCACCGCTTCGCCGATGGGAACAAACGAACAGGATTCTTCGCTGCTATGTACTATCTCGAACAGATCGGATATCCACCACCGGACAGCCTACCAATCGATGAGGTCGTAGACTTCTCCTTCAAGGTATCCGGCGGGGCGACACGCGATATCGATGCTATCGCCAGCCAACTTTCCCGTTTTTGGAACCAGCCAACCACATTAGCGGAGTGAAGATCTGCCCTACCCTCCTCCTGCCAACCCGTGCCTTAGCGCAAACGACACGACCTGGGCGCGGCTCTGGAGGTGCAGCTTGTCGAGGATGTTTCTGAGATGGTATTTGACCGTGTTTTCGCTGACCACGAGCCTGTCGGCGATGTCGCGGTTCGATAGCCCGTCGACGACCAGCTCCAGCACCTCGCGCTCCCGGGTAGTGAGCGGCTCCACCAGGTCTAACGCCCCTCTCGATGCAGGCGCCGGTTCGCTTGCCGCCGAACCCGCATGGCCCAGTCGAGCGAACTCGGTCAGGATCTTCGCCGCCAGCGCGGGCGTGAGTGCTGCTTCGCCCTTGGCCGCGCGTTGCAGGAGGTTGACAAACGTTTCGCCGTCGACGCTCTTGAGAACGTAGCCCTGCGCCCCGGCCTTCACCGCCTCGAACAGGTCGTCATCCTCCTCGGAGGCGGTGAGCACCACGACGGGTAGCTCGGGCATCTCTTCCCTTAGCCTCCGTGTGGCCTCCAGACCGTTCATTTCTGGCATGGCCAGGTCCATCAGCACAAGATCGGGGCGCAGGCGAAGGGCAAGCTCGCAACCCAGCGCGCCGTTAGCCGCCTCGCCGACTACCTCGACCCCTTTGAAGCGCAGCAGACTCCCCAATCCCTCGCGGAACAACCCGTGATCGTCGACCAGTAGCACACGTAGGGTAGTCATCTTCCCTCCCCTTGCACGAAGTATGTGAACCGCAAAGATCGCAAAGAGCGCAAAGGGAAACGTAGGAAATCTTTGCCTTCTTTGCGCCCTTGGCGTCCTTTGCGGTTGGCATCCACAGGTCTCAGCCCTGGTGGCGTTCTGCTAGTTCGCCGAGCGCCACGGGGATGCCCAGGGCCGGGAGCTCGACGACGATGCGTGTGCCCGACCCGGGGGCGCTGTGGATCGTGAGACGACCGCCGATGCCCTCGGCTCGCTCGCGCATCGTCGCTAGTCCGTACGCTCCAACGCCGGATGCCGCCGCCGGATCGAATCCCTGGCCGTCGTCCTCCACGGTCACCCGCAGCACCAGCCCTGTGCCCGGCAAATCAGCCTGCTCGAGCTTGATGCGCGCGACCTTCGCGCGCGCGTGCTTGCGAACGTTGGCCAGCGCCTCCTGTATGATCCGGAGAAGCTGCACCTCGGCCGTCGGGGCCAGGCTCAGCCTGTCGGCACCGCCGACGATCTCCAGGTCAGCGTGGATCCTGCTCTGGTGCCGGTAACGCTCGACGTACTCTCTCAGCGATTGTGCCAGGTCGCGATCAGCCCCGATGCCGCTGCGCAGCCCCAGAATGGCCTCCCGCACGTCGGCGTAGGCCGCCTCAGATACGGACCTGATGCGGCCCAAGCCCTGGCGGACCTCTGCGAGGTCTCCTGTCGCCAGCGCCATCTGCGCCGCTTGCGCGCGGACGCCGACAAAGCCCAGCGCCTGCGCCAGGCTATCGTGCAGCTCGCGCGCAATGCGCTCGCGCTCCGCCGTGGCCGCCAGGCTCTCCACCGTCGAATGAAGTCGCGCGTTCTCCAGGGCCGCTGCCGCCTGCTGGGCGAAAAGCTGGAGCACCTCCTCGTCCTGGGGCGAGAAGGGTACTACGTCGTCACCGGCCGTTTTGTCTGTCAGGTAGAGGGCGCCCAGCGTGCGACCCTTGGCGACTATCGGCACGCCCAGAAAGGTCGTCATGGGCGGATGGCTGGGCGGAAAGCCGATGGACTCGGGATGTTTGGAAATGCCGTCGACCCGAATCGGATAACCGGCGGCCATCACCGCCCGCAGCAGGCCCTGGCCGCGCGGCGGCTCGCCAAGCGCCGTGCTCTCGTCGGAATTCAAGCCCGAGGTAAGAAAGTAGGCGATATCCCGCTCGCCCAATACGGCCGCCGCGCCATAGCGTGCGCCCACCAGCCCGCGCGCCAGGTCGACGCCTCGCTGGAGCACCGTCTTGGGGCCCAGATCGCTCACCAGCGCGAGCCCGGCCTCGTGGAGCGCACGTAGCTGTGCCGCCTGGCGTTGAGCGGTTTCGCTGATTGCCCCCAGCTCGCGGTTCTGATTCAAAATCCGCGTCTGCATACGCTCGATTATGCCGAAGATCGTGAAAGAGAAGAACAGTATCGCGACGGAGACGCCCGCGAGCACGAAAAGGTATCCCGAGAAGGGGTGAAGCAGTTGCGGATAAACGAAGTGCCGGATGTAGTCTACCGCCACTAGAAAGGCAAGCGGTACCACAACGGTAAGCCACCTGAGGACGCCTAGCGTCAGGGCAGGCCGTGGAATCCAGGTTAGACTAATATGCTCCCGCAGGTGGCCATTAAACATCGCTTCCTCTGAAAGGGGCTCGATTGGTCACGGCCCGGAGCCATCAACCTAAGCAACCGTCATAGCCACGGGGCATTCGACCGTCACAATGTAGGGGCGAACGGCGTTCGCCCCAACGGTCTCTCGATCTGACCGACACGCCCGTTCAGCAAAACGTCGGTCCGGTGCCCCCTCATCGGTGTACAAGTCGAAGCCTCACACCTGCGTGCCATCGCCGAGGGCGAACGCCGTTCGCCCCTGCGTTAACCACGTCTTCAGCGGACGTCCTCCAAACCGACGTTGACCTTAAGTTGATGCGTATGGTGCGTGATGAATCACGCCCCTACTTCAAACTCGATAGGTATCTCACGATGGTCGTGAGCTCCTCGTCGCTCAGGGGAATCCTGGGCATCACGGCCTTCTCCATCGCGATCTTCTGCCCGGAGCTCCACGTGTAGTTGGAGCGGTCTACTTTGTCGGGCCCGTATAGCCAGCTCGCAAGATACTGTGCGTCTCGCCAGGCCCCCACGTGACTCAGGTCCGGGCCGATCACCCCGCCCATGCTCCCCAGCGCGTGGCAGCCCAGACACCCCTTGCCACGCAGCAGTTCCACCGCCTTCTGCTGCTCCGGCGCGCTCATCGTCGGGTTGGCGGGGGGCTGGCCCTCCATCCTGGGCGCAGGCGCCAGCGCCATCACCTTGTCCCAATCTCCGTGCTGGATGAAAGCCACTATCTCGTCGATTTCCTGCACCGTCAACGGCCCGCCCTTCTCCTGGCTCCAGGCCGGCATCGCCGTGCGCGAAACCACGGTTCCGTCGTCGGCGCGGAGAAAACTGGGCACGGTCGTACCCGGACGCCCAAAGCGCACCGTCTCCCGAATCACGTCGCCAGTGCCTTTGAGCTCGTCGGGCTCGCCCTCGCGGAAGATCGCGCGGTTCAGCGGCGGTCCCACCACGCCCTCGCCTTTTGGCCCGTGGCAAGACATACACACGGTGGCGTAAAGGCGGGTTCCCTTGGTCACCGCGTCGTCCAGATGCCGCTTTGCCGCGGCCGCCTGGCGCGCCGGCTCCATTGCTATATAGGCGATCGATAGCCCCAACAGGATCAGCGTCAGGACCGCACTAAGTACCAACTTCTTGCCCATTAAGCTCCTCCAATCAGACCTTGACCGCCTGGCTGGGGTCCCAGCGCTCGCGCTGGACTATTTTCCCCGTGTCGACGACGACCTTGCCGTCCTCGACGCGCATCTCCATTATGTCGAGTGGTCGTGGCGCCGGACCCGCGACGATCTGCCCGGTGCGCGTGAATATCGACCCGTGGCACGGACAGTGGAAGATGCCCTGTAGCTTCTCCCCCCCGGGCGTGTTGAACTCCCCGTCTGCGGCCCAGGGCACCGTGCAGCCAAGGTGCGTACACTTCCAGTACAATGCCAACAATCCTTCCGGCACGTGCGCAATATAGAACTTGCCGTCCCGCACCTTGGTCACGCTGCCCAGCGGGAAGTCCTCGACTCTGCCCGCCACGATCTTGCTGCCAAACGCCCCCACCTTCTGTGGCCAGAAGAAATAGGTGAAAGCCGCGCCCGTGTTTGCCAGTCCAGCGGCTATGCTGCCGAGCACGGCCCATCGAAGGAACGCTCGACGGGTAACCTTTTCGTCGTGCCTCCCTCTACTTTCCTGTATCCTGTCCATCGCATTCTCCCCCAATTACTCGACGTGAGGTGGGATTTCCCACGGCCAGAACAGCTCCATCCCGGGTCCCCTGAAGGCCGTCCCGATGATCGTCAGCACGATGTAGGTCACAAAGAAGCCGGTGAACAAGGCTATCAACACGTCCCGACGCGACGCGCGCCAGATGAGCCGCACCAGTGCCACCAGCATCACTGGCAGCACGATCATCACCACGACCGGCACGATCCACCCCGCGATATCCGGTCCGTAAGGCACCCCTGTTAGCAGCCGCTTTACGCCCACAAAATGGTCGAACAGGATCAGCGCCGGTAGCACGGCGGCGGTGAAGACGGTCGAGAACACGGCGATGACTAGCCCCTGGCGGGAGGTGAACCATCGGCCGGGGTCCTCCACGGCGTCGTCCAGGTACGGCAGCGCCATCAAGGCCACCACCGCCAGCCCCGGCACGATCACCCCCGCCAGCGCCGGGTCCATGTGCAGCAGCAGCTCCTGCAAGTTGAGAAAGTACCACGGCGCCTTGGCCGGATTGGGCGTCTTATCGGGATTGGCCAGTGCCACCAGTGGTGCGTTTACCAGCCACGAGGTCACGAATAGGCCGATGCCAAAAATCGCCGCCGCCAGGAACTCCAGCACCACCAGGTGCGGCCACACCGGCACCGCGTTCTCGGGGTCTTTGTCGATGGTGGCCACCACCTCTTTCCTCACTACGGCCAAGAGACGGTGGACCTTCTGCTCCTTGCCGCGGGCTTCCGCCTGTCGCGGGCCGGCAACGTTCAATTGCATCTGACTCCTCCTCTCCATTCGCTCATAGCGGCCCCGAGAAACCGTCTTTGCGCACCCTCCAGAAGTGCAGGGCCATCAAGACGGCGGCCAGCAGCGGAAAACCGATGACGTGCAGCGTATAGAACCTGATCAGGGCGTTCTGGCCAACCTCATAGCCACCCAGCATCAGGAACCGCACGAACTTGCCCGCCATAGGAGCCGCGCCGCCCATATTTGTGCCCACCGTGATGGCCCAGAAGGCAAGCTGGTCCCACGGCAGCAGATAGCCGGTAAAGCTCAGCAGCAGGGTGACGACCAGCAGCACCACACCCACTACCCAGTTGAACTCGCGCGGCGGCTTGTACGCCCGCGTGTAGAACACCCGTGCCATGTGCAACAGCACCGTGATGACCATCCCGTGAGCCGCCCAGCGGTGCACATTGCGGAGCAGCATTCCCAGATTGACGCTCGTCTCCAGGTCCTTGATGTTGTTGTAAGCCTGATCCACCGAGGGCACGTAGTAGAACATCAGCAGTACCCCACTTAGTGTGAGCGCCAGGAAGAACAGGAACGAGATGCCGCCCAGGCAGAAGCTGTAGCTAACCCGCAAGGCCGAGCGACGCACGCTCGTCGGGTGCAGGTGCAGAAAAACGTTGCTCATCACAGCCAGGGACTGCGTTCGGGCCGTCTCGGGCCAGGCGTGCCGGAACACAGATCGCCACACGCGGCTCGTCTTCAACGCGTCCGTCACGCCGGCCATCGAGTATCTTGAGATCATTTGTGGCTCCTTCCGTTAGGATTCACGACGACGTTGCTGCCGATGGACGCGCCGTCTCGCCAGCGAGAGATGTACCACCGCTGGTCGGGGTCCTCCATCTCGAAGCGTGTCATAGAGATGGCCTTGGTGGGGCAGCGCTGCACGCAAAGGCCGCATCTGATGCACTTGTCTTCGTCCAGCGCCATCACCATCGCGTCCTCCAGGGACGGGTCTTCCTCCGCCAGATCGGCCAGGCCCTCTTCGCCGTCGACGTCGGCCAGCGGCACCATCTTGATCAGGCGATGCGGGCACACGTCCACGCAGCCGTTACACAGGGTGCAACGCTCGCCGTCGATGGCGATATTGTACTGGCACTGCAAGCAGCGGGTTGCCTCGGCCATCGCCTGCTGCGGTGTGTAGCCTAGCTCGACCTCGCGCTCCAGGCTGTTCCTCAGCTCACGGGCCAGGGTGGGCATGCGCTGCTTGGCGATCTTATCGTACTCGGTGCTGCGGCCAAACGACTGGCCTACGCCGCAAAGGGAGGCCCTCGGCTGTGGCTTCTCGGCGCCACTGAGGTAGCGATCGATGGACAGGGCCGCCTTGCGCCCGTCGGCGATGACCTCGATGACGTCGCGCGGCCCGGTGATGAAGTCGCCCACCGCGAACACGCCGGACACACTGCTCATAAACGTGGTCGGATCGACGGCCAACCGGTCCCAGCGTGACATTTCCAGACCGGCCTCGAGGGGCAGAAACGAGGTGTCCGGGGCCTGGCTCACGGCCGGAATCAACGTATCGATCTGAAGGGTGAACTCCGAGCCCCGGATGGGGACGGGGCGCCGGCGCCCACCGGCGTCGGGCTCCCCCAGCTCATTGCGCAGGCATTCCAACGAGCTAACCGTGCGGCCGTCCACCGTGTGCACCCGTACGGGCGCCACCAGATACTGGATCTCCACGCCTTCTTCCTCGGCCTCCTCGATCTCCTCGGCGGTGATGGTCATCTCCGCCGCCGTGCGGCGATACAGCATATATACCTTGGAGGCGCCAATGCGCACGGCCGAGCGAACGCAGTCGATGGCTGTGTGGCCGCCGCCGATGACGACTACGCGCTTACCTTGCAGGGAGAAATCGGGTTCGATATTCACCCGGCGCATAAACGTCACGCCGTGTATCACGCCGTCCAGGGCCTCGCCCGGGATGCCCAGCTTCTCCGGCTTGTGGGCGCCGGCGGCGATCAGCACCACGTCGTACTGCCGGCGCAGGTCTTCCAATCCGATGTCTTTGCCCACCGGCGTGTTCAGCCGCACGTCGACCCCTAGGTCCTCGAGCTCCTTGACGGCGTCGTAGACCACAGGGCGAGGCAGGCGATAGGCCGGGATGCCGACCACGAGCATGCCCCCGACGTAGGGCAGGGCCTCGTAGACGGTGACGCCGTAGCCCATGATGGCCAGATCGTGGGCAGCGGCCATACCCGCCGGGCCGGCGCCGACGACGGCGACGGTCTCCCGACGCCGTGGCCTTTGAGGGCGGTGCCGCTGCTTGCTGTCGGCGAAATCGGCCGCCGCGCGCTTTAGAAAGCAGATGGACACGGGCGCGCCGACGCGTCCCAGCCGGCAGGCCGATTCGCAGCGGCGTGTACAGATGCGCCCGAGAATCTCGGGAAACAGATTGGCCTGGCGATTCAGGGCATAGGCCTCGTCGAAGCGCCCCTGGGCAATGAGCCCGACGTACCCGGAGACGTCCGTGTGTACGGGGCAGGCGTTCTGGCAGGGAATATTCTCGCGAAACCATTCGATGTCGGGGATTTTGACCTGGATGTTTTTCACGGCCTCACCTTAGTAGCCCGTCCAACGCTGCACCACCAGCACTGCCGCCAGACAGAGGATCACCATCGCGAAAACGACTACCAGCTCGAGAGTTTCACCAACTACCACGTCTCACCCTCCTGGAACAGCGGACAACACAAGGTCCGCCACGCTGATATTCTCCAGCTCTCTTACGAGCAGTTTTTGGAGCCCTCTCCAAATCGCCGGCGTACGGCAGTCGGTCGTGTGGGGGCAGTGCCCCACCCAGACCAGACACGGATCGCGCACGAGAGATCCCTGCGCGGCCTCGATAACATCCCGCAGGCTTATCTGCTCGGCCGGACGAGCCAGCCGGACGCCGCCGTGGGGCCCACGCACTGTCTGCACCATGCCCGCACGCGCGAGACTTTGCACCACCTTCGTCAGGTACGCTTCGGGAATGCTCTGGCGGGACGCGATATCCCTGACGGGGGCCGCCTGTACTCTCGCCAGGTCGAGCATCATCCTCAGGGCGTAATCGCCCGCTCGGCTAAGCTGCATGCCTCACCTACCTCGACGCGGAGGGGCTCCCAGGCTAGCTAGTTAGAGTGCGAAAAAGACCGGTCCGCGCACACCAAGAATTGTGGCTAATCCTAACCAATATTACCCACAAAGTCTACAATAAGTCGTGGGGAAAACTTGCTAAATGGGGGTATTTATTGCGATGTTTTACCAGCATCTCAGCCCAGCTGGACGCACCCATCTCGGCCTGCCTAACGGCGGAATGGCAGGATCGACCGAGCCATAGGCCGTTTGCTCTTGACTTCCTCGAGAATCTGGATGGTAACTTCTGTGTAGCCCTGCTTCCGGGCGTAGGTTTCCACATAGGCCATCACCCGCTGCCGAATGAAGCCCGGTACCCGCTCGATGCGATCGCGAGCATCATCCTGCCACCGGGGGCCGCTGGATGGGTAGGCACCGCTTCCATTGACAGGCTGATGCGTGCACCAGGGGTCTTCCTCCAAGTAGCTCCCAGAAACCCCGTAGGCCCGAGCTCGACATCCTCGACAACTGCGAGAGAATGTACATGCACCACACCGTCCCCGCCACTTCCCCTCTCTCAGATCCCTCAGCACTGCAGAATCCCGCCAGACCTGGGCAAGCTCCTGCTGGCAAAGGTCTCCCACTACGATTGGAAGGAAGGGGCAGGGAGTGACCTTTCCCTCCGGTGACAGCCGTAGGTAATCGTTGCCCGCCATGCAGCCCACGGGCAGCTCACCGCCCGGATTGCCCGCCTCCGCCATGATACGGGTGAAGTGCGGAGCGCATCTCGCTCTAACCCTAAGCCCCGTGAAACGCTTTTGAAGATCGGCCAAGGTAGCCAAAGCTTGTTCGTACTCGTGGGGGGTGACATCGGTTAGGCTCTCTCCCCGCCCGGTGCAGACTAGGAAGAAGAGGTTGAAAGCCATCGCTCCCAATCGAGCGGAGAGCTCCACCACGTCGCGAACGTAGGCCAAGTTGTCCCTTGCGAGAGTGGTCTGAATTTGGCAGGGAAGCCCAAGGTCTCGACAAGCTTCGACCGCCCTAACCGCCTTCTGCCAGGCGCCCTTGTTTCCTCGAAAGGCATCGTGGTAGGCGGGGTCCGGAGAGTCCAAGCTGATGCCAATGCCGGCAAGGCCACAAGTTGCAAGCTCCGCCAAGGTCCTGTCTTCCAGCAGTGTGCCATTGGTGCCTAGCACAGGCACCAACCTTCGGCTAGCCGCACGACGCACCAGGTCGGGGAGGTCACGCCGCAGCAAGGGCTCGCCACCAGAGAAGACCACCATCGCCCCGGGGGAAAGTCCGGCTAGCTGGTCCACTACCCCGAGCGCGTCTTCCTCCGACAATTCTTCCTCCACCGGCGTGGCGCTGGCGTCAATGTAGCAGTGTGGGCAGCGCAGGTTACACTGCCGGGTAAGATTCCAACTTACCAGCGAGGGGCCGGGGGGACTTTCCATCAAGTCCAACGCCGACGAGCTTCTTTCCATCATGACGTGTGTACGGTGCCAGTGCGTTCCCAGAAGGCTTTTGCTTCGTCCACCAACTCTGTGGTCACTTCGGTAGCTCCCTTCCTACGGGCGTAGTCCTCGATGGATTTGCTCACCATTCCTCGAACGAAGTCAGGCACCCGCTGTACCCGCTCCCTGGCTGGGGGTGTCCAGGCCAGTTGGCTTTCAGCTTTTGCCGAGCCGTCCGCCCACTGGCTATACTTAGCCTCCACGACTTCCGGGGTAACGGTGTGCTCCCCCAGACGCTTCGCCATTTCCTCCACACGCTGCCGAGTCAACTCCCGCATTATCCCACGGGGCACCTGCTCCAGCCTTTCCTGAGCTCTCGGACTCCAAGGCATCCTGTTGCTGCCGATGAGCAGGTTGGACGACGACGACAGGAGCAGGGCCTCAGTGGTGCTGCCTAGGTCTAACCCTTCCGTCTGGTGAGCGCCAAAGCGCCCGGCCACCACCAGGCAAGGGCGGCGCTGGCGGACGTAGCGTGCTATGGTGACGGTCGCCTTGCCCTTTAAGACTTCCCCACAGAAAGGTACTCCCTCCTGAGCCGCGAACCTCTCCGCCCAGCCCAAATGCTCTCGGCAGAGCTTGGCCATCCCATCGTCGATGACCTCCTCGTGCAGCCGCTCTTGCTCCTCAAAGTGAAACATCTGCCCTGCCTCTTCGGACAGGACGCCTACCAGGTTCCGAAAGACCTGGTTGTGGAGACCGGGGTCGTAGGCGGACACAGCTTCTACTTCCCCGCCGAAAGCCTTCGCCAGGGCAAGAGCGAGGAGGAATCCCCGCTGAGAGAAAGAGCTCCCGTCCAGGGCCACCACGATGCGTCCGGAGAACTGGGTCTGCTCCCGAACCACAATAATATTCATTCCCGTCAGTCGGCGCGCCACCCGCAGGCAGACGCTTCCTGCGGGCTGGCCTTCTTCCCAGCCCAGGCCGCTGGCTCCCATCACCACCAAATCATAGCCGTTGCCAGCCTCTTTCACGATCTCGGCGTAGTTTTTGCCCTCGGCAACTTTAGCCTGAAAAGCCACCCCCGCCTCTCGGCAGCGAGCTGCGCAGCCATCCAGATAGGAGCGGGAGACGATCTCCAGCCCCTGGGAAATCAGAGAGGCGTGGGCCTGCCGCTGCCGCTCCATAACTGCGGGCTGCTGATACCGCTGGGGAAGCGAAGACTCCAGTTGTCTGAAGCGTCCCTCGTGGAGCCGGGCAGCGTAAGCGTGAAAGCCGACCATGGCGCCGCCGAACCTCTCAGCCAGGCGCAGCGCTATGTCGAGCGATATATCGCTGAATCGCGAGTTATCTACAGGCACCAAGATGCGGCCAAACTCCGAACCCACCACCCTCACCTCCACAAGTCTACTTCAGTCCGTTGAGGTAAGCGATCAGGTCGCTCATGGCCTCGGGAGATAGCCGGTTCGCGAAGGGCGGCATAATGTTGTCGTAAGGGGAAACAACATAGGCGCCGGGATTTAGGATAGATTCCTTCAGATAGTCTTCTGCCGACATTCCTGGCTTCCTATTGGCCGCCGCAGTCCCGACGTGAGTCAGATCAGGGCCTCTCGTTCCCCCGGATCCATTCACCGCATGACAGAGGAAACATCCTGCGTTGGGATCGCTGAAGACAGCCTTGCCCCTTTCTTCGGCGCTGGCCGCTGCTGTCCGCGTCCCCTCGAAGGCAAATTGGGGTGCAACACTGGCAATCAGAGTGGCCAGCCCTGTGGACGTCAGGAAAACCAAGACTACCGCTGCTATCGCCTTACGGGTAGACTTGAAAGGGCCGGTAGGCGGCATTCGTAGAAGATAGAAAAAGAAGCTGCACAGAAGGGTGAAGAAAGTGAAGAAGACACTGTAGGGCCAGCCGAACTTCAGCCCGGATTCGTCGGATAAAAGAAGAGGCACAATCCATACGGCTACGATGACGGCGACGCTAGTAATAACAAGTCGCATAACCTTACGTCCTATTAACTCGAATGACCAACTTTGAAGCCAAGCAAGAAAATGGCACTGACGAGGAGAAAGAATACGATGGTGATCAGCCCGGTCACCGTCGCGGTATAGCCCAACGGCGTCAAATAATTTTCCGCGCTAGTATCCGCCATAAACTGGAAGATATGCCACTGGCCGCGCGCCGATTCCCGGATGGCGCCCATGAAGGTCATGGTATATACCGCTAACGCTGGCAAGAAAACGAGAGTCAACTGGGCCTTAGTATCGATTCGGCCCCACACCATACTACCGGTGGAGATAGCTTGCCGATAGAGCAAGTATACGAAGGCGGTTACCAAGATCATGGCGCTTACCGCCAAGCCCTTGGCGGGCATCAGTCCAAGGAAGATCGCTTTTTCAGGGATGGTCACCTGTTCGATGGGTAAGGCGGGCTTGGCTGTAAGGGAAGGAAGGAAGTTTTGCGGGGTCAACCAGATGAAAAGGCCAACTATGGCTACCCAAAACACTCCCTTGAAATAGGTTCGGAAGCGGACGCCGCCGCTGATGCGTTGAATGCTAAGCCACATGTAATACATGGCACCCAGGAATAGCAGGCCGACCAGAACGCCCTGTACCACGAAGAACCAGGCCAACTTATCGGCCATCAACAAGGTGCTAATGGTGGCGTTATAGGCAAAGATTTCCTTCGTGTAAATATATCCGGCCACCGGCAGGCCAACTAGGGCTGCAACGCCTATGAAGTTACCAATGTAGCCCATCCAGTCATAAAAAGCCCTATCTTCCTCTTTGGGGCTGGTAAGATACATAAAAGCAGCAAACAGGGCCACCATGAAGCCACCGAAGCAGATGTTGGCTACAAAGCGATGGAGATTTAGGCCGGTCCAGGTAGTGTTGTTGACCAACTCCCAGAGACCGGCTTGCGCAGGGGAAGTAGGCGGTGTAAGCATGAAGCTGCCTACGCCGTTCATCAGGAACATTACTATCGTGCCCACCACGTTGAGGATAACGCCAATACTTATGTGTAGCCCTTTTCGCTTCGCCAGCGCGTCCCAGCTATACCAGTAGGCATACATTAGAGCCGTCTCCACCAGAATTAGTAACGCATACAGGCCGAAGACGGGATAGAACCGCTTGAAAATAAAATTGGCAAGCTCTTGATAGCGAGCGATGAGCACAAAAGTCATGGCGGCACCGAAGAGGGCTGTGAAACTGTAGCTAATGGCCACTATTCTCATCGTCTCTTTGGCAAGACGCTCAAACCTGCGATCCAGCGTCCTCAGGCCCAAGTATTCAGAGACGACGATGAAGATAGGAGATCCTAGAACAAAGGCGGCAAAAAGCAGGTGTAGCTCGGACACAACCCACAAGACGAGGCGGTCATTCAGTACAGGTGCATCCGGAGGCATTAGCCTTCCCCCTCAACGTGTTGATCGGCAAATCGGCTTCCAATCATCGCGCTGGTAACGCCGACGACAAACTGAGCCAGAGGCCAGGCAAAAAAGAAGGTCGAGTCGCCCTGGGGCAGGCCCGGCAACGGCTCAGGCAAGAGCTCTAAGAATGACGCCGCCAGGTAAGCCAGCGCCACTGTGAGGTAATAGAGAACGGCTGTAAGCGCGCCGTTTATGAGGGCGATTCTTGCCCCGACCCTCCGGCCGACCGCGAACCCGCCGATGAGGAGCCCACCCAACCCCGCTGCTGCCAGCAACCATGAGCTCTCAGCGATGACGAAAAGGGGAATGCCCACTACGACAGTAATCGACAGGCCGATGATATACCCTATCCCAACACCGCCCCAGCAGATATCGGCGATCTGCAATCCCGCTTTGAATTCGCTTCTCTCTTCCATTACTGCAAAACGCCCCTAGGTTGAGATATGTGGAAGCCTTGGGCCTAAGAAGACTACTGAACTACCATCTTGCCTACCGAGCCGCGTTGCTCGTGGTCGCCTAACGTACACCCCATCTTGTAAGTGCCAGGGCCAAGATCAACCTCCAGAATACCCTCTCTTCCGGCTGCGACGTTTTTGGAACTCTGCTCAAACTTGAACCCTTCACCAGACAGGGCGAACCGGTGAGCCGTTTGCCCAACGTTGACCAAGACGAATCGCACGCGTCCAGGCTGGACGTTTATTTCTTTGGGCTCGTAAAAGAAGTCGCCCATGTTCACCTTGACCTCTTGCGCCGGTCCCTGGGCTGCGGAGGCCGAGTCTTTAGCCGCCTGGCCTCCCGAGGCTGAGCCGCAGGCGGCCACCAGCAAAATCACGCCCAAGCCCAGCAGCAGAGATACAATGTTTCTAGCTCGATTCATCATGACGCCGCCTCCCGCCTATAGCGATCTGATAGCATACAAACTCTATTCAATAATTAGGGTGCCTTCCATACGCTCGTGATACCCCTCTTCGGTGAGGAAACAACCCATATCCCATTTCCCCTTCCGATCGGGGACAACCCATTCGAAGCGCACGGTCTCCTGAGGCTGGATTTCATTATTAATTTTGAAGTCAGGAAATTCAAAGGTATGCTTCACGGTCCCCTGGTTAGTGATGACGAAAACTAGTTTGGCACCGGCCTTCACTCGCATCTCTTTAGGAAAGCCATTGTTCTTCAGGGTCACACTGATCTCTTCACCCCCCCCAGCACCCTGTGCGGCGCCGGCCGGCGCCGCCGGAGCTGCCTTCGTGCTTGCCGAGGCAGAGCCCCGTTCAGAACCGGGCGAAGAAGTGGTTCCAGTGGTCGCGCCGCCTCCGGATGAGGCACACGCCCCAAGCAGAACCGATAGGACGAGAGCCCATACTAGACTGGTTGGTGGCAAGACCCTCCGCACTTTCATGTGCCCGCTGCCACTTTTGAACTGTGAACTCAACATAATCGCCTCCATCCAGCTAAGAACACGCAGGATTGTAAAGCACGAAGCTAGCTGAATCCCTACCCGAAGGTCTAGTTTTGCCCTATCCGGTGAGGTAATCTTGGTCGAGCGAAAACTAACCGTTCGGCTTAGCGAAACTACCCTTCGTGGGGATGGCACCTTTGGCGGGCTCGCATACACTGGATCGCAGGGGCGTCGCTGCCTCCTGTGGTTTATCGGTTTAGCCGGAAAGAAAGAAGGAGGAGGGCAGATGAAGGCAAACATTGCTTTCACGAAATGGCAGGTAGGGGTTGTCGCGTTGCTGGGGCTCGTGGTCATACTCGGCGTGGTTATCTTGGTCCGTCTGGGGGTGCCGGCATCGCCCTCAACCATGGTGCAGGCTGGCCAACTTCAGCCTGCCCCGGCCGGGGCCGCGCCCAGCAAGTGGGACACGGATGAGTCCATTAGAGGCGGCTTGAAGCTGGTGGCTACCTACGATTCCAGCGGGCCCGATGCCTGGAGCGCGGCTGACCACCCAATGGTGTACATCACCAGCGAGGGCGCAGGCTATCGGCATCGCCCAGCTAAGACCAACCTGGGTCCCGGTGTTCAGATCATAGACGCCTACACGAAGAAGGTTGTCGGCTCGGCGCTGTTCGATCTGGGAGGGAAGACCATAATGCAGCCCCATGGTCTGGGCATCGCGCCGGATGGGAAGTGGGTCTACATCGGCTTTAGAGACGAGCTACCTTCCGGGGAAACCAGGGCCTTGACCCTCGTCGTCAATCCCAGGACCCTGAAGCTGGACAAGGTATTAAAACAGGAAGGATACAGACCACCTGGCAGCCCGGAATTCGTTGGAGCTTTGCACCACAGTGGGGCGTTCACGGACTGGCAGGGACGGGACCGCGCCCTGCTGACCTACGGGTTTGGAGCGATTGGCGGCCCGTACTTCCTCCTGGACCCCAAGGACGACAACAGGGTGGTGAGAGCGATAACCTACGATGATGTGCGGCCCATAGGCCACCCGTATCCGTCCCCCGACCCCACGGGCAAGTTCTTGTACATTTCTATGGGCTCGCCCCAAATCCAGGAGGCCGAATCCAAGATCGCTGGGATAGCGAAACTCAATCTGGAGACGGGCGCCGTAACCGCCATCGAGGGCGTGGGGAACCATCCTATCGGCATCTCCCACACGTCCGATGGCAAGTTCACCTACGTGAATGACGGTACCAACAGCATGGTCTTCAAGATCGACAATGCCACGAACAAGGTCGTGGCTCATACCAGCGCCGGTGTGGCCGGACCCTATGGCAATCGCCTGAGCTGGGACGAGTCCAAGCTTTATACCATAGGCAAAGGCGAGGGTAGCCACAACACCGGCGGGGTGGTGGGGGAAATAAACCTGGTGACCTTCAGGCCGGAGAACTCGTTCAATCAACCGATCGACGTTGGCGGGTCCATCATGGACCACGGGATCCTCCATCCGGACCCCAAGCTGAACGAGATGTGGATAAGCAGCGCAGGGACCTGGGAGACCATCGTCCTGGACCTCAACACAAGGAAAGTCACGGCCCGCATACCCTCTCCCAACGGTGGGGACACCCACTCGGGTGGATTCGTCCGCTACGCCCGGGACTGGAAGGGTGAGTTGCTGATTGACATGTTCGGTCCCCAGAAAGCTATGTACCAGACTATGCGGGAGAGGGTGGAAGCGTCCAAGAAAAGATAGCCAAATAGGCGGGCTGCAGGGTGTGTCTCATCCCTGGGAGGGCTGAGACACACCCTGCAGAGGACACCTTAGATACAAGAGAAACCTGGTTAATACTACAACCGTACCTGTCATTCTGAGTAGCGTGGCGGTGAGGTCGGGCCGGGTGGGGAGCGACGAAGAATCTCATCTGTCGCTTCTGGCCCCGATACATAACGACATATGATATGTATCGGGGCTGGCGGGCAAACCGAATGTGTTGCATCGGCCGACGGTTGAGATTCTTCGTCCGCCTCAGGCGGGCTCAGAATGACAGTCCGGGATGTACGGTTGTAGTACTAAGCGGGTGAGGCGAAGTTTGTGCTTACGTTAGCATTGACGGTCTTACTGTCCTTCCTTGCGCTGGGCTGTAGCGGGGCTACCGCCCAGACGAGACAGCGTCCGGCCGTCCTGTCCGGCAGTGCCACCCCAGTGGCCCCGCCGAGCCCCGCGCCCTTCCCTATCGGCCGGGGGAAGGAATTCCCTGCCCTGGGAGTGGAAATGGCGGGGGAGGTAATCCCTGTTGAGAATGGTCAACGCCTGGCTGTTAAGAATACTCAGCGCCTGCCCCTCGGGGACGGCCAAGTGGAGGTGTTCATCGTCCCCTTCCCGCCTTCCGACAAGACCGATCTCCACCTGCTTTTGTTCCGGGGGGAAGCGCCGCTAACAGGCGCCGAGGTCAAGACCAGTTTCGATATGCCCTTAAGCCCCCACGGCGCGGTGCAGCAGACGGGACGGGAGGTGGAGGCCGGTCATTACGCCATGCCCCTTGACCTTATTATGTACGGAGAGTGGGTAGGTGATGTGCTTATCAACCACCCAGGGTTTAACGCCGACTTCCGGGTGCTTTTGAGGTTTTTCCCTTGAAGAACAAGGTGAGAGAGGCGATGCGTAAACTATGGGTGGCCCCAGCTCTAGCGTTGGTCTGGCTAATTGTTCCTGAAGCCGCGCTGGCGCATGAGGGCAACGGATTCCACCCTGAGGACGTTGTGGGATTTGCTACGAACTGGAGACTGTTGGTGGCGGTGGGCGTGTGTGCCTTACTAGGAGTGCTATGGCTTTACGAGCGCGTGGGGTCTCGCCAGTCGAAGTAAAGATTATAAGACCATCCTTTGCCGGCTGGGCGAGCCGAGCCTGGCGGCCGGCCCTCGTCATCCTGTTGGGCATCGGGATATGGATCGTTTTGCGCTGGGCAGGCAGCCTCTCTCCCAGGCCCGAGCCGTCCCTCTGGGCCTTCTGGGCTGATGGCGGAGGAGAGGTCATCGAGGTCCGGGGAATCTATGCCCCCCAGGAGTATTTCCGCCTTTCTCAACGAGACCCGGCCACGCTGGGAATGGATCCCGCGCAGGAGCTTATCTTCTTCCTGCTCATAGATACCCACGAGCACGACGAGAACCTGCCGTATCCTGATACCTGGTGGGATGAGGTATCCTTGCGCGTCGACGGCGGGCAGGGCTACCGTCCCGTGCAGAAAAAGTTCGTGCTGGACTCGGGGCATCACCAGACGGTAGCTTTTGCTTTCCGGCGATCCAGTGTGCCCGAGTTTCGGGAGAACAAAGGCATGCTCACGCTGGACGTGCCCAGCGTGAGCGGTGACGGGGCCAGGAAGCTGCAATGGTGGCTGCCACTTGAGGTGCCTGCGGCCCCCTCTCCTCTGGCCGGGTTTGTCCCGCCGTTCTTAGCGGCGCTCCTGCCGCTGTTGGCCGGGCTACTGGTTGCATTTTCGCCCTGTGTGGTGCATATGAGCTCCTATTACTTTCCACTTTTCGGGGGCATGGCGGCACAGGGGCCAGGCGGGGCCCGAACAAGAGGCGAGATGGCCATGGCATCTATCCTGTTTACCCTGGGGTTCTCGGTGCCTTACACAGTGGCCGGCGTGGCGGTCGGGTTCGCGGGACAATTTGTCAGAGGCTCCTCTTTCCTGGCGGCTTTGACTCAACCAATGACGTTTGTAGCTGGTATGGTGGTGCTCTTTCTTGGGTTGCAGGTGGCCGGGGTGCTTCGTTTGCCAACGCTCATGCGTCTGAACCCGCTGCGGCTACGTTTTGGGCCTTCGCGCCTCGGCTACCTGGCTTCTGGTTTTCTCGGCCTCAACCTGGCGGTGGGCTGCCTGGGTTGCGTTGGCGGCTCCCTTTTTGCAGCCCTGCTCATCTATGGCGGAGCGGTCGGCTCGCCTTTGGAGGCCGGAGTCGTCCTCTTTCTTTTTGCGGTCGCCGCCAACGCTCCCTTCTTCCTGGCGGCTATGACCCTCGGCCGTCTGCAACTGCGGAGGCGCCTGCCGTTTTCGATGACACGCTACGTGCCGGTCGTGAGCGGCGCAATTCTGATCGCCTTGAGTCTGCTGATTCTCAGCGGTGCGGAGAGCCTTATGGAGGACACCCTCATACGCGCGCTCGGCCTTGAAGTGCGAGGGTAGTGACCAATGAACCGTGGTTTGTCTCTGCCGCGCAGGTAGTTGCGGGGGCTCATTTGATATATAATATCGTGCACAACATGTATCGACGGTGGGAAAGTCGCATTCCGGGGTGCGTGAGATGAATCTCGACCGGCTGAAGTGGATAGCCATTGTTGCTCCGGTGGCCATTCTGCTGACCATCGACTACGTGCGCCATTTCGTTTCGTGGACGGCGTTCCTGCATACCCCAGTCGGCTTCGCCTTCATCTACGGCTCGGTTCTCGTCGGCGTGACCCTTTTCTTCGAGCTCGGCTTCCGTCTGATCAAGAGAATGCAGGAGAGGATGGCCCAGCAAAACAAAGAGCTGGCGGCGGTGGCGCAGCTTGCGGAGTCCTTGAGTCGTGCGGTGGGCGTGGATCAGATCCTTCAGGAATCTTTGAGGCGGGTCGTCAATCTGGTCGAGGCCGACGCCGGGGTGATATGTTTGCTAGATGCAGAAAAGCAGGAGCTTTTCTCAACCGCCTGCATCGGCTTTTCCCAAAGAGTGCTGGATAACATTCGGCACCAGAAACTCGGCTCGGAACCTATAGGGACTCAAGTCGTGAGCAAAGGAACGCCGGTCGTCGTCCCCAACCTCCTCGAGTACGGCGACCCCCGCATAGTTCAGGGTGCCCGAGAGGAAGGCTTCCTCTCCTCCGCCACCATTCCTATGACGTCTCAGGGGAAAGTTGTTGGTGTCTTTGCCGTGGCTTTCAGGCATGCGGGTGCGATCCAAGGGTCAACCGTGCAGTTCATTTCGGCCATCGCCAACCAGGTGGCTGTGACCGTCGAAAAGGCCTCCATCTATCAGGAAGCGTCCCGGCGTGCGCAGGACCTGGCAGTTCTTAACCGTATCTCGGCGGTAGCGAGCAGCAGCCTCGAACTGAAAGAGGTGATGCAGGCTGCCTTAAGTGCGATCGTGGAGCTCACGAACATGGAGGCAGGGGAAGTATGGCTTTGGGAAGAATCCACGCAAGAGATGGTTTTGGCGGTCCATCACGGCGCGTGGCGAGAGGCTTTCAACGAGGTTACCCGCTTCGGTAAGGGAGAAGGCTTCCCAGGCCAGGTGGCGCTCACCGGAGAAGCCGTGATCTCAAACGACATCGCTCAGGATGAGCACTTCGTTCGCAGCGCCGTACGACGGGTAGGAGTACACCTGTTCGCTTGCGTTCCACTCAAAGCTAAGGGGAAAGTTGTGGGCGCCATAGATCTTGCTACGCGGGAACAACGCGGCCTGACTCCCAGGGAGCTTCAACTACTGACCTCGATCGGCAATCAAATCGGGGTGGCCATCGACAACGCTCGGCTCCACAGGCGCGTTCAGAATCTGGCCATAGCCGAGGAGCGAGGACGCATCGCGAGAGAGATACACGACGGCGTCGGCCAGGTTTTGGGATATGTCAACACCAAGACCATGGCCGCGAAGCAGCACTTAGATGCCAATGAGTTGGACCTGGCCCGGGAGCAACTATCTGAGCTCGAATCGGCGGCGAAAGACGTTTACGCCGACCTACGAGAAGCCATTTTGGGACTGCGTAGCGGACTCTACCGCAAGAATGGCTTCATTCCGATCCTCGAGGAATATCTAGAAAGCTTTTTCCAAATGAGCCAGATCCCGGTTGCTTTCTCGGTGACACCTGAGGGTCCTGGCATCCAGTTCGATCCTCAGCAGGAGATCCATGTAATCAGGATAATTCAGGAAGCCCTGAGCAATGTCCGCAGGCATTCCGGCGCCTCTCAGGCCTGGCTTGGGCTGGAGGCCGCAGACGAACAGATCATCGTGACCGTCCGCGACAACGGACACGGCTACGATGCATCGCGACTGTCGCGGGGGGAGCGGCCCCGTTTCGGCCTCCAGACCATGCGAGAAAGAGCGGAAGCTATCGGCGGCAGGCTAGAGATCAAGAGCCAACACAGAAGTGGAACCGAGGTTCGGTTGACGATCCCCCACCTAGATTAGTCGGGAGAGGACGATCCTGATGCGTATCTTGCTGGCCGACGACCACGCTCTGTTCCGTGATGGCCTTGCCAGCCTTCTGCGCGCCATGAAGATGAACGTGGTTGGCCAAGCTAGTGACGGATTGGAAGCACTGGAAAAGGCCCGGGCCCTCCGACCGGCCCTGATCCTGATGGATATCGGCATGCCCCGATGTGATGGATTAGAGGCGACCAGGCGCATTAAGGCCGAAATGCCTGAAATCAAAGTAATCATGCTCACGGTTTCCGACGATCGGGACGACCTGTTCGAGGCCATCAAGAGCGGCGCTCACGGCTACCTGCTGAAGAACCTCTCGGCCGAGGAGTTTGGCGCCATGCTCGCACGAATCGCCACGGGTGAGGTGGCACTTAGCCCCACTTTGGCCACGCGGATATGGAAGGAGTTCTCGCGCGAGAAGAGCTCAGCACAGGATGCCGAAGATAGCCTCAGCAAGAGAGAGATGGAAGTCCTACAACTGGCAGCGAAGGGTCAGACTAACAAAGAGATTGGTGCTGGCCTTTTTGTCTCGGAGAGCACCGTAAAGTATCATATCAAGAACATCCTGGGCAAGCTTCACCTCAAAAACCGTTCGCAGGTAGTAGCGTTTGCTATCCGAAAGGGCATGGTCAAGAAAGCCGACTAGCTGTGTCTCCGTTAGGCCTCAGTACCGGAAAGAAGCGATCAGGCACGCACGGTTCACGAAGAGTCTGCGCCTTTCCCAGAGTGGCGTGTTCGCGCGTGTCTGCCACACCGGGGTCCTGCTCCATTTCTTACGGGCGCTTCCAAGGGCAGTCGTTGGAGTTGCGCTGCTGGCGTGTGCCCAACCCCAGGCTATGGCGACTCCTACATTGGAGCGCGTGCAAAGGGTGGCACCAGTAGCCGTTGCAACACGGACACCATCTCCCTGCAACCCTGCCGAGCCCGACAAACTGCAGGACATCACGACTACACAGTCAAGCCCATATTTTGTGCACCACCCGGTGTCGGCACTGCCGACGGTGGCGACGGTGGTCTTTCTTCCTGGGGGGTCAGGCAGCCGCCGAAGCGCGCAGCGTGCCTGGCAGAACTACCTGGCGAACGGCAAGGGTATGGGATCTTTTCGTATCGTGGTTCCCTACTCCGTCGACATCGACTTGATCGACGATGCGCCCAGGACATTCGGGATCTTGCGCGAGGTCCTGACCTGCTATGGTAGGGAGGACGCGAAAGTGCATGTCGGCGGCGTGTCTAACGGAGGACGCGCGGCTTTCGCGCTCATGCTCGCTCGCCCGCAGCGATTTGCCACGCTACTGGGTGCGCCGGGGGGCTTCTCCATCTGGGATCCAGAGGCATGGACGAAAGCTCTTGCCGGCCATGCTGTTTTCAACGGCGTTGGCGCCAAAGACGATGACTGGCTCGCCGAGGTCAGAGCGACTCACGCTGCGCTGGTGGCGGCAGGCGTTGAGTCGGTCTACGCGGAATTCCCTGGCCAGAGTCACAGCGTGGACGAGGACTTCGACGAAAGTGTTTTCTTCGAGTTTTGGGCCAATCACTCGTAGAAGTCGCTCCTGGAGGAGGAGACCCGGACGGGGGTGATGACGGTGGGGGGTTGGTTAGCAGGGCGCTTTGACGGTTGCTCTCGGGCTTGGTATGATAGTCATAGGAGTGTGCTTGGAGTAGATTTCTGGCATGGTACAGGCGTATAGCGCTGCGACGAGCTTGCGAACACGGGCCGCGGGCCTGGAGGCCAGAGCCCACCTGGCCCTGCTGAAGATGCGGATAGTCGTCCCGTTGGTTTTCGTCGCCACGGTGATGGCCATCGTCGCCGGGAGTGGCGCAGTCTACCTGGACAAGATCGGCCTGCTGGTTCTGGCTGGTGGCCTCGCCTCGGCTGGTGCGGCGTGCCTGAACCATTACCTGGACCGCGACATCGACGCCGTCATGCAGCGCACCAGAAACCGGCCCATTCCTTCTGGTGCGATCAGGAATCCGGCGACGGCCGCCCTTCTGGGGCTCGGCCTGATCGCCCTGGCAGTTGTCACCGCCGCCGCCCTTAACTACCTGACCGTTACCTTCATCGCGCTGGGCGCCCTCTTCTACGCGGGCGTCTACACCCTTTGGCTCAAGCGCAGGAGTCCCCTCAACGTTGTGATTGGGGGCTTTGCCGGCAGTTGCGCCGTATTGGCGGGGTGGACGGCGGTCGATTCCAGCCTGTCTTTGACGCCCGTCCTCGTGGCGCTGATCGTGTTTCTGTGGACGCCCTCCCACTTCTGGAGCCTGGCCATCTTCCTGAAGGACGACTATCGACGGGTTGGCGTGCCCATGCTGCCTGTTCTCATTGGCGAGCGCAAGACGGCCTGGGTTATCGCCGGAAATACGATCCTCACCGTTCTTCTGTCGCTGCTGCCCCACCACCTCGGCCTGTTCGGCGTACCCTATCTGGCAATGGCCGTGGTCGCCGGCTTTCTGGTGCTTCGTGCCAACGTTCGGCTGCTGCTGAACCCCTCCGGAAGCGAAGCGTGGCGCAACTACAAGCTGTCGGGGATGTACCTGGGGCTGGTGTTTGTGGGGATGCTGGTGGACTCCACCGTCTAATGATCTCTCCGCCGCGCAGACGTGTACGCAGGATCGCGAAACGCTACTCCCAAAGATGTCGTTTGTGATATACTAGGACAGTGAGTGAATGGAGCCTGGTCTACTACGAGACGGCAAGGGGCCGGTGTCCTGTGCAAGAGTATCTCGATAGCCTGGACCTCGAGGAAGCGGCAAAGGTATTGAGATAGCGATGCGTCGTATGGCCGATTATCAAGAGAGGGTAGGAGGATGAACCACCGCGATTACGTCGCACAGAGGGAGGCCCGCGACCCTGCTTTTAGAGAAGCCTGTGAGCGCCTGCGCCCACAGTACGAGTTTAGAAAAGCTCTGATAGGCGCTAGGCTCAATGCTGGATTGACGCAAAAGCAGTTGGCTGAGCGCATGGGCACATCGCAGGCGGCAATAGCACGCCTGGAGGCTGGCACGCGGTTACCTAGCGTCGACACACTGCACCGCCTGGCGGTGATTCTTGGCCTTGACTTCACAATCACGCCACAAGAGCTGCTAGGCGTGCGTCCCCACAAAGCAGCCTGATCTCCGGACGCACTGGTATCTAGATATCCTGCGGTATGACGAGGAGTGCTCCACTGCTGGCCGCATGAGCGGCAGGCCGGAGAAGAGGAGCGTGCCGCTGTTGGAGGCCGGCATCAAGCCGAACATGTAGATGACCGCAAGCTTCCCGCGCATTTGACACCATCTCTGCGCCGTGATATGTTTAGTGAGGCCCGCATCGTCACAGGGATTCTTATCACACATTCCGGGAGGAGGATTACCCCAAAAATGAGCATTAGGCAAGTGCTGCTCCTGGCATCGCTCTTCCTGCTCCTCGCCTTGGCCGTTGCAGCCTGCAGTTCTGCTTCGACCTCAAGCTCCTCGACGCGCTCGGCTGAGCCGTCGGCGGCGGAAATCGCCAGGGGATCGACACTTTATGTCGACTATGGGTGCATGCAGTGCCACGGCTTGGGAGGGCGCGGCCGCACCGCTCTCGCGGTGTCAGGGCCCTCTCTAACGTCAAATGAGTTCAAGAAGGCGTTCCCGAAGGAAACGCGTTTTGACACCGCGCTGGTCAACTCGATCAGGAACGGCGCCATTATCGAAGAGGGCCGAGCGGCCTCTATGCCGGCTTGGAATGGCATCCTCAGCGACCAGGATGTGCAGGAGATCGTTTCTTACATTCGTGCTGGACTGCCGGACCAGGGCGTTACGATTCCCCGTGTCGGCACGGGGGAGGAGATCTACAACGCATTTGCCTGCGTGAAGTGCCATGGCCAGCCCGGCACGGGCGGCATGCGCAACGTGGCCGCGACGACACCAGAGCATCAAACCATTCCAGCCATCGGCGGTCCGGAGTTCAAGAAGAGGCTCGACTCTATCGACAAGGTAAGGAACGTAGTCCTCTACGGCAGGATTGTTGAAAACGGTCGTCCAGGTGTGGTATACATGCCCGCGTGGGGTAAGATTGGCACTGCCGATCAGATCGAAAAGGTTCTCGAGTACATCTGGAACTACAAAGCACCTGGGAGCTAACGGGGCGAGATCGGCAATCAGCATGCTGGCTTATGCTGGCACGATAGCTGGAGTGCTGGTTTGGCGCTTGGCGAAGCTCACCAGGTGCAGCCAGCTCCCCGGCTGCATGAAGGAGTCGAACTGGTGAGCGAACTGGTCCCGCAGGTCGGGTGGCTGGTAGCCTTTGGCGCCGGAATCCTCTCGTTCATATCGCCGTGCGTCGCGCCTCTGGTGCCCGGCTATCTGTCGTATGTTTCTGGCGTTTCGGTGCAGGACCTGTCGCAGCGACAGCACGGCCAGACCAGACGCATTCTGCTTTCGTGTTTGCTTTTTGTGCTGGGCTTTTCCCTCGTCTTTGTGCTGTTGGGTGCTTCGGCCTCGCTCTTGGGCGGCCTTCTGGAGGAATACCGTCGGCCGCTCAACCGCGTTGCGGGCGGCGTGATGATTCTGATGGGCATCTTTATCATCGGCTTGATCCGTCTGCCCCAACTGTATCAGGAACGGCGATTTCATTTGGCTGGCAATTCCTTCGGGCAGGGCGGCACCGTCCTGCTGGGTATGGCCTTCGCCTTTGGTTGGACGCCCTGCGTGGGGCCGATCCTGGCCTCGATCCTATTCTATGCCGGTGCGGGCGAAACGGCCAGCCAGGGCGCACTCCTGCTCCTCGCCTATTCGTTGGGACTCGGGCTGCCGTTCGTGCTCACCGGTCTCATTTTCAGCCGAGCTATGGGTGCCCTGGGCTGGGTGAAGCGCCATTACGGCGCTATTAACGCCGTCAGCGGCTCGATACTGGTAGTCGTGGGGATTCTGTTTCTCACCGATCGTTTCTTCTATGTGAGTATAGCCGCCCAGCGAGTCTATTATATGCTATTCTATTGAGGTGACGAGTGACAAGGGTTATCATCGGCGTGATTGGCGTGGTCATCGGCCTGTCTGTCCTGGCTGGGTGCGCTGTCGGCAGCACCGGCAGCGCGGCCGAGCCGGTCGCCGTGCGTGCCGGCCGAGTGGCCTCTGACTTCACGATCAAAACCTTCTCGGGCGGGACCTTCAACCTGAAGCAGCAGCGTGGCAAGGTCGTCGTCGTGAACTTCTGGGCCTCCTGGTGCCCTCCCTGCCGCGAAGAGGCCCCCGTGCTGGAACGTGCCTGGAGAGCTTACAAGGACCGAGACGTCGTCTTCATCGGCGTCGACGTCTGGGATACCGAGCGGGACGCCCTGGCCTTCATCAAGGAGTTCGACATTACGTATCCCAATGGTCCGGACGCGAGCAACGAAATTGCCATCGAATACGGCGTGACGGGGATTCCCGAGACGTGGTTCATCGACCGGCAGGGCGTACTGGTGCGGCGCTGGATTGGTCCGTTGACCGCTCGACAGATGTCGGCGTTCATCGAGGAGGCAACGCGGTAATGGCAAGCTTCTGGAAGCTGTTCGTCGCCGTTTTCGCCGTGGCACTGGTCTGTGTCGGGACGCCGGGCGCCGCTGTGACGGCCGGCCCAGAAGACGAGGCACTCGAGATCGCCAGGGCCCTCGAGTGTCCGGTCTGTTCCGGCCAATCCGTGGCCGATTCGCCGGCGCCTTTGGCGCAGGGGATGCGCGCGCTGATTCGCAAGAAGCTGGCCGACGGTGAATCGCGCGAGCAGATAATGCAGTACTTTGTCGACCGCTATGGCGAGAGCATTCTGCGCGAGCCGCCGAGGAGTGGCCTAAACCAGATTCTCTGGTGGCTGCCGTTTCTCGTGCTGGTCGCCGGGATTGGCGTTCTGGCCCTCGCGATCAAGCGCTGGATTACCCGGCCCCCGGCCCAGGCGTCCTCGCGGGCGTCCAAGGTACCCGCCGATCTGGCGAAGTACGAGGCGCGCCTGGAGGAAGAGCTGCGGCGCAAGTAGGTGCTTGGACTTGGAATTCAACCCGGCCATACAGGTCGTATTACGTTGGGCGCACGCCATTGCGGCGGTAGCCTGGGTGGGTGGAGCGCTTTTCTACCTTGTCGTGCTCCGGCCCTCCGTCGAGGCCAGCGGCGACCATAGCTCGTTTCGAAATCTCGAGAAGGCGATAGGACAGGAGTTCAAAGAGGTCGTCGACCTCAGCGTGATGGTGCTCGTCGTAACCGGCGCCGTCATCAGCTTCGAGCGCCTCTCGCGGGGAAGTATCAGCGACCTGTACGTTGCGGTGCTTGTGACAAAGGTGGCGTTGGCAGGTGGAATGTTCCTGCTGGCGCGGCGTCTGGCGCGCAACACGACGGCGGGAGCTGCCGCCGTGTCGGGTGACAACGCTCAGGCGGCCCCTTCGGTTATCAGGAAATGGCTGTCGCCCTCGCGCCTGGTGCTGGTGCTGGGGTTGCTGGTGTTCCTCCTGGCCACCGTCCTAAAGGTGACTTACGAAAACGACCTGCGTGCGCTGCTGTAGGTTGGCGATCACAGACGAGTGCGAGGTTGGATGCGATGTCAGAATCAGAAAACGAACTGGTGCACGAGTTTGAGCAGGCCCTTCTTGCCGTCGATCGATTGACTGCCAAACGACTACTGGCGCAGGCTCATGGCAAACTGAGCACCTTAGAGGTGGTCGAGAAGGTTGTCACGCCCACGTTGGAGCGGATCGGCCTCGGCTGGCAACTGGGAAGCGTGGCGCTCTCCCAGTACTACATGAGCGGCAGCATCTGCGAGGGTCTGGTCGACAACATCCTTCCCCCGGCGGACCCGCATCGACGCGACGATCCGAAGATGGCCATCGCCGTGCTCGACGATTACCACCGACTCGGCAAGCGCATCGTCCACTCCATCCTGAGAGCGAGCGGCTTCGAGGTTCTGGACTACGGGCACGGCGTCAAACCGGACGAATTGGTCGACCGGGCGACGGGCGACGGCGTCGAGATTCTCCTCATCTCGACGCTGATGCTTCCTTCGGCCTTGCGGGTCAAGGACGTCACGGCGGGGCTACGAGAGGCGGGCTCCGGCGCGACGGTCGTGGTCGGCGGAGCGCCCTTCCTGTTCGACGATCAACTCTGGCGAGAGGTGGGAGCCGATGCCATGGGCAAGAACGCCTCCGAAGCCGTCGAGATCGCCAGAGGAATGGCGGGGCGCCAAAGGTAGTGCTTTCCGTGTATTCCGTGCTTTCCGTGGTTACTCGGGACCGTAGGATTCTACCACGGAATACACGGAAGGCACGGAAACACGAGAAGGCAACCGGACCTGCCCCATTGGCCGGTTCTTTAACACCCGTCCCCTAACCCCCAATCATCGGCACCAGCATCCAGGAGCCGCTGGCGCCGCCTTCGTAGACGGTGTTGTTCACCCTCCCGCAGGGATGATGCGACATGGGGAAATCCAGAGCCGTGCTGTCGCACGCCGCCACGTCCAGACGCAGGCGGTGGCCTTTCTTGAACAGGTTGGAAGTCGGCCAGATCTCGATGGGAAACTCGGTCGGCTCGTTTGGCACCAGCGGCGCGCGCTCCGTGTGCGGGTGCCAGGGCCGAAAGGGCCTGGCACGATCGGGGTCGACGGCGCGGTGGGACCCGCGCAGCCAGCCCTTAGTCAGGACGCGCGCCGTGCCGCCGTCGTCCTCGTCGTACACCTTGACGACCCAGTGCGTCTCGGTGTAGTCGGCGGAGCCGGTGAGGTAGAGGGCCAGCGGTCCCGTGATCTCGACGTCCTTCTCGAATGGCTCCGTGCGATAGGTCAGCGCAGGCCGGCCAAAGTAGCGCTCGGGCGAGTCGGGATCCATAAAGAAGCTCTGCTGGCTGGTCGACGACGGCCTGACGTCCACCAGCTTGCCGTTGCCCGCGCCGTCGCTGGTAAGGTAAAGCTCGGTCCAGCGGGTGTGCGGCAGCGGCCAGCCAGCATAGGCTCGCCATTCGTTGGCGCCCAGGGTAAAGATGTTCACCGGCGGACCGTCGTGCACGCCGCTGTCCATGCCTTTTAGATAATGGTCGTACCAGCGTCTGGCCTCCCCGTGAAAGCTCGTCCACGGCCGGGGCGGCACAAGCTGGCCGGTGATTAGCAGTCGCTTGGGCACGTCGAGGCCCTCCCAGGCCAGGGTAGCGCCCCGCAGGTGCAGGCCAACGCTGTACCAGCCCGAGCCCAGATAGGTCGGCACCTTGATGCGGTCGAACTTCCGGTAAGTCGAGCGCTCCCAATAGTACGGCCCATCCTCCTGGTAGACGTGGCCCAGCGTGGTTCTGGCGAACTCCAGCAGGGCGCCCGCGCGCTCCCAGGAGATGCCGGGATTGAGGTTGGCGAAGGTCACGCTGTTGGTCATAGTGGCGATCAGCGAGTCGATCTGCAACCCGCCCGTGTTGCGGAACTCGCGGTAGCAATCGGTCAGACCGTCGTACGGGAACATCGCCTTCAGGCTGGGTGGCTGCTGCGTGGCGATCAGTTGCTGGGTGATGGCGAAGTAGGACATGCCCATCGTGCCGACGTTGCCGCTGCACCATGGCTGCTGGGCCACCCACTCGATCACCTCGGCCCCGTCTTTCTGCTCTTCCTCGCCCAGGAAGCTCAGCACGCCCTCCGACTCGCCCGTGCCGCGGACGTCGACGATGACGTGGGCGTAGCCCCGCCGCACCCAGAAGTCCGTGTCGCCGGCCTCGTTGCTGGGGAGGTTCATGCCCGATCTTTGCAGCAGCTTGGTGTACGGTGAGAAGGCGCACAGCGCCGGCACCCGCTCGCGTGTGGCAGGCCGGTAGACGTCGGCCGCGATGTGGACGCCGTCCCGCATCCGCATCCGCACGGTTTCCATCTGTCCCGGCTCGTAGGTCGGCTGCGACGCCTCCGGCGTGCGCGGCTCGGCGTTGTAAGGATACTGCGAGCGATCCCGATCGAAACTGAGATTGGCCATGGTGCGCTCGGCCATTGAGACACCTCCCTGCTGAAATACACCCGCACCGGCTAAGTGCCCGGTCTGTCTGCCGCGAGAAGCGGGGCTTCCGACGTCCAAGCCCCATCCGGTTGGCCAAAGCGGGCACCCTGGCATTGCCAAACGTATTGTACACAGTCAGACTTGCTTGCGCAAGATGAAACAAGGCTGGTACGGGCTTCTTCGTTTCGCAAGATGCGCACAAGGCTTGATTTTTTGCTATGCTGTTGTCACAGTCTATGAAGGCTCGACAAGCTCGGCCGCTTCATGTGCACTGCACCTATCCTCCCAATGTCGCGGTAATCTCAGTCTATCAGCCCAGCGCCGAGGAATGGATAGACTTCAGGATAAGAAGGTATCTGGCGTATGAGAAGATGCCCCATCTGCGGGGGTGAACTGAAGGACACGACGATCACGCGTCCCCAGGAGTACGAGGGAAAGATCATTATCTTAGAGAACTTGCCCGCTGAGGTCTGCGCGCAGTGCGGTGAAGTGTTCCTGCACCCAGACGTTTTGGAAAGGGTGCAGGCAATTGTGTGGTCGAAGGTGACACCCAAGCGTATGACGTCGGTGCCCGTCTTCGACCTCGCAGAAGCCAGCTAGCTAGCAGTCCATCACTGTAGTAGTGATGTGTGTCATTGATTTCCATCTTTGCCCCCCGGTCTAGAGTAGTTTTCGGTGCAATTTGCGAACCCGTGGGGGCGTCCTTCCGCCGGAAGAACGCCCCTTAATTCTTTATTCCCTATCGCTTAGTTGTACGGCCCCAGCCTTTGCACGGCGTAGTCCACGAACTGCATGTCGATGACTTTGCTTAGGTCTAGCTTCTCCTTCAACACCCCTTTTCTGACGAAGAAATCCTGCTGCGCCGCCACGTTGGCGACGTTGATCTTGCCGTCGGGATTCAGGCCAGGCAAGCCCACCTTGTCGTACATCTTGGGGTCCTTGAGGGTGGTGTACTTGGTCAGGATGTTCACGACATCGGCCTTGTTCTTGCCTTTGTTGAAGGCGTCGAGGTACTCGCGCACGCCCTTTATGTTGGCCACCATAAAGCGGCGCGCGGCGTCCACGTCCTTGGCGAACCCTTCGGAGAACAGCAGCACGGCGCCCTGCATACCCGGGTCGCGGTCGCTGATGAAGAGCCAGGGAGCCCCTACGCCCTGGTCGACGGAAATGGTTACAAACGGCTCGACCATCTGCGCTACGTCGACGCTCTTGTTGGCCAGCGCGGGCAAGTGGTCCGCCGGGTTGGGCAAGGATACGTACTTGACGTCGCTGAGAGTGAGGCCCCCGTCCTTGAGCCAGAGCTCGAGCTTGTAATCCTCCTGGCAGTTCTCACAGAGGTTCGCCACGGCTCTTCCCTTCAAATCGGCGGGCGTCTTGATCTGGTCGGCCAGGTCCTTGCGGACCACCAGCCCGGTGAAGCGCGTCCCCTTCACGTTGGTGGCTTTGTCGGCGACCATCTTCAAATTAACACCCCTGAGAATGGAATTGAAGAGGCCTGCATCGGTGGTGGCGCCTCCCACCTGCAAGCCCTCCGTTGCCAGCAACTGGAAATAGTTCGCTCCACTGATAAGCTCCCATTCCACGTCGAGGCCCTGCTCTTTGAAGTAGCCTTTCTCGAGGGCGATGAAAACACCGGCGTCAGAGACGAAGCCCATGGTGCCGAATTTCAGCTTCGTGGTCTTGGCCGGAGCGGCGGCCTTTGGCGCGGGCGTCGCCGCGGGCGGAGCCGGCTTCGTCGGGGCCGCGGTAGGTTTCGCAGCCGGAGCCGCTGTGGGTTTCGGAGCCGGAGCCTCGGCAGGCTTCGCAGGCGGGGCCGCGGTCGGTTTGGGCGGCGGCGGCACCGGCGTGGGGGTCGGCGCCGGTGGCGCACAGGCAGCCAGCAGTATCGCCACCATCGCCACCAGTGACAACGAGAGAAAAACGATCCTTCTTGGAACCCTCATAGTCCTCTCTCCTCTTTAGATTTACTGCGCAACTTCTCTGTGGCAACCAAGTCTACCTCGTAGGTCTGGCCGTCGACGACAGTTCCGTAGTCTCGTCTGGCCGACTCCACACTGACATAACCGTTCAGCACGTCCCTGCTGACTGCCTCCACCTCTCTTTCCAATGGGTCGCCGTAGCCTCCGCCTCCCGCGGCCTGGCGGAGCAGTTCGTCGCCGGGAACGAGAGGCCCGTGGCACTTCGAGAACAGACTCCGCTCTTCGCGGCCGCTTTTCATGAGGTTCTTAGCCCGAGCACCGGCACCGGCTCCGAACAGTCCAAACGGCCCGAAGGTGGCCCGATCCGCGATGATGGTCAGAACGCCCTGGCCCTCCGTCATGCGATAGGCACGCAGCGTCGCGCTACCGCCGCGCCACTTTCCCACCCCGCCCGAGTCGACGACGATCTCCTCTCTATCCACCACGAGCGGGGTACGCATCTCCAGAACCTCGACCGGGAGGTTGCGGATGTTCACCACGCCCGTGCGAATGGCGTTGATGCCGTCCTGGCCCAGACACGCCCCTCTTCCACCGTGGACCGGCTCGCAGAACATGTACTCGTTCCCAACACGGCCGGGCCGCCCATCGGTGCCGCCCACGGCAAAGGCATGAACGCTGCCGGCCAGACCGGCCACCACCCTGTCCGGCACAGCCGGCGCCAACGCCTGGAAGAGCACGTCGATGATGCGGTTTGACGTCTCGTGGTTCCCCGCCACCACCGGCGCCGGCCAGGGCGGGTTCACCAGGCTGTTCGGTGGCGCGAACACCTTTATCGGCCGGTAAGCCCCGCTGTTGGAAGGAATCTCGGGGTCCGTGAGCACCTTCATCGTGTAGTAGACCGCCGTACAGGTCACCGCGTAGGGCGCGTTGATGCCGCCCGTCGCCGGGCCGTCCGTCCCGGTGAAGTCCACCTCGAGCGAGTCGCCCTCTATCGTCACCTTCGCCTGAATCCTCAGCGGGCGCTGGTCGATCTCGTCGCCATCCAGATAGTCCTGCGCGGCGTATTCTCCGTCGGGCATCCGTCTGATCTCGGCCCGCATCAGTCGCTCCGAGTGGCTCAAGATCTCTTCCGTGCATGCGCGGATCGTGTCGCTGCCGTAGCGCCGGACCAATGCCTGTACCCGCTGCTCCCCCATCGTGCAGCCGGCCATCTGCGCCCGGAAATCGCCGTACCGGTCCTGGGGCATCCGCACGTTGGCGAGAATTACGTCCAGTAGCTCCTGATTCAGCACGCCGGCCCGGCAGATCTTCGTCGGCGGCACACGAATCCCCTCGGCCTGGATATCGCGATTGGCCGTCGAATAGCTGGCAGGTGTCGCGCCGCCGATGTCCATCCAGTGCCCGCGCACGGCGGCGATCGCCGCCAGCGCTCCCTTCTCGTCGAAGACCGGCTGAGCCAGCAGCACATCAGGCAGGTGATTGCTGCCCGAGTAGGGATCGTTGTTCCAGATGACGTCGCCGGGCTCCAGATTCTCCCAGCCGATCTTCTCCATCGCGCGCTGCACCGAAAGCGGCATGGTGCCCATGTGCACCGGAATTCCCGCGGGCCCTTGCGCCACCATCTGCCCGTCGGGCGTCAGGATGGCCGTGGAGTAGTCCCCGGTCTCGACCCAGAACATCGAGCGCGAGGTTCGGCCCACCACGTATTCCATCTCCTTGGCGATCGTTAGCAGCGCGTTCCTCACCACCTCAAGCGTAACGGGGTCTATCGTTCTTCTTGCCATATCTCTTCCTCAATCGCTATCGTGATGCCGAGTACTTCACGGCGTCAACGGATGGACAACGGATAAGCGGATGCGATTGGGAGAGGATTGGCGTGAAAACAGAAGGGTTGCTCATTCGGCATACCCCTTCCTCTGACCTGTGTAAGACAATTTCATTGGTCTCTCACTGGCTGTGATGCCTTATCCGTTTATCCGTTCAATATCCGGTGACGCCGTAGGGCACCCAAGCCGGCTATGGTCGCCGGAAGACGAAAGAACTCTTTTTGAACCGAGAATGCAAAAAGAGGTAGTGAGAGGCACTTCGGTGTGCGCTTGCTCGGACTGAGGTGGACTGCCCTGTCTGGACCCAGCGCGCTCGGCTGGGTTCCGCATCGTGTATAGTATAATTTGGGAAAGGCGACAAGTCAAGACACGCAGGGATAGAGGGAAATGCTGTTGACCACTGCGGCTTACAATGTTATACTGTCTAGTGGAAAGTATAGCTCTGGGGCAATAATATGGCATCTATCGGCTATCGTGGCCAAACCACGGCAAAAGTATCACCAAAAGGCTGGATCGTAATTCCCGTCCGCCTAAGGAAACGATATGGCATCCAGCCCGGTGGAGAGGTGCACATAGTCGAGAAAACAGACGGCCTGTACATTGTGCCGCAAATGAAGGACCCGATTCGCGAGACGGCCGGGAAGTACGCCGGCGAAGGCTCTCTCCTCGCGGACCTGATTGAGGAAAGAGGGCGCGATGTCCAGCACGAGCGCTAAGCCTCGACGACTGGTACTCGACACGTTCGCCCTCATATCTCACCTCGAGGCTGGAATCGGTAGCAGTGAAGTGCTACAACTTCTCGTTGAAGCGGACCGTGGGGCTCTGGCCCTGCACATCAGCCTGATTAGCCTCGGAGAGTTGGCCTACATCTTCGAGCGGCGTCGGGGGCCCGAGGTCGCGGAAAGGGTGCTGTCGGACGTAGACCAGTTGCCAATCGAAAAAGAATCGGTCGATTGGCAACGCATACGTGCTGCAGCTTCGATCAAGGCGCGGTATCCGATCTCGTATGCGGATGCGTTCGCTGCCGCGCTCGCTCACGAGCTAGGCTGTAGCGTCGTGACTGGTGATCCCGAGTTCGCCCGGCTTGAGCCGGAGGTCCACGTCATTTGGTTGGGCAGATGAGTCGGTGCTATGATTTGCGCCACGACAGCAGGCTGTTTGCACGCCAGTTTCCGTAGGAGTGTGCCAGGTGATTTCACAAACCATCGAGGTCGTACATTATGTTAACCAATTCTTTGCCGGCATAGGGGGCGAGGAGAAGGCCGAGCACCCGCTGGAGGTGCGCGAAGGACCCGTGGGCCCCGGGCGGGGACTCCAGCCCCTGCTCGGAGACCGCGCACGGATCGTAACCACCATCGTCTGTGGCGACGACTTCTATAACTCTAATCGCCTGTCGGTGCGGGAGCGGGTGATCGAGCTGCTTGCCAACCGGCGGCCGCAGGTGTTCATCGCCGGGCCGGCCTTCGGCGCCGGGCGCTACGGCGTAGCCTGCGGCGATCTCTGCCAGGCGGTGACGGTGGAGCTGGGCCTCCCCGCCATCACGGCGATGCACCCGCAGAACCCCGGGGTCGAGCTCTACCGCGCCACGCGAGGGCTCTACATCCTGCCCGCGGAAAACCTGGCGAGCGACATGCCGAACGTGCTGCCCAGGCTGGCTGCCCTTGCGCTCAAGCTGGGCTTGGGCTCGCCGCCGGGACCCGCCGACGAGGAGGGATACCTGCCCACAGGCTATCGCCCGGTAATGGAGGTTGGCGAGATCGGCGCGCGCCGGGCGGTGAACATGCTGCTGGCCAAGCTGCAAGGGCGGCCGTACGCCACGGAGATGCCGGTTCAGAGCTTCGATTCGGTCGCGCCCGCCCCGCCGGTTCGCTGCCTGCGCGAGGCCACCGTCGCGCTGCTGACCACGTCCGGCACGGTTCCTCGCGGCAACCCGGACGGCTTCCGCTTGAACATAGCCGAGCGCTGGGGCCACTACCCCATCGCCGGCCTTACCTCGCTCGATCCCGACGACTGGCAGTTGATGCACGGCGGGTTCAACACCGCCTTCGCCGAGGCGGATAAGCACCTGGTGCTGCCCCTGGACGCCGCGCGCGAGCTGGAGGGGCACGCGTTCGGACGCCTGCACCCTGAATTCGTCTCGCTGACGGGCGTGGGCACGCCGGTCGGCAACGCAAGGCGTCTTGGCAGCGAGATCGCCTCCTTTCTCAAGGAAGCAGGGGTGGATGCTGGGCTTCTGGTATCCACCTGAGGCACCTGCACCCGCTGCGGGTCGGCGGTGGCAAAAGAGATCGAGCGCGCCGGCATCCCGGTGGCGCTGGTGACCGCGATGTGGGAACTGGCCAGCCAGGTCGGTGCGCCCAGGATCGTGCGTGCCATCAAGATCGCCCATCCCTGTGGCGACCCGGCGCTGTCGGCCGAGGAAAACCTGGCCCAGCGCCGCGCCATTCTTAACGCGGCGCTGGGCACGTTAGAGCAGCAGATCGCCGGGCCGATTGTCGTCTCGCCGAGCCTTGGCGTGTAGGCGCGGCGCACTGGCCGGTGGATTCGGTAGAGACGACCCGGCGGGTCGTCTCGTGGGCATCAACGTAAGGTCAATGCCGATTTGAGGGATATCGGCTGGGGACGTAGTTAACGTAGGGGCGAACGGCGTTCGCCCGCAACGTTGGTACGCAGATGTGAGAAATCGGCATGCACACCAATGAGGGGGCATCGGGCCGACGTTTTGCACGCTGGGCAGGCGTCTCGGTCGGATCGAGAGACCGTACGGTCGAACGCCGTTCGCCCCTACATTAAGGCCGCAAGCCGGCCCGCGTGGGTATTGCTAACAGCATGCAGGGCGCAGAGACCGCGCCCCTACGTCGGCTATCTGGAGGGACAATCGACATGTTCAGTTTGGAAATAGCCACGTTCCCGGTGCGTGAGGTGGAGCTCGGACCGACGACGCGACTGGACGGGGATCGCCTGGTTCTCAATAGCGAGGAGCTGTTGAAGGCGGTCCGCACGGACCCCGCGATTTGCGAGGCGAGGATCGAGATCGTGCGGCCGGGCGAATCAGCCCGCATCGTTCACGTTTGCGACGCCATCGAGCCGCGCGTCAAGGTGCGGGGGCCGGGCACGACCTATCCGGGCGTCCTGGACTCGACCGTCGAGGTGGTCGGACAGGGGCTCACCAACCGCCTGTCCGGCCTTGCCGTTATTGAATCGACCGAGGTGCCGCGATCCATGGCCAGCGGCACCGGGGCCAACGAGGAGGCGCTCATCGACATGACGGGGCCGGGTGCCCTCAGCCCCTACAGCAAGACCATCAACGTGGTGCTGTGTCTCCAGTTGGCGCCCGGTCTGTCGCATCAGGCCTACGAGCATACTGTCAAACAAGCTGGCTTTCGGGTCGCGATGGGCCTGGCCGAGACGACGCGCCACCTACCTCCGGTCGAGACCAAGACATACGAGCTGGGGCCGGTCGACGCCAGCCTGCCGAAGGTGCTCTACATCCACCAGAATCCCACCTGGACCGAAACGCCGGTGCAGTCGGTGTACTTCTACGGCCAGCCGCTGAACCAATCCCTGCCGACTTTGGTTCACCCCAACGAGCTGCTGGATGGAGCCTTGACCAGTCTGTCCGTGGGCGCACGGGCCCACTGCGCCTCGTCGTGGCTGCAAGTCAACCATCCCGTCGTCCACGAGCTTTACGAGGAGCACGGGCGCACGCTCAACTTCCTGGGCGTGTTGCTGATGCGCACGCGCTGGGAGACCGTCGAAGAGAAAAAGCTCATCGCCAACCAGGGCGCGAAGATGGCGCAGTTGCTCGGCGCGGACGGCGCCATCGTCACGTGGTGGCTGGCGGGCAACGCCTTTATCGAGTCGATGCTCACGGTCGAGGCCTGTGAGCAGTTGGGGATCAAGACCGTGCTGATGACCTACGAGTACGGCGGGGCGGACCGTATGGAGCCACCGGTGCTCTTTTTCTCCCCCGCCGCCGACGCCGTGGTGAGCACCGGAGCGCGGGACGTGCCCATCGTGCTCCCGCCCGTCCGGCGGGTAGTTGGCGGCGACGACATCGCTCCAGCGCCGGAGATTCCCGACGAGCGCGTTCCCGCCGCCGGCGAGATCAGGTTCAAGAACATACTCGAGTTGTATAGCAGCGTCGACGTGTTTGGGATCGACAGGCGCCGGTGCATGATCTACTGAGCAAGATAGGAGGCACTTATGTCGGCAAGGCAAAAGCCCAGAGTAAAGTTTCCCATCGTCCCGGAGAAGACGGCGGCCATCGTCGTCGACATGCAGAACGAGTTCGTGAAGCCGGGGGCGCCCATCGAGGTGCCGGACGCGCGGGTGATGGTGCCGAGGCTGAACAGGCTGCTGGACGCGTGTCGGGCCAGCGGCATCACCGTCATCTTCGTCCAGCACATCCTGCGCGGCGATGGCAGCGACATGGGGCGCTTGGCCGATATGCACGCGTCCATCCGCGAGGGGAGGTCCATCCGTGACGGGACCGAGAACGTGGAGATCTACCCGGAGCTGACGGTCAAGCCGGGAGACCTGACGGTGCGCAAGTCCCGCTACAGCTCATTCCACAACACCGATCTGGAAGCCATCTTGCGCACCAAGGGCATCGAGACGCTCATTATCGGTGGCTGCGTGACCAACGTGTGCTGCGACTCGACGGCGCGTGACGCGTTTTCCCGCGACTACAAGATCATCTTCCTCAGCGACGGCAACGCGACGCACGACTACGCCGATATGGGCTTCGGGCCGGTGTCGGCCGAGGAGGCCCAGCGGGTCGTGCTGACGGTAATGGCCTGTTGCTTTGGCCAGGTTGCGTCGATCGGCGAGGTGATCCAGCAGATACAGCCTGTTAGTTGAGGTGGGCATTGGGAGTTGACGTGGGCGCCGCCGCCGGGCGTTGGGGCGGTTCGCGGACCGCCCCTACCACGATGCCAGAACCGCCTCCGCCGTAGCCGTGCATTCTGCCTGCCTACGGCTCCTGATGCTACCGCCCGCGCCCGCCCGGCGTCATCGCGAGGATCGCTTTCCTGGTACGCTCGAAGGATTCGAGCGGCTCCACGAGCGGAATGACCTCGGTATCCGAGAACGGCGTCAGTGGGCATTCGGACATCATCGCGTCCAGCTCCTCGATGGAGTTCACGTTGGCCACGCCGCCTCCTGCTTGCACCCCGGCGAACACCCACAATGACTCGAGCTTTCCGCTCGCCTGCACCTGCTTCGTCCACGCGATCATCCCGTCGAAGATGCCCAGGGCCATGTCCGGTGGAACGGCGTACTTGTTTCGCGAGATCACCAGGAACTTCACTGCTCTCCTCCTTGCCTCGGTGCTCTACGCCGCGCGCCAATCGGATCCGCCCGCCGAGGCAGCCTGGCAGGATCGCATGCGGTTTCGCCGGGATTTCTCCCGGCAGCTTGCGCAGTGGCTCGGGTGCGACGGACTGCTGGCCGAGGGATGGGACGTGGAGGAGGCAGCGGATTTCATCACGGCGCTCCTCTCGCCTCGCACCTACGAGTACCTGATCATCGAGCGTGGCTGGCCCACCGAACGGTTTGTAGGACGCCTGCGTCAGGCGCTGGGCAGCATAGTAAGGCAACGGTCCCAAATATAGCCGAACAATCGTTGCACCGCGGTGCCGAGCGTAGGGACGTTGCATGCAACGTCCCTACGCGTGCTCGTGCAACGTCCCTATTCGATGCGCTTGAACATTCTCTCCGGCGCGCCGCAAATGGGGCACATCTCGGGCGCCTCGCCTTCGACGGTGTTGCCACAATGCTGGCAAACGAAGAGCGCTTTGTCGGGTGCCTTCTGTCCCCGCTCGAGCAACTGCAACGAGGCCTGATACAGGCCGTAATGAATCTGCTCGACCCGGTTGGCCAGGTTGAAGCTCTCGCGTGCCTTGTCCTGCGCTTCCGCCTCGGCCTGCTTGAGGAACCCCGGATACATCTCCGTGTACTCGTACTTCTCGCCGGCCATAGCGGCCAGAAGGTTGTCTCTGGTGCTGACAACACCCTGCAGCACTCTGAAATGGTTGCGCGCGTGTACCGTCTCCGCGTCGGCGGCCGCCCGAAACAGCCGTGATACCTGCTTGTAGCCCTCCTGCTCGGCCTTCTCCGCGAAGAACAGGTACTTGCGATTGGCCTGGCTCTCGCCGGCGAACGCGGTTTTCAGGTTAACATCGGTTTGGCTCAAAGAACACCTCCTTGCGATCTGCTATCAGATTTGAGACAAGCGGGGGACAAGCCCCCACACTACCGTTGCGAGTCTGAACCGCAGATTACGCAGATTACTGGATTACGCGGATTAAACGTGATTAGCAGATGGTATCTGCGAAATCCCAAAATCTGCGTCAATCTGCGGTTCAGACCCTCCGTCGTGAACGTATGTTCCTGCTAGGACCCGGCGAGCCCTTTGCTGGTTGCGTACAGGGCCGCCTGAGTGCGACTAGCCAGGTGCAGCTTGCCCAGGATAGTGCTGACATAGCTGCGTACCGTGCGCTCGCTCAACACCAGTTGGTCGGCGATCTCCTGGTTGGAAAAGCCTCGAGCCACGAGCTTCAAAACGTCCAGCTCACGGGGTGTGAGTGGCGCCCCAGTTTGGGACGACGTCTTGGCTCCGCTGAGCTCGTGAACTAGCTTGCTGGTGACTGTGGGGTGAAAACACGCCTGCCCACGCGCCACATCGCGGATGGCCCTCAGCAGGTCAAGAGGCGAAGAGTCCTTCAGGAGGTATCCTAGGGCTCCAGCCTTGATGGCCGGCAAGACCAGTTCGTCCGAACAGAAGCTGCTCAGAACGAGTATCCCAACGTTGGGGTCTATTTCTCTGATGTAGCCGACTGTACCACCATCGCCCTGGTTGGGCATCACCAAATCCAGCAGCACCACGTTCGGCCGAAGCAGCCTGACCTTCTTCACCGCGTCGACGCCGTCGGCGGCCTCGCCCACGACCTCCATGTCGGTCTCGGTGCCTATCAGCGCCCGAAGGCCCTGGCGCACGACAGGGTGGTCGTCGGCGATCAGGACACGGATCTTGTCTGACATTTCAATGCCTCCGAAACACGCTCCGCAGGCCAGAGGCTCGTCGAGCCCTCGTCTCTTTCGCCGGCCATCTTGACAATTGCCCGCACGGTTGTTCCGCAGCCGGGTGCGGATACAATCAGCAGTGAGCCGCCCAGCGCTTCGGCTCGTTCGCGCATCGACGAGAGTCCGATGCCGCCGCACCTTTCGTATTCCAGCGCGTCGAACCCCTTGCCGTTGTCGACCACTTCCAGAGCTACCTCCTGAGAACTGACGCGCAGCCGCACCGTCACGCTCGTGGCGGCGGCGTGCTTGGTGACGTTGTTCAGCGCCTCCTGGGCGATGCGGTACATTGCCTCCTGCACCTCGTGTGGCAAGTCCGTCTCGCCTTCGACGACCAGGCGCGCTGTCAGCCCGGCTCGCTTCTCCACCGCGTTGAGCCTCTGCTGCAAGGCGGCCACAAACCCGTCCTGCTCGAAGGGTGACGGGTGTAATTCGTACACCAGCAGCCGCATCTCCTTGAGCGCCTGCTGCACCGCCTGCCCGAACTGAACGATGCGGTCGCTAGCCTGGCGCATGTCGCCCGCCTCGGCCAGCCGCCGCGCTGCCTCGCCAAGCACCGTAGCACCATAGAGCAACTGCGTCACCGAGTCGTGCAGGTCGCGGGCCAACCGCTGCCGCTCCTGTAGCGCCGCCCTGGTCTGAGCTTCGGCCATCAGGCGGGTGCTCGCGAGCAACATCTGAAATGACGCAAGCGCCCTCCCCTCTGCCAGCCTTCTCTGGATGTTGTCTCGCGTCAGCTCCTCGCTCACCCGCGTCAGCTCGGCCGTGCGGATGCTCACCGTCTCTTCCAGCGCCACATGCTTGTTGGCGACGGCATAGGTCACATAAACGATGAGCAGGCCGACCATGGACCCAAAGACCTGGAATGCGATCAGCGTCTCGCGCATAAGGGCAAGCCAGCCGCCGGTGGGGATGCCTCCCATCTCCCAGTAGCCACCCGGCACCTCGATGCGGTGCAAGACAGGGTCGGCCGCGAACACGCTGCGGTTGCCGTACAGGATCTCGCCGGAGTCGTCCCTGAGCGCCATATCCAGGCGTATCGCCTGGCTGTTCTGCGCGATCTCGTCCAGGATCGAGCCCAAACGCAACTGCACCGAAGCAAGTCCCCGGAACTCGTCGCCGCGATAGACGCCTAACCAGGCGATCCAAAGCAGGTTACCCTGGCGAAGCTCGTAGGGTGGTGTGAGCGTCGCGTGGCGGGACCGGATCGCCTCTTGGATGTCGCCGCGAATGCTCGCGGCTTCGTCGCTCGCCGTGTAGTCGTCCAGAATATCCGGGTCATCCGCAACCGTTTCCCCAGGTTGTTCTGTTTGTCCGAGAAGGATCGAGAAATCGCAAACGCCCTGATGGATGAACGAAAGGCCTTGCGCATAAGTAGCGAACGCGGCCTCCAGTTTCTCGGACGGAATGTCCAGACTAGCCGCAGCCTGCGTTCCCGCCAGGTGCGCGAAGCACTGGTGGGCCACGGTGCTCAGAGCGTAGGTATAGTTGGCCACCTCGGTTTCCACGTGCAGCCGCCGGTCGGCCACCAGCCGCTCCTTGTACCAGGAGTTGGCCAGCCACCCCGCCGCCGCGAGCACGCCGGCCACGGCGAAGATGGTCAGCAGCGCCCGGTTCTTGGGCCGCGACAGCTATGCCCGCAGCCAATGGAACCGCTCGTTGAGGCAGAGTCGCGTCGCGCGCATCCTTCCCCTCCACCACAGCCCTCCGGAGATATTGGCCCGAAAGTTCTTCCTGTCGCCGCTACGGATAGTTCGTGGGCCGTACGCGTCGTTCTGCTGCAAGAAATGTGCCAGGACTGCGACTAAGCCTATTTCGTCTAGCCTGGCCCGTTTCTCAGCTCGAATCGGCATCGCCGGCTACGTTAAGGCGCAGCACTGGCAACCGGTTGATGGGAAGCTTCAGCGAGGGAATGGCGAGGAGTATCGTGTAGACGCCAGGACGGGGCAGGGTCAGGGTTGTCTCGTAGATGCCATCGCCCGTGGACTCGGCGGGCTGTCGCTCACTCCACAGCCCAGACTTCAGCGTGGTGACGACGAGCACATCGTCGACGCCCCCGATTCGCTCGTTCCTCTGTGTGTCGATCAGCCTGAACCGCAGCCTGACGCTTTCGCCCGCCTTCAGCCCCCTGGCATCGTCGAGCAGTTGTGCCCTGACTGATACGCCGAAGCCTTCGCCCGCCAGCGGGCTCGTGGGCTCCGCGTTGAAGGCAAAGCACTCTACGATCCGGGGCGAATCGAGCAGGAAGGCCGCCTCATATTGCCCGCTCCGTGGGAGCTTGAGCCGGGCCACATAGGTGCCGGGCGCCACCTCGCGGATGCTGCGGTCCACGATGCGCACCGCCCGCGGGGCGCGAATGTAGTTCTGAAAGCCGCCCATGGGCGCCTTCATGCCCTCCATATAATAGTAGATATAAGTGTCCTCGGGGTTGGCGATCAGAACGTGGTTGCCGTGCTCGTGGATGGGAAAAACGGCGTCGGCCACCGAGGGATGCGGCGAGTCCGCCGGGGGCCGCTGGCCGCCGACGATCTGGACGACGGGCGGCGAGTCCGGCTGTCCCAGTTGGGACAGACCAATTAGGGTGACATCCGGGGTCCTGGAGGAACGAACGTAGGCGTAGTCGTGCGTAAAGGAGACCTTGTCCGGCTCACCTTGAAGCTGCACGGTATGGACGATGCGGTTGCTGGTCGCGTCGATCACCTCGACCACGTTGCTTACGCCGCCGACGATGAAACCCCACCGGTCTCCCGGCGCGAAGCGCAGCGTCCTCGTTCCGGGTGCCGCCTTGATCTGCCCTACCGTCCGCAGCGTCGCCGCGTCGACCACGGTCGCTATGCCGTCGGCCTCGCTGCCCACGTACACCGTGTTGCTCAGCGCCGAGTGGGCCAGGCCGGCGGGGAGCTTACCGACCCGGATGTCCTTGATCTTCTTGAGCTCTCCAATGTCGACGACGGACAGGGTGCCCTCGTCTCTGTTGGTCACGAACGCGTATGAGGTGTCGCCGTTCTTAGCCTCTTCCTGGTGCTCGGGGGGGTGTTGCCCCACGTGCCCGGCATCTCCAAGCCCGGCAAAGGAAATCTCGTGCGCGCCGGCGCCGGTGCGAATGGCGGCTACGGCTTGTAGACCCAGGGTGTCGATGACGGTGACGCCACTCTGGCGTCGATCCGGCGAGTCGTTGGCCACCCACAGGTACCTTCCGTCGGGCTGCGGCGCGAGGCGCACCGGATTGTGTCCGGCGTCGATGTTCTTGACCACCTTGAAGGTGTCCGTATCGACCACGGCGACCTGGCCGGCCACCGGCATGGTGACGAAAAGCCTCTTCTCGTCGGGGCTCAACGCCCAGTCTTCACCCCGACTTTTCAGCAGGACCATCGCATACATTTGAGATATGCCGGTGACGCCCGATAGTGGGTCGATCACGGAGATGGAGGCGTTGTCGTTGAGGGCGAGCACGAAGTAGGAGTTGAGGTCGATATCGGAACGGTAGCCAAGCCCGCCCTTGACGTAAAGTCTGACCCTGTCCTGGCAGCTCGGCGGGGTCTCGGCGCCGATCGGGGGTTTCTGAAGATCTACCCAGACCGCCGGGCGGGAGGCCGGCGCCAACGGCTTACCTGTAGTGGCGTCGTCCAGTTGGATGCTTAGCTGCGCGATGGGCTCCTCGGGATCGTTTGCCGCGCCGGTTTCGCCCGGAACCGGCGCGATGGAAAACGTGATGGCGATGCCGTCCCGAACGATCTGCTCGCTCGTGGCCACGGCGCGGGCCCCGGGCCGGCGGCGCTCCGGAGCGGATGCTCCCGTACCGGCGGCCGATCGTGCGGTTAGGGTGGCAGTGGCGCTGACCCCCGGTCTGGCGCCATCCGGCTGGGGCCCCCCACACGAAGCGCCCAACAACGCCAGAGCCAACACCACTGGCAAGACAAAACGTCCCGTTCGACCTCGATTCATGCCTACCCTACTTATCGCCGGCAATATGCCACATCATTTGGAACCTCCGATGTGATTAGGTGGATGCAGACCCAGACGGGCCTGCATCCACCGGAAGGACAATGGTTGAAACCGTTGCCGGCTCACTGCGGCTTCGGCGTTACCCTGAATATGCCCCAGACGCCCTGGTAGAACTTGCCCGGCGCCATGTCTCGGTACAGGTAGTCGCCTGTTACCTTGAAGGCACCGCCGGCGCCGTGCTTGGGAACTATGTCCCAGTGGTTGGTCGGGCCGTGGCCCTCCTGGGTTCCCACCAGTTGCGAGAACGGGTTGTTCCCTATCCTGGTGGAGCCGGCCTCGTAGGGCTCTCTCTCCCAGATGTGGCCGTGGAGCGCAAAGACGTGGTTGCGCGTGTGCCCGCCCGGGTCGAGGACGCGGAACCTGACGGCCTGCCCGGCCTCGGCCTTGAACAGAGGCGTCACGGGGTCCCCGATCGAGTCAAGCCCGCCGGGCCCCACAGAAGGAGCGCACCTCTCCACGGTGTTTGCCAGCACCGTCTTGAAGTCGCATTTGGCCAGGTCGCCTTCGGTCGTTTTGGGCGTGATGCCCAGCCTGAACCAGAGGGGCTCGGTCTTGTAGTTGAGGGCCTTGGCCCCCGAGTCCTCGGCGTCCTCCTCGCCGCCCACGAATGGCAGCGCGGTGCCGTCGCCCATCCTCAGGTTGATGTCGCTCTGGAAGAGCAGCACGAACTCGCGGAACGACGAGCCATCAGCCTTGCGAATGGTGGCCGAGGCGCGGGTCCCCGCATCCAACGTCCAGGTCGCCCCCTGGGGCTCGATGATCAGGGCGCCGATAGCGCCCTTGTTGCTGTGCTTGATCCGGTCGGAAGACATCAGGTTCGTGGCGCCGAACTCCATCGGCGTGGCGGTGAGCCTCTTGTTGAGCTTATCGTACTTGATGTCGCCCGCGTACCACGTATAGGTTCGTTGTCCGCCGGGTGGCACCGTTTGCTCGCCGTTGGTCCCGACGCGGGCGCCGTCGGAGCGCGCCACGTTGTAGGCCACAAGCTGCGGGTGCAGCCCGACCCTGCTGGACGGGATCACGTCGTTGGCGTTGAAGCCGTCGACGATGGGCGGCATGGCGTTGAAGCCGGGCAGGTCGGGAGCGATATCCGGCAGCTTGTTTTGCAGGGTGACCTTGATGCAGTCGCCGGCGCTGGCCCGCAGGATCAGCGGCTCGACGGGCGTGCCCGGTTTGAGCCCGATGGGCTTGCCGTTGGCATCCGTAACCAGGTCTTCTGTATTGACGTAGAGGATAGCCGTGGGGTCGTGCAGTGGGCCGCCGTTCGTCGGGCGCGGGTTGTAGACGAGGGTGCCGCCGGGCAGAACGTCCTTGGCCAGAACGGCGGTGACGTTGGACGCCCGCACGGAAGCATTCGTCGGGCAGATGTCAGCGAACTCGTTGAGGTTCGTAATCGCCAGGCCGGTCGCTCCCATTGGATTACTGGGCAGCGGCGGAAGCCCGGGGCGCAACGCGGGGTAGGCGCGCATAATGCCCCAGTTCCCGTTCCAGAGGCCATCCACCGACGACGACGCCTGGTAGAGGTAGTCCGCCGCGCCGGCGTTCCCGGCAGGGGTGACGGGCACGTCGAGGATGAACTGCTCAGATATGCCCAGCATCTGGGAGTTGCGCCAGCCGGAGTTCGGGCTGGCGAACTCCTGCAGCCATTTGACGCCGTGCATGCTCCAGTTGTGCCCTTCCTCGGTCGCCCCGATCTGGATCCTGATCCTGACCCGGTCGTTCTCGTACGCCTGGAGCAGCGGCGTCGCCGGATCGCCCGGCCGCACGTCGTCCGTGAGGGGCCGGACCGGCCATTGATTGGGCGCGCGGTTAAGGTCCGGGTCCGCGCGACCGATGCTCGCGAACGCCCGGGAAAGGTCCCCTGCCGCGTCCGCCGCCTGGGAGTTGGTGCCGGGGTCGCGAACCCGCAGCGCGATGGGCTCGTTGCGGTAGTTGACGACGAAGGTGCCTGGGTCGGCCGCCGAGATGGCCTCGGGACAGCCCTGCGGCGAGAAGGGCGTACTCTTGTCCGGACACAGATCGGGCTTCGCCATCAGGTCCGGCAGGCCGACCTCCTTGAGGCCGGGCGGGTTGATGGCGCCGATAGGATCGGGGATGGGGATGGGCTGGCCCGTGCTCGGGTCGAGGATGGGTTTCCCATCCGGGCCGAGTTTCACCCCTCGGTTCTTATCGTAGGCGAGTTGGAAGTCGCCGTATTCCAGGAAGAACTCGCGGAAGCTCAGTTTGTCGAAATTCGTGGTTGGCATCCCGCGGTCGTCGGCGGTCAGAATGTCCGCACGCCACGAGGTGGGGCCGCCGTCGAAACGGGCTGGTGCTCCTGCGCCGCCGAGGGCCGTGGTCGTGTTGGGGTTGCTGGCGGTTGGCCCGAGGTAGACACGCCACTGCGAGTCCTTGGGCTCGATCAGGAGCGTGGCGTAGAGCCCTACCTGTTGGTGGGTGGACGGGCTAAAGTGGTCGTGGGTATAGACGGTGCCAATAGTACGGTCGATGCCTAGGTTGTTGCGCAGGGGGTCGGCGTACCAGCGCTGGATGGTGGTTCGGGCGCCCAGCCACCTGTCGCTGCCGGGGACGGGCCCTGCGTCAAAGAAGGGGTGCTTCTCCGGCTTGAGGCTCCCGCAGGTTTTGTCCGCCGGCAGATCGCCGGTGCACCCCCCGCCCGGGGCGTGGATGGCCTCGATGCGCTCGCGCACCTCGTCGGGGCCCATGGTCCCGTCTTCGTAGTTGAAGCCGTTGGCGGAGCCGTCGGAAGCGGTAACGTCGAACTTCACCAGGTGGATGTGCTGGCCGAGGACGTCCGTGGGCGTCTTCACCTGGAAGGCGTCCTGCTGGTACTCGCTGGGAACCAGATTGGTGAGGTAATACGTGATGCAGTCGTCGGAGTTGGCCCGCATGACAAATGGCTCCGGCGACCGGTCTCCTTTCAACGTGGACATCACGTCTTCCCAAAGCGCGATGATGCGCGCCTGGGGAAAGTGCCAGCCGGCCTTGTCGATCGTCATGTCGAGCTGGATGTCGGCGCCCCGCCACTCTCTGGGCGTGCCGACGGCCTTGCCGTCGTCGCCGCGACAGGGCTCGGCGTAGGGCGCGCCCGGCTGGCGGGGCAGCCCGTTGGTCTCGAACGACGCCACGGCGCCGTCGGGCTTGGAGCTGGCGTGCCATCGCTGCTCGTGGAAAGCCATCGCCGCCTGCTCTGCCGGCGTGCCGGCCTCCGGGAAGAACTTCGCCTTGGCCGAGGTCAAGACCTTGCTGAAATCGAACGGATTGAGCGCGGGAGATGCGGCGGCGCCGCCCGCGATGACGTGTCGTGGCAGCCCGCCGTCAACGGGCATATCCAGAGGGGGAGTAGGCGGCCGGTGTCCCGCCTCGCCCGCGATAAAGAAAGGATAGCCCGGGTTCTTATCCGGCTCGAGGACCTTGACTTGGCTGGAGTCCATTTTGCCGTCCCCGTTGGCATCCTTCGGTTCGACAGTAGCGCCGCCGGGCAGTGGCGCCATCGCCAGGCCGGGAATGGGCACGACGCCGGGGATGGGCGTACCCGCTGGCATCTCGCCGTCAGGCAGGGCCCTGGCGCCTGCCTCGGGCCTGCCATCGGCACCAATCTTCGTGCCGATCTCAAATGTATCGTGGCTGCGCCACAGCGCCCACATGCCTTGCGCGAAGTGGGGATAGAAATGGCAGTGGAAGATCGAGTCGCCCACGGTCTTGTTGCGGTTGCCGGAGCCGTTGTAGGCGATCTCGTAGGTGTAGCCGCTGCCGGGCCCGATGGCCTGGCTGTCCAGGTAGGTCGAGTTGTCGTCATCGGGCGTGAACAGCCACTGGTGCGCGTGCAGGTGGAAGATGTGGTGCTCTTTGCCCACGCTCAGGTTCCTGAACTTGGTCCGGTCGTTGATGTAGCTGTGATAGACGTTGGAGGGGTCGTCGGGGTAGAAGGCCCTGGTGGCCTTCGCACCGGCGCCCGGCGTGTTCGCCGGAACGTCCACGACCATGGCGGGGTCGCCCACCGCCCAGGAGGTCAGGAAGAACTCCTCATACTTGCAGTCCACGCAGTCCCAAATAGGGCCCACGCCCAGGCGATTGGCCAGGATCTCGGCGCCGATACCGCCCGTGCCGTAGTTGATGGCGAAGCTGTCGCGCACGCTGTGCAGGCCAAACTCGAAAGTCGGGTCCTCGAAGGCGGGAAAGGCCTGGATGAGGGCATTCTCGTCGTGGAAGATCAGCGTGAACTCGCGGAACGGCTGGTTGCGATTCGGGTAGGCTGGATTGGGGACGTACGTCCCTTCGGCGAAGAACCCCTTGTTCGGCCCGGTGATGATGGCCGTCAGGTCCGAGTGGACGATCTCGTTGCCTTGCCGCATGTTGAGGATCGGTCCTGACTTGCCCGAGCCCGCCGGGTACAGCGCGTCGTAGTTGATTACGGGCTGCCCGGTTGGCGTGGTGCCCGCCGTGGCCCAGTCCATCTCCTGCCGGGTCACCTGGCTCCGGTACCACTCAGACCCTTTCGGCTCGACGTTGACGGCGCCAAAGAGTCCGAAGGCTTGCGTGCCGATGCTCTCGGCGCTGACATTGTCAGCCGGGCTGGCGAGGAGGTAGGTCCCTTCGCGCTCGGCGTAGAAGGTGTAGGTGGCCTTGCCACCCGGTGACACCAGGCTGCTCGGGTTTACGCCGACGTTGGAGCCGTCGTCGGAGATGCTGTTCCTGAGCTGCATCCCGGCAACGTGGACGCCGACGGCTCTGGTCGCGGGCTGCTCCTGGTCGCCGAAAATGGGCCCGTTTTTCTCCAGCGGCATCGGATCGAGCAGGTTCTCGAAGTTGACCTGCAAGCAGTCCCCAACGTTCACGCGCAGCGTGAGGGGGCGAGGACGTTTGTCCTCGCGCAACTGCACGCTGCCGGGGCCCCAGACCTTGCCGGTCTTGGCGACCACGTCCCGCTTGAGGGCGTAGATCATCCCCACGGGGTTCATTGCGCCCAACCTGTTGAAGTCGATGCGCTGGTCCAACGCGACCACGTTCGCTGTAACAGTCGCGTTACAGACCACTGTCTCGGTCGGCGGCTCCTGTGCGAACGCCGGCCCGGGGGCCGGCGGCAAACCGGGCAACAGCAGGCCCACCGCCAACCAGAGGGCCATCGTCAGTCTCAAACTCGCTCCAAAGACGCGCAGCTTACGCCACAAGGTATCCATCGTACCACCTCCCGAGATCGAGCCGAATTCAGCAAGCCAGGGTGCACGCCATTCCGTGCTCAGTAAGCCTCAGCCCACCCGAGCGCGGTCCATCCTGCGCAGCCTGGTCCATGGGGACCAGAGATTATCTCCCATCGTAGGGACGAGGTCTCCTCGCCCTTCGACGAGCGGCCCGCTTTGAGCCAAAGCCCGCTCCTGAGATAATTCCTGAGCCTACAATAGAATTGTAGCAAGCAGATGGGAGTTGGAAATGGGGCATCCGTCGCGACTTGTGTGCGACATTTGTCGTGCTTGGTTAGCCGGCCCACGGCGACACTGGTGGCGGCCAGTTGGTCCGGCCACGGCTTGACTGATGGCTGCTACTCCGGATCGTAGCGGAGCGGTGGCGAGGAATCCCCTCTTGGCGTGTCGCCCGAGGGGCGAGGATTCGCTTGGACCGGCGTCTCAACCTGAAGCCACCGGCCGGGTACGGGTAGAAACCGGCGCACCCACAGGTACATCCGCCAGGCCCGGCTGCGCGTGATGCCATCCAGGGCTGCCTGCAAGTCGGCGATGTGCTGGTCTCTCTTGGTGGCGTGCTGTCGCAGGGATTCTTCGGCCAGGACGAGCTCGCGCTCCACGGTCTCCAGTCTTGCCTTCTGCTCTGAAAGCCGTGCAATCTGCTCATCCTTGCGCGCCAGCAGATCATCACTTTCACTCACTGCCGCCAGCAGATCATCCCTATGACTGACTGCCGCCACGAGCTGCTCGCTTGCTGCTGAGAGCGACCGCTCCAGTCCACCAACCGCCTGTAAGTATTCGTCCTCGAACGACCACATTCTGCGCACGACAGGGTCCGGCTCCTGATCGAGGAAAGAGATCGTGTTCTCGAAGCCTTCGAGCACGAGCACGTCGTAGATCTCACTGCTAAACGCCGTCAGCCTTCGCCTCTCCACCGCCAGGGTTTGCCTGTCGATCCGATAGAGCCAGGAATTGGAGTTCTCCGGTGTCAGAGTGCCCACCACGTTGGGGGTGCCACCTCCTTTGGGGCGCCGTCGGATGGCACTGGCGCCGACGTACAAGTGCTGCGCGTCGTGAGCGAGCCCGCGTACGTACCCCTCTAGCTTCGCCACAACCTCGTGGCCAAGCTCGGCTGAGTACCGATGGACGAGACCGCGTCTGGATTCGAGCCAGCACAGCGTTCCGTCGACGTTCTTGAGCGAGTGGGGATGAAAGAGATTATTGCAGGCGACGTGGTCGGCCGAGGTGTTCAAAATACGCCCGGATCGTGCGTACTCCCAGTCCCCCCCAGGCCCAGGTCCAAACAGTGATACGTACGGTTCGCCATTCAAGAGAGCCACCGAGTTCACGTGGAGGACGTCTCTCGGCTCATCGCTGCCGCGCCAGAACTCGACCTCACGCACGGACTTTCCGTCGGGCGACAGGTCTATCCTGATGAGCCTATTCCTCAGTGAATCGTTGGCGAGAAACCCGTCCTCCAGCGCCGCCAGCGAATGCGCATCACCCGTTTCCACAAGCCTGTGGACCTCGCGCAGGTGCAGATCCTGATCCAGCAACACCAAAGCGGAAGCCCCGCAAAACGTCGGCAACTGGACCAGGCAGGCATATCCGCCGTGATACCTGGACAGCCCAGTGGCTCCTCCCACCGGCTCGCCAACCCCGGCGAGCTCGACCCATTTGAAGGCGCAGGAATCGAAATCGTAGATGCCGAGGGCTAGCGCACGCGGAAAAACGTTGCAGAAGCTTACTAGAAGACAAGGCACAGGGCGTTCTCCACAAGCTACTCTCGTTCCTCTGCGGGCGGGGCCTTCGATCACCCCGGTCGAAGCGCAACGAAGGAGCCCACTTCCGTCAGGTGACGAACACTTTACACGATCTGCACGCTTATGGCAAGGGGGCTAGGGGATCGTGGGGATCGTGAAGTAGAACGTCGCGCCGCGCTCGACGGCGCCTTCGGCCCAGATCTGGCCGCCGTGTCGATGGATAATGCGCTGCACGGTCGCCAGACCGATGCCGTTGCCGGGGAACTCGTCGTCGTTGTGGAGGCGCTTGAACGCGGAGAACAGCTTGCCGGCGAAGGCCGGGTCGAATCCCGCGCCGTCGTCGCGGATGTAGTAGACCGCTTGGCCCTGTCGGTCCTCCTTGCCAAGCTGGATCGTGGCCGTTCGATGGTGCGATGTGAACTTCCAGGCATTACCCAGCAGGTTCTCCAGCGCAACTCTGAGGAGACGTGCGTCGCCGTCCACCAACAACCCTGGAGCGATGGCAAACTCGACCCGGCGTTCAGGCTGCGACCTTTTCAGGTCTATCGCCGCTCTCTGCGCCAGCTCGCTGAGATCGACCTGTTGTCTGATCATCTCTGAACGGTTTATGCGCGACAGGCTCAGCAAATCGTCGATGAGCTGGGCCATCCGCTGGCTCCCCTGGCGGACAATGTGCACGTATTCCTTCCCCTGGTCATCCAGCCGGTCGGCGTAATCCTCGAGCAGCATCTGGCTGAAGCCGTCCACCGTCCTTAGAGGAGCCTTCAAATCGTGCGAGACGGAGTAGGCGAAGGCCTCGAGCTCCTGGTTGGCAGCCGCCAGCTCCGTGGCGCGTCGCTCCAGCTCGACCAGCAACCGCTCGCGTTCCGCCTGAGCCCGCCGGCGCTCGGTAGCGTCGCGGAAAACCAGGATTGCGCCGAGAATGTTGCCGTCCTGGTCCAGGATGGGTGCCGCGCTGTCCTCGATAATGCGCTCGCTGCCGTCTCTGGCGATCAGAGCGGTGTCGTTGGCGAGCCCAACCACCGCACCTGTGCTGAGCACCTTTTCGACGGGGTTATCGCACAATTGTCGCGTGCGCGCATTGACGATGTGGAAGATCTCCTCCAGGGGACGGCCCACAGCTTCCTCCTGCGTCCAACCTACGAGGCGCTCGGAGACATGATTGATCATCAAAACCCTGCCCTGGGTGTCGGTAGCGATCACGCCGTCGCCGATAGAGTATAGGGTAACGGCGAGCCGATTGCGCTCCGCCTCCAGCATACTCTCCATTCGCTTGATCTGCTCGTAGGTGCGGGCGTTCGAAGCCGCCAGGGCGCAGACCTTGCCGACCGTGAGTGCGAGGTTCAGGTAGTGCTCTTTGTACTCGGGGAAGGCGATGCCGTCGATTTCCAGAACGCCCAGCGTCTCGCCCGCGCGGCTGATGCGCAGGGTGAAGCCTTTTCCCGATTCGGTCCAGGCGTAATCCTCGCCCAGCCGTGCCAGGCGGTGTAGCGCCCCTTCGGCAAGCGTCGTGGAGGTTGGTCGGAGACGGGCATTTCCCGGTCTGCCATCGACGATCGGGACGTAGACCATTTTGGCGGGCGCGAAGAGCATGGTGAACACCTCGAAGATGGCCTCCACGGCCTCGGCCTCGGTCATGATCCGCGTGAGGTCCGCGATCAAATCGGCTACCATAGCATAGCTGGCAGATTGGCGATTGGCGTTGGCGACGGCAGCCGCCGCCCTCGACCTCTCGTTCTCGAGGCGCCACTCGAGGATCGTCCTCACCAGGGAAAGCCGAAGCAGGTCTAGGTTCCCATCCAGGAAAAGCCGGCAACACCCATCTAGAAGGTGGGGCCGCCAGCGGCCCAATTCCTCGGGATAGTCGTCTATGTCACTGCAGCAGGCGCCGCACGCGACGTCGACGTCCGCTCTCACAACCCCGTCGACGGGAACGCTGCCCCGCAGCAGATCCGCACCCACTTGCCCGTTGCAGTGGTCGACCGGAAAGGTCGCGACCATTACGTCGTCGAAGCCTTCGGATTGTATGACGCCCGCCGCCTCTCGCTCGAGGCTCTCGCAGACCAGGAGGCAAAGCTTATCGGCCATATTCGCCAGGACGATTCAAGAGAGCGCATCTCCGCTTACGAAGGATACTCCAATAGTAACATCTGCGGCTTGTAGGGTCAATGTCGTTGGCGAGACGTCGCCGCAAACGCCCCTTGTAGGGACGTTGCATGCAACGTCCCTACAAGGGGCGCATCCTATCCAGCGAAGCAAGTCGACAGGGGAAATGCTAAGCGGTTTTGCCGTGTCTGAGGTGCTCTATTACCCACATCCGGATAAGTGTTGAGGGGCCGATCCCTTTGGCCTGAGCTTCCCGCTTTAGGGTATCCAGCAAATCCTCCTCCAGCCTGATGGTAACCCCCTTCTTGGGTTTGGCCCGGCTTACCACGAACTTCACGTCGGAAACATCCTCGAACTCATCCTCGAACTCGGCGCTGTCGTGGGCATCCCAAAACGCGGCGGCCTCCTCGACGCTCTTGAAATCCGGGATTCTACTTTTCGCTCGTTTGATTGCTGGTCTTTCCTGTTCTGTTTTCGCCATGGCCTATTGCCCCCGATGTTCCTGGTACCGCCGCCGCTCGGCCGGTGTTGCGTCGCGGGCAGTAACCAAACCATACACCCCGCCGCCTCGCGGAGCGACAAAGATCGTCAGATAACGACCCGCACTTGTCTGCCCGATGAGTCGCCGGTAACCCTGTCGCGCCCTACGAACAAAGACATTTCCCGAGGCCACGTCTTCCACCTCTTCCACGCTGACGTGGTGCCGCGCGATGTGTTCTTCCCGTTCCGGCTCAACGATGAGTCTATAGATTCTCACATGTACGGCCTTTTGATGCAATTGTAATAAAAGCAATGCAACTGGTCAAGGCACAATGTTTATGGGTGGCCCTCTAGCCATTGACATCGCTTTGGCACCGTGCTAGCATAGGCCCCTACTGCTAGATGGATGGGGCGAAAGGCTGAGCTAGTCCGGGCTGGTGACACACCGCCGGCAAAGCGTCCTGGCTCGCCATGGGGGGGCGTAATGGGGTTCACGCTTGAGGATGGTTCTCGCGTCGGCATTCTGGGCGGCGGTCCGGCAGGGTCGCTGTTTGCCTACTTTCTCTTGACATTCGCCCAGCGCATGGACCTGGCGCTGGAGGTGGACATTTACGAGCCGCGCGACTTCACCAAGCCCGGCCCGACCGGCTGCAACATGTGCGGGGGCATCGTCTCCGAATCGCTCATTCAGTCCCTAGCCATCGAGGGCATCAACCTTCCTACCACTGTGGTGCAGCGGGGCATCGACTCCTATGTGCTGCATACTAACGACGCCAGCCTCAGAATCGACACGCCGCTGCACGAGAAGAGAATCGCTGCCCTCCATCGGGGCGGCGGCCCGCGAGACGTCAAGGAGATCAAGTGGGGCGGCCTCGACGGCTACCTGCTGAATCTGGCGAAAGACCTCGGCGCCAAGGTGATCGCGGCGCGCATCGCCGACGTCGGATGGGACGACGGCCGACCTCAGGTGCAGCTCAAGGGCTCGGCGCAAACCTACGACTTGCTGGTGGGCGCCACCGGGGTCAACTCCGCCGGCTGGCAGATCTTCGAGAAGATCGGCTTCCAGGGCAAGAAGCCGGAGACGACGAAGGCCTACATCACAGAGCTCGGCCTGGGCAACGAGCTGATCAACCAGTATTTCGGCACCTCGATGAACATGTTTCTTCTCGATATGCCTCGTCTCGACTGCGCGGCCATCATACCCAAGGGCGACTACGTCACCGTGTGCCTGCTGGGGCGCGACATCGACGGCGAGCTCGTCGACAGTTTCTTCAATTCTCCTGCCATCAAGCGCTGCTTCCCCGGCGATTGGAATCCCGCCGAAGGCGTCTGCCACTGCTCGCCCAAGATAAACATCGTGGAAGCATCCAGGCCGTTTGTGGATCGCGTGGTGCTTATCGGCGACTGTGGCGTGACCCGGCTGTACAAGGATGGCATCGGCGCGGCCTATCGCACGGCGAAGGCAGCGGCCTTGACGGCTGCTTTCAGCGGCGTCTCCGTGGCTGACTTCGAGAAGCATTACCTGCCTACCTACCGCTCTATCGCCAACGATAACCGCTTCGGCCTGCTTATTTTTGCCGTGGTGCACCTCATCAAAAGCCTGCGACCGTTGCTGTCCGGCGTTATGGAGATGACGGCGAGCGAACAGGCCCACGCCGGAGCGGCCAGACGTATGAGCATCGTGCTCTGGGACATGTTCACCGGCAGCGCGCCCTACCGCGACATCTTTTTCAGGACCTTGGATCCTCGGTTTGTGGCACGCCTGATTTGGGAAACAACGCTGGCCGTCGCCGACGGCAGGCGAGGGAAAGGAGTCGAGTTCCAGCATGGAAGCAGGAGCGCTGGGTAAAGAATACTCCGACGGCGAGGTCATCTGTCGCCAGGGCGAGACTGGCAACTGCATGTATGTGATCCAGGCCGGCCATGTCGTCGTGCTGCGCGAGGAATCGGGCACGGAGGTCGTCGTGGGAGAGCTCAAGGCCGGAGACATCGTCGGCGAGATGGCGATCTTCGACCGCCAGCCACGCTCCGCCACGGTTCGGGCGCAAGGGCAAGCGCGCGTGCTCACCCTGGACAAGCGGTCGTTCCTCCGGCGTGTGCACGAAGACCCCTCGCTGGCCTTCCGCATCCTCCAGGGCATGTCCCAGCGCATTCGCAGCCTGGACCACGAGATCACTCGCCTCAAGCAGGTAGTGCCGCAGGAGCAAAGGCGCAGCCAATAGCGCCTTAACGGCGAGATTCCGCGAAGGGTTCGGGAGCTCGACTTGCGTTGGCAATCGTTTCGATCCTTCTAGCGCATGGGGCGAGGTCGAAGAAGGCTACGGGGGCCGCCGCGGCCACGATCGCGGTGGTTCTCGTCTTGTCTATTGTTTTCGTGGGCTTTCCCCTCCTCGCGCCTTCCTCGGCCCTGGCTTCCACCACGACCCTCACCATCCTGTCGGGCGGCGTCGAGGTGCAGCTCGCCGGTAGCACCGATTGGTCGCCTGGGCGCGATGGGATGACGCTGAACGCGGGCGAGAGGGTGCGCACGCTCGCCGAGAGCTATGCCCTCATCACCTTCTTCGAAGGCTCAACGGTCGAGATGGAACCCTCGACCGACCTCACGATTCAGGCTCTAGAAACCGCAAAGGCCGGACCGGCGACCACTATCCGCCTGCAACAATGGCTCGGCACCACGTGGAGTCGCTTCGTCCAACTGGCTGACCCCGCCTCACGTTACGAGATAGAGACGCCGGCTACGGTGGCAACAGTACGCGGTACTTTGCTGGACGTGACCGTCGAACGCAACGGCCTCACGCGTTTGCGAACCGTCGAGGGGTTGGTGCAGGTGACCGCTCAGGGTCGCACCATCGACCTTGAGGGCGGGCACGAGACCAGGGTCGATCCCGGGCAGCCTCCCGAAGAGCCAAGGACAATCCCGCGCGTGAACCGACTGCTGCTGATGATGGGCTCTCCGGTCTGGATGAAGGTGGTCGACCCCCGGGGCCGCAGCGTGGGCATGGTGCCGCCGGGAATCGCGGTAAACCAGGTGCCCGGCGCTCGCACCAGTGTGCCCTTTGACGAGCCCCAGGTGGTCGAGCTGGAAGAGGTTATCGCCGGCGACTACCGCATCGTCCTCTACGCCAAAGAACAGGGTGCGTTCCACTTCACTGCCACCGGCCTGTCTCGAGCGGCGCCCGTCTTCAGCTTCTCCAGGGACGGCGACGTTGGCACCGGAGACCGTTTGATCATGGTGCTGCGGGTTTTGATGGAACAGGGCGGGCTGGTGGGCGGCCAGTTGGGCCAGCCAGAGCCGGCTGGCGATAATCTGCCCGGCAAGGTGGTGCTGATGAAAGCCGAGGTGGAGCGGATGGGCCCAAAGGCGACGGTCGCCAGCCAACGCGCTGCCTTCCTTGCCAGGTCGCCGTCACCCACTGTCGCCCGTACGCTCGTTTCTCGTTCGGATCCTACGCCCGGTGGCCAGCCTACGCGGACAACGTCCGTGCCGCCTCCCGGCGGGCTGGCGCCCGTGGCAACACCGGCTCAGTCGGCAGCCCCTACCGGCAGCGCTCCGACGGCTGTCCCCACCCAGCGGCAGGGCACTCCGCCGCCGCAGCTCACGCCCGCGCCCACGTCGGCCCGGCCTCCCGCGACTCGCGTGGTGTCGCCCGCCGCCGTCCCCACCGCCGTTCCCGAGGAGACGGAGACGCCGGAGGAGCCGGCTCTCGCCGCCGCAGAGGTCCTGCCGACGGCTGCGCCGAGTGCGCCGACGCCCGTTCCCGCGGCCACTGCGCCACCCGTGCCGCCGTCGCCGAGCGCGTTGGCGCCGGCTCCCACCGCGGTCCCGCCGCCTCCGCCGCCCCCGCCGCCAGCGCCACCGGCACCAACCAGCACGCCCACGTCTGCGCCCGCGCCTACCAGCACGTCCATAGCAACCAGTGTGCCGACGAACACGCCTTCGCCCACCAGCTCGCCCACGGCAACCAGCTCGCCCACGTCAAGCCCAACACCAACCGAGACCCCGATCCCAACTCCCACGTCGACCAACACGCCGACGGGCACCGCGACGTCTACGAGCACGCCGACGAATACGCCGACCGCGACGAACACCCCGACGGCCACGAATACGCCGACTAACACGCCGACCGCGACGAACACCCCGACGGCCACGAGTACGCCGACGGCTACGAATACGCCAACCAATACGCCTACAGCAACCAACACACCCACGCCGACCAACACGCCTACGGCAACCAACACGCCGACGGCGACAAGCACGCCGACCAACACCCCGACGCCGAACCCAGTCTCGATCGTGGGCAACGGGGACTTCGAGAGCCCTAGCATAGGAAGCGACAACTGGAAGCCTTACTCGAATCAGCAGAGCTTTGGGGGGTGGATTGTCTCGAATGGCAGCGTCGACGTGGTCCACGAAAGGTACGCACAGGCCGCCAGCGGACAGCAGTGGGTCGATTTGAGCGGTTCGGCGGTTGGTGCAATTCACCAGGACCTGACCACTGTGCCTGGCCAGTCTTACACCCTTCGCTTCGCCATGTCGGGTAATCCGGAGGGACCGCCGCAGGTCAAACAGATGGAGGTCTATTGGGGCGATACGTTGATCGCTAGCCCCACATTCGACACGGCCGGGCACACGAGATCTAGTATGGGGTGGGTCTACAAAGAGTACACGGTCACCGCGACGTCTCCGGGGACACGCTTGAAGTTCAAGAGCCTTTCTAACGGCGCCTACGGCCCCGGCGTGGACAACGTATCGGTCATCCAGAGGAATTGACAGCAGTTCATTATTAGTTTTCCACGCTGCCCTGGGCGCCACCAAGGATGAAAACGCGCGGACGCTCACCGCAAAGGACGCCAAGCGCGCAAAGATTTCGGTAAATTGCCGTTGCGACCTTTGCGCTTTTTGCGGGAAGCGTATTTTCGTACTTGCATTATAGGAAGGGGCAGCAGAATGACTCGACGACGCCGTCGTTCACTTATAGCTCTGGGCATCGCCGTGGCTATTGCCCTGATCCTCCTCAACGTGGCGCGAATCGGGCTGTTGTCGACCTGGCAGGCGCAGGGCAGCGACTTTCTTTTCAAGGCCAAGGCTGGAGAACAGTCGTCGCGCGTCGGGATTGTCGCCATCGACGACCGCAGTCTCCGGGAGCTGGCCGGCGACGGCCGCGTGTTTACCTGGCCGCGCTCCCACTACGCGAAGGTGATATCCGCCCTTGCACAGGCCGGTGTCCGGGTAGTTGTGATGGACGTCCTTTTCGACGCGCCGTCCGCGGAGGATGACATACTGGCGGGAGCCATGGCTGGCGGGAACGTCGTGCTGCCGGTTGCTGGCGAGCTTCCCGCGGTTGTGTCGCCGGATGGGCCTCTGGGCTATGATATGCTGGCTTCGCCCGTTCCATCCCTCGCGCGGGCTGCCGTAGCGGTGGGACATGTCAATGTCCACCCTGATGGCGACGGGACGGTCCGCCGCCAACAGTTGGTGATAAGTAGCCAGGGGCAGGAGGTCCCTTCGCTGGCGCTGATGGCTGCTGCTCGCTATCTGCGCCGCCCGAGCGCGCTCGAGGGCCCACCAAGTATGGGCACCCTTCCGTTCGCCGGCAGGGCTGTGCCTATCGTGGACGGGCGCCGGGGTATGCAGATAAACTACGCCGGGGCGCCCTACCAGCCCGACCGGCCGTCGCCTTTCGCTGTCGTGTCTTTTGTCGACATCCTGCGAGGCAAAGCCGACCTCTCTCCGCTCAAGGATCGGGTCGTCTTGATTGGACTCATGGCCACCGGCTTCGCCGACGACTTCTGGACGCCTCCTTCGGTTAGCAGGAAAATGCCCGGAGTCGAGATTCACGCCAACGCGGTGGATACCATCTTGCGTCCCGCTTTCCTGCGGCGAGCCGGCGAGCTGGAAACGGTCCTGGCTGTCGTTCTGTTCTCTATTGCGGCTGGGCTGGGCGCTTTCCGATTACGCATCCTGGCGGCCGCGGGCGTTGCCCTGGCCATAGTGATCGCATACTTTCTGGGGGCTTCTGTGCTTTTCGACAGAGGCGTGCTGGTCAACATGGTTTACCCGCCACTGGCGCCGCTCCTGTCCTTCGCCGCCGTAACGACCTACCGGGTGATCTTCGTCGAATCCGACCAGCGGGCTGCACGACGTCTGCTGTCAGGCTATCTCTCTCCCGCCGTCATGTTCGAGGTGCTAAAGGAGCCCGACCAGCTTCGTCTCGGCGGTGAGAAGCGCATAATGACCGTGCTTTTCTCCGACATTCGCGGGTTCACCACGTACTCCGAACAGATCGAGCCTGAAGCCCTCGCGCGTTTTCTCAACGAGTATCTCACAGAGATGAGTGCCGAGGTATTCGAGCACCAGGGCGTCGTCGACAAGTACATGGGCGATGGCATCATCGCCTTCTGGGGAGCACCAGTCGTGCAGGCCGACCACGCGCGACGGGCCTGCCTGACGGCATTAGGAATGATGCGCCGGCTGAAGCGTCTGCACGTGCGCTGGCGCCAGAACGGCATACCAGACTTCGAGATCGGTATTGGGATTCATACCGGCACCATGTCTGTGGGCAACATGGGCTCGCAGGAGCGCTTCTCTTACACCGTGATCGGAGACGCCGTGAACCTGACCTCGCGCATCGAGGGGCTGAACAAGCTGTACGGCACCAGCATTGTCATCAGCGAGGCGACGCTTCAGGCGTCGGGCGGTGGCTTAGAGCATCGCTTTCTGGACTTGGTGGCCGTCAAGGGAAAGAAGGAGCCTGTGGCCGTCTACGAGCTGCTGCCGCCCCTTGTCGGCGACGACCCGGCGACCAGATCAAGCCGTGACGAGATGCTCAAGTCCTACCAGGTGGCAATGCAACTTAGCACCAACCGGCGCTGGCAGGAGGCCGGCAGCGCTTTCCAGCGCCTCCGCGAGGCGTACCCGGCGGATGGGCCTGCGGCTTTCCACGCGCAGCGCTGCGCCGAGCTAGCGGGAAACCCACCGCCGGCAGACTGGGATGGCGTATACGTCGCAAAGACCAAATGAGCCTACTCCTCTCTCGCGTCCTCCTCCATCTCCTCGATCCGCTTCCGGCGTCTGCGCGGTGGCGCGCCGCTGCGCTGGGCGCGGCTCAGCCGCACCCACTGGGCGACGAACATGGCGGTAATCAAAAAAACGAAGATGCCGACCCCCGTGCCCACCAAGGGATCGAAGTGTATCCCGCCCATTTGGAGATGTTCCCCGTTGGCCTCGGCTAGCGCGGGCCAACCAAACGCGACTAGTGCGCTGGCCAGCGCGATTATCGAGCTACGTCCGCGCATTCTGAGCTCCCCCCTCCTCCTTCGCAAACTATCCGAGGCATGGGTCATTAATCCAACACGGCGCGCAAAAGCGGACTGGGAAGGTTAAGCCGGGAGCGCAGGCGTCTCGCCTGCTCGCCCCCTCGCGGGCGAGACGCCCGCACCCCCAGATTCCCCCATCCAATTATGACCAAGCCTCGACTATCCTATGTCCCTGGCAATGTGAGTCCTCCGCGGTCCGCCTCAGGCGGACTCGCGTCAAGCCTCCAACTGGCGCGCTCCTGCTAGGCGGGTTGACGGCGAGGCTTTAGCCCGCCGAAGGACTCCCAAGCCGGCCAAGCTCTCCCCCCAACCAACCGCATAGCCTCCAAGCCTCCTGACGGCGACACCGATGTGTCGGGGCGCCGAAAGACTCCCAAGCCGGGGCTGCTCACGGCGCCCCAGGCATCTGGTGCCCCGGCATCGCGTCGCCGATCCGCATCTGCATTGGCGCCGCGAGCAGCAGCAAATTGGCGATGGAAAGCACGACGATCACCGTGGCCAGCGGGAGAAGCGCCCGCAACCCCCCGCTTTCTGCGATCCCCCACGCCCGCACGATGCGGAAGGCCAGAGAGATGCCCAATAGGTTTCCCAGCACCACGAGCAACACCTGAAGTACCTGCGTCGATCCCAGTGACAACACAGGGCTGAGTTGCATCCCCGCCGTGCCGAAGAGGTTCCAGCCCCAGCCCAGCGGGTCCGACAGCAGTGGCACCAGCGCCTGTCCCTCGCGCAACAGATGCTGGAGATTGTGCGCCAGATGGTAGAACAGCGCCACCGGCAGCAGCGCGTAGACGAAGGCGATGAAAACGGTGCGCAGGCTCGCCCCAACCGCACTCGTCCGCCTCGCCACCGCGACCCCCAGCACGTATACCAGGCCGGGCACGACGAGGACGACGAGCATGCCAATGCTGAACCCCAGCACCAGGCCCCAGTCGTTCCCCCCCAGCGCCCCGTGCGCCCAGTGTACCGCGTCCATCCAATTATAGGTCATGGCGATGCTGTGGAAAAACGTGAGGCCCAGGACGACCAGCACCATGTACGCCTCGTCCAGCCGCAGCTTCGCCGGCGGAATCACGCTGCTGGCGAAGCTGCGCAGGTTGAAGGCGATATTGCCCTTCGGGCAGGTCTTGGCGCACTCGGTGCACTGAATACAGTAGGTGTCACGGTCCATCGTGCCCGGATACACGGAGACCGGGCAGCCGTAGCCCCTCTCGTTGCCGTTGACGCAATCCTTCGTCCGGCAGGTGCGGCAGACCCCCTTGTCGCCGGCGCGAACCTCCAGCATGGCCAGGTGCGCGTACGCTCCGCTCACCATGCCCACCAGGCACGCATATCTGCAGAAAGGCTTGCGATCGAAGTACAGCGCCGGCACCACGGCCAGGATGACGATGAGCACGGCCAGGCCGGCCGTGGCGATGCCGCTGGTCGTGACGCCAAAACCCAGCTCCAGCCAGGTCAGGATCAAGAACAGGCCGATGGCAGGGTAAAGGTTGCGCAGTCGCGCGGGCCAGGGGAAGCTCAGCGAGATGCCCGTGTCTTTGACACGCCAGAAGGTCAGCCGTTGGATCCATTCCGCGATGGCGTTCCAGGGGCAGACGAAGCACCAGATCTTGCCCAGAAGGGGGATCACGATAATGAGTGCCGCCCACCAAATCGTCCAGGTCAGGACGGGCGCGATGTTGCGGCCTGGCTCCTGGCTGCCGATGAAGCCCGCGACGATGACGAGAAGAAAAACGAGCACAAACGGCAATCGAGCGACGAACTGTAACGGTCGCCAGCGGATGACGCGCGCCAGCCACCGGTGCCGGAGAAGGTTGATCCGCGCCGGCGCACCCTCATCCGACGAATCGCCGCGTGTCGCCAGCCAGCCGACAAGCGCGACGCTCAGGACGATCAGAGCAACACTGGAAGCGAGAAAGAACTCCAAAGACAGACCAGCCATAGCCCCTCCCGAGGGGCTATTCTACGCGGTTGGCAACGTGGCGTCAACTTCAAATCAGGTTGCTGCGAGATGACGTGGGAGACAAAGATCGCTTCGGGCGGCTCTGTCATGCCAAGCCTTGCTTTTGCAGCCAGGCCGCTGCTTGCTGCGCGAAGGCTTCCGCTCGGCCTTGCATTTCCTCGACGTCTCCTGCGGTCAGTGCCGCGAAGGGCATGTAGTCTCCCGCCTGGCGTCGGTCGAAGGCTTGGCGCAGCCAGCGGTGCATCTCGACAGGAAGCTCGCCCGTCTTCGTAAGATGCCGGGCAAAGCCCCCCACAACGGCTCGATGGCTGGAAAAGGTCAACCCTTTGGCCAACAGCACCGCCCGTGCGCAGTAAAACATCGCGTAGTAGAGGCGTGAGCCCGCGGAATCGAAATCACCTGCCGCGCGCAGTATCTCGGCGGAACGACGGTACGTCGTTGCTTTGTCCAAAAGACCTTTGATCTCGTCAATCACAACAGCACAGCCTCACGTCTCACCGGCTCAAAGAACGACCTCGGTCCTTTTTGGAAAGTCTCTTCGGCAACAGGCAGGGTCGAGATGAGGAGATCGTACTTGAGGCAAATGTCTGATACGATGTCGTTGTACCGGCCAATCTCCTCCCCCGGCCTGACCGGTCCTTCGAGCACGATGAGGACATCCACGTCAGAGTCCGCAGTGTAATCGCCCCGTGCGTACGATCCGTATAAGTACACTCCCCTCAGACGCTCCCCGTAGAGGCGCGAAAGCGCCCCCTTAAGGTCTTTGAGTGCTGCACTAACATCTGGTGGCAATCGGCGCCCGATCAATGGCCACCTCCTTGCAGTTCGTGTTTTGGTAGCGCACGATTCGACCATGTTATCGGGGCCTGAGTCGGGCGCTGGTGTTGTGAACGGCGTACGGCACTGAGTACTATTATAACAGAACCAGACTCCCTCGGCTCGATGCCGGGCGGGTTGGGGTGCGGAACACGTTTCCGCGGCAAGAGAACAGGCGGAGAAACGCGCCAGCGAATAGACAGCGAATAAGCGAATGAGTAGGCGCCAAGGAAACCGCGCTTGACTTCTTGCTCCTGCCTGCTATACTCTACCTTGGCCCTGCCGGACGACGAGGAGAATAGACCCGGGCAAGGAGGCACATATGGCGACACGATGGCTCGTATTTGCGCTCGTGTTTGTCGTTTTCCTGGCGGTAAGCGCCAGTGCTGCTTGGGCAAACAAAACCGTGCCTCAAGAGAACCAGCCCGCCTCGTCTCTGGTGGCCGGGGAACCATCGGCGCGCTATGGCCATTCGATGGTCAACCTCAATGGCAAGGTCTATCTCTTTGGCGGAGCGACCGCTTATGTCTCCGAC
>JACQUC010000134.1 GCA_016210495.1 Chloroflexota bacterium
AGCGTGGCCTTGGCTACGAGGGCTACGTGGTAGACGACGCCGGAGACGGCAAGGCAGGTCTGGATAATGCGCGGCCGCGACCACCGGACCTGGTAATACTCGATATTATGATGCCCGGCATCGACGGGCTGGAGGTCTGCCGCCGCTTGCGTGCCGTCGACGAGAGGCTGCCCGTACTCATGCTCACCGCCAGGGACGCCGTTTCCGATCAGGTGCTTGGGCTCGAGACCGGAGCCGACGACTACATGGTGAAGCCCTTCGTCTTCGAGGTGCTGCTAGCCAGGGTACGAGCCCTGCTGCGCCGCCGTGAGCCAGAGGCCAGGGAGGTGCTGCGCTACCAGGACCTCGGTTTGGACACGGCATCACGGGTTGCCCGTCGAGGCAACCGAGAGATTGATTTGACCACGACGGAGTACGAGCTCCTGCAGCTCTTTATGCGTAATCCCGAGCGAGTGCTCACGCGGGATATCATCGTCGAGAAAGTATGGGGCTACGACTTCGACGGCAACTACAATATTCTCGAGGTTTACGTGCGCTATCTTCGTAACAAGCTGGAGCAGGGCGGCGATAAACGGCTGATCCAGACGGTGCGTGGAGCGGGATACGTTCTCAGGGACAAGGAGTGACTTCTCTTGTCCATACGCATGAGGCTCGCGCTGTGGTATACCTCGGTGCTTGCCGTCACGCTTATCGTTTTCGGCTTGCTTCTGTACTTCTTGATGGCGCGGCATCTCATCGACGAGAGCGACGCGAGCATTGCCAGCCGAGCGCAGCACATAGCGAGCACGGTGCGCGTAGATGTGGCGGCGCCGCCGACGCTTCAACACGTCGAGCTTCCGCCCATCGACGCCTTTGAATCGCCGGGTGTCTATGTTCAGGTTGTCCAGACGGACGGAGTTGTCGTAGCGCATTCCGATAACCTGGGTGGCCAGGAGCTGCCGGGTGACCAGCGCGCCTTTGCCGCAGCCTGGACTGGAAACGGCGTCTTCTACACCGCTATGGTTGGCGGAGAGCGGGTGCGAGCATACGTCCAACCACTCGTGGTTGGTGGTAAGATCATCGGCTTCGTCCAGGTCGGTCGCTCTTACGGCGAGGCCTACTCGGTCCTGGATCGGCTTCGTCTGGGTCTTTTGGGCTTTGGGATCTTGTCAATTCTGCTTGCCGGGGGCATTGCCTGGGGGATCGCGGGTGGTGCACTGAGCCCGATCGCAAGCATAACGCGAACAGCCCGTGCCATAGCTCTTTCCAAAGGCTTCTCGCGCCGACTCGAACACACCGGCTCGCGTGATGAACTGGGGCAGCTTGGCTTAACCTTCAATGAGATGCTGGCGAGCCTGGAGGAGGCCTACGCTACTCAGCAGCGCTTCATCGCCGATGCTTCCCACGAGTTGCGCACGCCGCTCACGGCGGTGCGGGCCAATCTGGACTTGCTGAAACGTCAGGGGAATTCTCTTCCCGCGGAAGAGCGCAGGGCGCTGGTGGAGGCGGCCGCTGGCGAAAGCGAAAGAATGGCTCGACTGGTTTCGGACCTGCTCTCTCTGGCGCGAGCGGACGCCGGCCAGAAACTGCAGATGCGACGGGTGGAACTGGATCGGCTGCTGCTGGAGGTCTACGGAGAGGCGAGGTTGCTGGCCAAGGGCGTTAGGGTGACCGTCGACCAAATCGACGAGGTATCGCTGCTGGCCGATGCCGACCGGTTGCGACAGCTCATCCTGGTGCTGGTTGACAACGCCATCAGGTATACCCCGACGGGGGGCGAAGTGAAGCTCTCGCTCAGCAAAGATAGCACGACGGCAGTTCTGGAAGTGGCCGACACCGGCACAGGCATTTCTGCGGAGGACTTGCCGCACTTATTCGAGCGCTTTTACAGGGCGGACAAAGCGCGGGATCGCGACGCTGCGGGCACTGGGTTGGGCCTGTCCATCGCCAAATGGATCGTGGAGCAGCACGGCGGGGAGATAGCTGTGGATAGCACGTTGGGCAAGGGAAGCGTGTTTGCGGTTCGGCTCCCGTTAGATGAAGTCGCGGGGAAATAGGTGGGCGGTCTTCGACATAACGACGTCCCAGCAATGGGTCAGGGACCGCCTCTGCGCGTCCGGTCCACCGCTGGCCAGTGAATGTGTTAATATGATATGCAAGCATAGACTGAGATGCGAAGTGGCACAGCTATTGCCCGCAATCGAGTTGGTCGCGCCGTTTTCGCAGGCAATACGTGTGTCGGGCGGGTTGTACGGCGCGGCTCGAACGAAAGGAGATTCCAGTGCAAGGAAGAGACATTGCCACGATTATAGGGGTGATAGTACTGGTTCTGCTGGCCTTCGGCTTGCTGGGCGGTGGCATGATGATGTGGCCAGGGATGATGGGCTTTGGCGGCTTTAGTCCTCTGTGGGGTATCCTGATGATGCTCTTTTGGGTTTTGATCATCGGTGGCGTTGGAGTGCTCGTGGTCTGGCTGTTGCAGCAGGGGCGGCCGGCTGGGATAGGGGCTGGGCCCGCACAGCCGCGTGCTCTTGAGATTCTGAAGGAAAGGTACGCCCGAGGCGAGATCACCCTGGAGCAATACGAGCAGATGCGACGAGATATTGAGGCGAAGTAGAGATTCCTAATGAGCAGCGGGCGCAAAGACAATCGCCAGACGGCCGCGGCGCGGGCGCGCTACGATCGCATCGCGGCTGTCTATGACCTGTTGGAAGCGCCAATGGAGCGTGGCCGTTTTCCAAGGTGGCGGCACAAGCTGTGGGCGCAGGTAAAGGGGCCGCGTGTGTTGGAAGTAGGTGTCGGCACGGGAAAGAATTTCGACTACTATCCATCAAACGTCGAGATTACCGCGATCGATTTTAGTCCCAAGATGTTGAAGCGGGCACGGCGCAAGGCCGAACGTGAAGGGGTACAGGTGGACTTGCGATTGATGGACGTTCAGCGATTGGATTTTCCGGACGATGCCTTTGACTCGGTGGTGGGCAGCTTCGTTTTCTGTTCGGTTCCGGATCCTGTCAATGGGTTACAGGAACTGAGGAGAGTGGTCAAACCTGAGGGACGAGTGCTTCTTCTGGAGCACGTACGTCCGATCGGACTTGCAGGCAGGATAGCGGATGCCCTAAACCCGCTGGTAGTGCGTCTGTGGGGCGCCAACATCAATCGCTGCACCGTGGAAAACGTCACTCGGGCCGGCCTGCATGTCGAGCGCGTGGAAGACCTCTGGGCTGGCATTGTAAAGCTTATCGTCGCCAATCCTGGGAAAGCTTGAAAAACAAGGCCAGCCGGCAAGAGCGGTCTACTATCCCCTCCTATTCCCTCTAGCAACAACTCAGCCCGATTTCAGGTTGCTCTCAGTATCGATTCAGTGTTGGCTGCTATGATCATCAGCAGCTAAGATTCGCCTTCCCGGCGACGGGAGGAAAGGAGAAGTGCATGTTTGGCTTTGGGAAGAGAGAGAAGTACTGTCCTATTTGTGGCATGACCGTGGCAGATTCAACCTTCAGTCGGTTCGGACAACAGTTTTGCTCAGATGAGCACCAGGACATGTTCGTCAAGGCCGAAATGGAGAGGCAGAAGCAGTCCACGGCGGAACAGAACCAACAACGCCAGAGACGTCCGCCCCTACAGATTGCATTCTGCACCAGAATCCAATTGGGCCTGTGAGATCAAGGACGGCCCGAGTTCGTTGCGGGAGGTGAACCAATGGTGCAAAGCCGAGCGATGGAGCTGGGCAGGCCGGCAGCGGTGCTGGCCAGGCGCAAGTCGGCAGTTGGTCAGAAAAAGGTGCTGATCGGGAGCACCGTAATACTCTTTGCGCTCGCCTATCTTGTTTACTTCAGTATGCAAGGCACGACGATGTACTACTTGACCGTGGGCGAGCTGCTAGACCGCGGCGGAGATACGGCTAGCCAACAAGTTAGGGTCGCAGGGAAGGTGCAGCCGGGATCGATCACGAGAGAGGATAGGAACACGACCGTGCGGTTCGTCGCGCTTGACGAGAAAGACCCGGGCCGGGCACTACGCGTCGTGTACAGGGGCGTCATACCCGATACCTTCAAAGACGACGCGGAGGCGGTTTTCGAAGGGAAGCTGACGCCCGAAGGGGTGTTCCAGGCCAACGTTCTCCTGGCGAAATGTCCCTCCAAGTACGAGGGCGCGACCGGGGACGCCGAGCACGATCAGCAGCACTTGCAGTAAGTAACAATAAAGGGAGCGAAGCGAACTACGATGAATGTGTTCGTAACCGACGTGGGTTATGGGGCGATGGTAATCGGCCTGGTCATCGCGGCATACACTGCCGTAGCCGCCACGTCAGGCGCGATGAAGGGCTACCCCGAGCTACTGCGCAGCGCCCGGAATGGGGTTCTAGTGACCTTCGGTCTTACGAGCTTGGCCTCGGCTGCTTTGGTTTACGCCTTCCTCGCCAGGGATTTTGGCGTGCAGTACGTTGCACAGTACTCTAGCCGGGACCTGGAGCCGGTTTTCACCTTTGCCGCGTGGTGGGCCGGGCAGGCGGGATCGCTCCTCCTCTGGGCCTGGATGCTGGCGATGTTCGCGACGATCATCGTGGTGCAGAACAAGGAGCAGAATCGACGACTCCTGCCGTACGCTACGAGCATAATGATGGCCATACTCGCCTTCTTCCTGCTGGTGATGATCTTTGCCGCCAACCCGTTTGAGAGGTCGCCCGTCACGCCAGCGGATGGACAAGGACTCAACCCATTGTTGGAGAACTTTGGCATGTTCTTCCACCCGACCACGCTCTACATTGGCTACGTCGGGTTCACCGTGCCTTTTGCCTTCGCGATGGCCGCGCTGATCACCAAGCGGCTCGACGACCAGTGGATACGCTCGACGCGGCGCTGGACGCTCTTCGCCTGGTTCTTCCTGGGTCTGGGGAACCTGTTCGGCGCCCAGTGGGCCTACGTGGAGCTTGGCTGGGGCGGTTACTGGGGATGGGACCCGGTCGAAAGCGCTTCGTTCATGCCCTGGCTGACCGGCACGGCCTACCTGCACTCGGTGATGATCCAGCAGCGACGGGGCATGCTGAAGGTATGGAACATGCTGCTGATAATCATCACCTTTACGCTGTCCATCTTCGGCACGCTACTCACCCGCAGCGGCATTCTCTCCTCGGTACACACGTTCAGCCAATCGGCTGTTGGCCCGATGTTTATGGCGCTGATCGGCGTGTTGCTGGTGTTCTCGCTCGGGCTGCTGCTGGATCGGCTGGCGCTTCTCAAGAGCGAGAACGAGATAGATTCCTTCATGTCTCGTGAGGCCAGCTTCCTGCTAAACAACCTGCTCCTGGTGGGAGCGGCCTTCGCGGTGTTCTGGGGAACCGTGTTCCCGCTCATTTCCGAGGCCGTACGAGGGGTGAAAATCACGGTGGGCCCGCCGTTCTATAACCAGGTGAGCGCGCCGATATTCCTGGGCATGGTGATCCTGATGGGCGTGTGCCCGTTGATCGGATGGCGAAAAGCCTCCACGGAGAACCTTCAGAAATTTCTTAAATCCCTTTGGCGGAGCGGTTCTCGTCGCCGCCGCGCTGTACCTCACGTTGTTCAAGGAATGGTACGCTATTGTGGCGTTTTGGGCGCTGGCCTTTGTCACGCTGACCATCACGCTCGAGTTCTACCGTGGGATGCTCGCTCGGCATCGGGCGAGTGGGCAGCATTATGTCAGTGCGCTCGGATCCTTGATCTGGGCCAACAAGCCGCGGTACGGTGGCCATGTCGTGCACATCGGCGTGATCGTCATGGCCATCGGCGTGGCCGCCTCCCAGTTCTATTCGGTCAGCGTGGAATCCAGCCTTCAAGTTGGGGATTCACTGTCGATCAAGGACTACAAGGTTACCTTCCTCGGTCTGACCGAATACCCGACGCAGAGCCGGCACGTGGTGTCGGCAGCGGTGGAGGTCTCGCAGGCCGGACAGAAGCCTTTCAGGATGAGCTCGGACAAGCAGTTCCATAAGGAACACGAGAACCCCACTACCGAGGTGGGCATCCGCACGACTCTGCTCGAAGACCTGTACCTGATCTTGAATGGTTGGGATAAAGACAGGTCAGCCAGCTTCAAGGTGCTGGTGAATCCGATGGTGGTCTGGATTTGGATCGGCGGCGTGGTTCTTCTGCTCGGGACCGTGGTGGCTTTCTGGCCGGATGCCCGTGAAAACCGACGTTTTGTCACGCAACAGGCGCCGGCGCGAAGAGAGGCGGTGATGTCCAGTGTCTAGGATTCTGGCGCTGATTCCGTTGCTGGCGTTGTTCATCTTCCCGCCCGTGGCGCTCGCGGACACTACGCAGGTGGATGCAATATCAGGCGAGCTGATGTGCCAGTGTGGGTGCACCATGGTCGTCGTCAACTGCGACTGCAGCACGGCCGGGCAGATGCGTCAGGTTATTCAGACGCAGCTTGACGAGGGGAAGACCAAGGCTGAGATACTTCAGTACTTTGTGGGGCAGTACGGGGAGACCGTCCTGTCTGCGCCTACCAAAGAAGGCTTCAACCTCACGGCGTGGATCACGCCGTTCGTCGGAATACTGGCTGGCCTGGCTCTGGTCCACGTGATCTTGAGGGCGTGGCTGCATCGCCAGCGGCGGTTGGTGCAACAGGTGCTCCCCAAGTTCCAGGCAGACTTGAACGTCTACAACGATCGTATCGAGCGTGAGCTCGAGCTTTTCGGATAAAGGGGGTAAACGGAATGAGCCAGGTCATCGTGGGCATACTGGCGTTGATAGCTATGGGACTTGTGGCCTATCCTCTGTTCCAGGTGAAGGAAGAGGTCGACGACGTCGACGGGCAGGAAGAAGACGCCGAGCTCGAAGACGTGCTGTTGCGCCGGGAGGGGGTCTACTCGGCCATCAAGGAACTCGATCAGGACTACCAGATGGGCAACCTTTCTGAGCAGGACTACCGCGAGCTTCGCGATAGTTACAAGCTGAAAGCGGCCATGGTTCTGAAACAGATCGACGAGATGGTGCCTGTGGTGCAACACGACGTGGAGGAACCGGTCGACAGAGCGACGGGGACGGCTGCGGCGGGCCGTGGGGTGGCTGCGTCGAGCAGGAAACGAGCTGCGGCGCGCTTTTGCAGCGCGTGCGGCGCAAAGCTTTCTGCCTGTGATCGGTTCTGCGCGGGCTGTGGGCGCCCTCTAGCATCTGGCTGTCCGCGCTGTGGCCGCGAATTCGAACCTGGTGACTCCTTCTGTGCCACTTGCGGCGCGTCTCTAAAAGGAGGCAAACGTGCTTAGAATCGTGTTGTTATCGGCTAGCATTCTCGTGGTGGCGCTCTTTGGCGCGCCCGGCGTCGTCGGAGCGGAAGGTGTGGTGGAGGGAGCAGTGGTAAACAAGACCGGCGGGGAGTCCCCGGTAAAAGGCCAGGAGGTAGAGCTGAAGGCGCTAAGGCAGGACGGATCGACGGTGGCCACGTTGGTCACGAGGACCGACAATTCAGGCAAGTTCAGGTTTGCCAGCCTGGCGACGGCCGATAGCTCTACATACGTGTTATCCACCAAGTTTCAAGATGTCGAGTACCAGGCTTCTTTGAAGGGCTCAGAGGTGACGGAGTCGACGGGAAAGGCCGAAATTGTGGTGTACGATGCGGCTAACGACGTCGGCGTCCAGGTCGATCTCTCACACCTCGTCGTAGAAGTCGATCCTGCGACTAGCGACTTGACAGTTCTGGAGGTGGCTATTATCCAGAATCCCTCGGACAGGACGCTGGTGCCGAAGGTTCGCAATGGCCAAACCCTGTGGTTTCCTCTTCCAAAGGGCGCCCTCCATCCCGAGGTAACCGAGGGCCTGGACCGGGTGGCCGATCCCAACAAGGGTGTCGAAGGGCTCGGGTACGCGGGTTCTGTCCTTCCTGGCAAGAGGCAGGTCGTATATACTTATATGCTGGCCAACCCGGGCGCAAGCTTCAACGTATCAAAGCAGATGGCCTACCCGACACGCAAGGTGAACGTCCTTATGGCCGACGTGGGGCAAAAAATGAGTGGGCCTAAGCTGTCTAGCCAGCAGCCCGTCAATATTAAGGACCGCGCTTACCTGTTTCTGACCGGGGAATCATTGGAAGCTGGTCAGAGCGTAGAAGTCAACGTCAGCAACTTTCCTCCGCCGTCCGCGCCGGGGCGGGGAACTGGCTCAACGGACCAAGTCAGGTGGGCGGTTCTGGCGGTGATGGCCGCCGGAGGATTGGCGATGGTGCTGGCATATCCCCGGGTCAGAGCCTCTCGGCAAGCCGCGTTGCGACGAGCGCGCGCGTCCCATCAGCGTCACACCTCGCTGTTAAATCAGCGGTGAGGCGAGCATAGAGCGCGACCTGGGCTGCCGAGGAATGGTATAATTGTTTGAGAGTTCCTATGTATGGAGCGTCAGATGAAAGCGGTTCGTCCTCGATTGAATGAGCAGGTGGAGGAGATGCTAGCCGAAACTGTTAACGGCCTCCGCGCAGCGCTGGGCGAGAACTTGCTGCAGGTGACGCTGTACGGCTCCCACGCTCGCTCGACAGCACGGCCAGACTCAGACATCGACGTTTTGGTGATATTGCGGTCGAGGACACCCGCGGAAGAGGAGATCGTGAGCCGAGTGACCTACGATGTTATGTGGAATCACGACTTCGTATACTTAGTTTCAGTTCTCGTCCTTAATGAGGAGAAATACAATCGGATGGTTGAGAAGGGTTACAGCTTGGCGAGCAACGTCGAGCGTGAAGGGATCGTCCTGTGGCCCAAGGCTGCGTAGAAGAGGTTCAGAAGTGGCTTGGCCGAGCGCGCGTGACGTTAGCTGCTGCCGACAACCTGGAGAAACAGTCGTTCTTCCTCGAAGCAATTTCCCGCACTTACTACGCTATGTTCTACGCAGCCCGGGCGCTCTTGCTTAGCCGAGGGGTTGGCCTGCACAAGCACTCGGCGGTGATCGCCGCGTTTGGCAAGCAGTTCGCACGAGAGGGCCTGGTCGAACCCCGTTTACACCGGGCATTTGTTGATGCGTTCAAGGAGCGGAATCGGGCCGACTACGAGGTAGTGGAAGAGCCCGCTAGGGAAAGCGTGCAAAAACGCCTTGAATTGGCAGAGGAATTCGTGAACCAGGTGGAAGATCTTATCAAGCAACACCTGGTCACGTTTGAGTGACTGCTAATGACCGCCACACCCCGCGTGATATGATCCAGGCGGTATGAAGAGTCACGTGAAGGGCGCCGTCACCATTGTGATAGCGGAGCGGTTGAGCATTGTTCGGGCAGGGCTCGCAGCCCTGCTTGCGAACGAGCCCGGCTTCGTCATAGTCGGGCAAGCAGTCGGTGGAAAAGATACGTGAAATCACTTACGTCATCTACGTAAACTCCCCGATGTGGCCGGACCCCCGATCTGACATACTATCAAGAAATGACGAAGCTCCGCGCCCGGCCGCTTTGGGACGAAACCAGGAGGAACTCAACGAGATGTCGCAAAGCACGATAGCCCTTCTCGGCACGCTGCGCGAGCTGCACACTGTGCTTCCGGAGTATGACCTGCCACGGCTGGAGGAGTTGGTAGCTGCCAAGAAGCCCGACCTGCTGTGCGTGGAGGTCGATCGCGTAGCTTGGGAGACCGACGATCTTGGAGGATCGCCAATCGAGAGTCGGGATGTGTTGGCCGGGTTAGCTCGTTCGAGCGAGATTACCCTCGTACCTATTGGCGGCGGCGGCCGTTCGTGGTCTGATAGCGGCGTAGACCTGCCCCGCCACGGGATTCTCGCGACGTTCCGTCGGCGACTATCCGCGTGGCTCGATACGATGACCGTCGATCTGATGAAGCTGGCCGGGAGGCCTGAAGCGGTCAATTCGCCTCTTGTGGAGCACCTGTGCGGAATCTTGTGCGATCTGCAGGTTATGCTGGCCAATGGCGAGGCGCGGCGGGCCTGGACGGCGAGAAATCAGGAGCTGCTGGATTCAGTCGTTTGGATCGTGCGCCGGGACCCGGGACGACGAATCCTGGTTGCGCTCGACTGCCGCCGCAAGCACTGGCTGCGAAGCAAGCTTCGGTCGGTTCCCGACGTCAAGCTTGCCGAGTTCTGGAGATTCTAGGGGAGGGTCGTATGGTTCCGATCGCCTGGCGCAACCTCTTCGAGGACCGGCTGCGACTTGCCATCAGTGTTGGCGGCGTGGCGCTGTCAATCATGCTGGTACTTCTTCTGAACGGCTTCCTGACCGGGATGAACCAGCAGATCACGGCCTATATCGACAACACTCCGGCGGACTATTACGTCAGCCAAAAAGGTGTCGCCAACCTCCAGGGGGCAGGCTCGATCATCACCCGATCCAACCTTCAGAAGGTGGAATCGGTGGAGGGCGTGAGAGCGGTGATGCCTGTGTTCACTCAGTACGTCATCGTGGAGATACACAGAAAGAAGGTAACGGCTTTTTTGTTGGGCTACGAGCCGGAACGCGGCGGTGGCCCCTGGCAGATTGCAGAAGGGCGGGCGGTGAACGACGGCGACGAGATGGTGATCGATCGGGTACTGGCGAAGCGCCACGGATTGAAGCTCGGCGAGGAACTGGAGGTCCTCGGGAAACGGTTTCGCATCGTCGGCCTGTCCAAAGGTACGGCGTCGTGGATGGTAAGCATGCTTTTCACTACGCACGAGGCGGCCACTGCGCTTCTAAGAGCCCAAGGCACCACTAGCTACATACTGGTAGATGGCGATGGGGATTCGAGAGTGGGCGAGCGACTGAAGGCCGCTCTTGGGGAGACCAACGTCGTTACCCGCGCAACGATCGCCGCCAACGACTTGAAGTTCCTGGCGGGCGTTTTCAGCACCCCCTTGAGGATGATGGTTCTGATCGCCGTTGGCATTGGCGCCTTGCTGGTGGGGCTCACGATCTATTCAGCCACCGTCGAACGGGCGCGCGAGTACGGCGTGGTAAAGGCCATCGGAATGCGCAACAGGCGGCTGTATGGAATCGTCGTGCGGCAGGCGCTTGGTGCGGCGGGGCTCGGCTTCGCTGCCGGTGTCCTCCTGGTGTGGCTCGTCGCGGCCGGCATCCAGCAGACCTGGCCTCAGTTTCTCATCGTCGTCGATCTCACGTCGATCTTCCAGGCTGCCGCTGGCGCGGTGGCTATGGCACTCGTGGCGTCACTTGTGCCCGCGCGCTACGTAGCGAATATCGACCCTGCGCGCATCTATCGAAAGTAGAGGTCGGAGAGATGGTTTCCGTAGCCCGACGCAACCTGTTTCGAGAGAAGCCGCGTCTGCTGATAAGTATGGGCGGGCTCGCATTTTCCTTGCTCCTCATACTTGCTCTTGACGGATTGGTAGCCGGATCGCTGGCTCAATTGACCGCCTACATAAGAAATACTGGGGCCGATGTGTACGTGGCTCAGCCGGGCGTGCGCACGATGCACATGTCGGCCTCGGCCCTTCCTATCTCGAAAGTCGAAGAGGTCCGCAGAGTAGAGGGTGTGGCGCGGGTGGAACCCATACTCTACGCCTCCAACGCGGTGGCCGTAGGCGACAACCGATCAATCGCGTACGTCATTGGCTTCGATCCAAGGGAGAGTAAGTCGGGCCCGTGGCGTGTAAAGGGGGGATCAGCAGATCTGGGGCGAGGCGAGGCGGTGGTCGACGGTGCCACTGCGGGGAAGCTGGGTGTCGAACTTGGCGACGACGTGCTGATTCTTGGCGCAACATTTCGCGTGCGCGGTCTCTCCGTGGAAACCTCAAATTTCGTCAACTCGTTGGCCTTCATTCGCCTGGACGATTTCGCCGCCCTGCGAGGCCAATCGGATACAGCCAGTTACCTTCTAGTTTGGCTGGTTGAAGGGCTCTCGGCCGAGGAAGGTGCCCGACGAATCAACGCCGTCGTGGATGATGTGGGGGCTTTGACCAGTACGGAGTTCGCATCCGAGGAGGGGCGAGTAGTCCGCGACATGAGCGCCGAAATAATGGTGATTATGAGCGCTATCGGTTTCCTGATCGGCCTGGCGGCGGTCGGTCTGACTGTCTACACAGCCACCTTGGCGAAGCTGCAGGAGTACGGGATGCTGAAGGCCCTCGGCGCCAGCAACACCTGGTTGTACCGCGTAGTCTTCGAGCAGGCTTTGTGGTCCGTGGCCATCGGTGTGGCTGCGTCGATTGCCCTGGCCTTCGTCCTCTCGGCGCTCTTTGCCGTGGTCGTGCCCGACGTGCCGATCCGACTGGAGTTGGAGTCCGTGACAAAGGTGATCCTGGGCGCCGCCGCAATCGCCATCTTTGCCGCCAGCGTGCCCATAACGCAGATCGCCCGGCTGGATCCGGTGGCGGTGTTTCGACGATAGCGAGTTGAGGCATAAGGAGAGAGATTATGGTTACGAGCAACAACGTCTTGCTGTTGGCGGAGAATGTCGTAAAGCATTTCGGCCAGGGACGGACCCAGGTGGCGGCGGTGCAGGGTGTTAACCTCGAGATTCGAAAGGGCGAGATCGTGCTCATAATGGGCCCATCTGGCAGCGGCAAGACGACCCTCCTGTCGATACTCGGCGGCTTACTGCGCCCCAGCGATGGGAGAATCGTAGTCGACGGCCAGGTGATCTCCTCGCTGCCCGAGAGCAAACTTCCCGATATACGGCTAAAGAACTTCGGCTTTATTTTCCAGGATTTCAATTTGCTGTCCGCGCTGACTGTTCGAGAGAACGTCGAGGTAGTGCTCAACCTGGCGGGGGTAAAGGGTAGAGACGCGAAAGAGAGGGCGGAGGGGCTACTTTGTAGTCTGGATCTCACGGATCGCCTGAACTTTCGCCCGGCGCAGCTATCCGGAGGTGAGAAGCAACGGGTGGCCATAGCACGAGCCCTGGCCAACGATCCCGCGGTGATCCTGGCCGACGAGCCCACCGCCAATCTGGATAGCCGCATCGGCCACGAGGTGATGCGCACGCTGCGGAAGATCGCGCGCGAGCAGGGGAGGAGCGTGATCATAGTCAGCCACGACCAGCGCATCAAGGACATAGCGGACCGCGTTCTCTGGCTGGAAGACGGCGAGTTCAAGGCGATAGCTTCTCGGGCAGAGGACCCGGTCTGTCGGATGTCAGTGGATTGCGACGCCGCGTTTTCGGCGGAATACCAGGGCCAAACCTATTACTTCTGCGCTCAGGGCTGCCGCTCCGAGTTCCTGGCAGACCCAGCCCGATTCCTTTCCGGGGCGAGGAGACCTCGCCCCTACGATTTCAACCCCAGTCTACGATAGATGTCACTTCCCCTGTAAGGGCGTCGACTGTGATCTCGCTATTTCGGCGACCCTGCGAAGCCGCAGTGCCCTCCGCCTGTCCCTCCAGCACCACTGTCCAGCGCAGCATCTGCCTGCCGGTCAGCTCGGGCCCGATGTCCAGCGAAATGGACTCCTTCGCAGGTGCATACTCGACTGCGGCCATCGCGATCTGGAGGGCACGCTCCCGATCGATCTTGGGGTCGGTGGGAACGGTCACCTGCACGTCCCTGGCCGAGTAGATGGCCACCCGGCCCTGTCGATCCAGGATGATTTTGACCGCGTTGGGAGTTGGGACGCCATCAAGGTGCTGTCGCCATTTGAACACGAAGCCGCCGATGAAAGGACTGGACTCCTCCGGCCCCCGTTCCGTCTCCAGTTGGTTGCTGTAAAAGCTCGGGTAGTGCCTCAGCGCGAAGTTGAGTGCGATTGCCTCGGCCTCTACCTTCCCTATTCTGAAGCTCGAGGTCGGCGGCTCCTTCTCGGAAAACATCGACACGACCAGGTAGTTTTCGGCATCCACGAAGTAGTAGTCGTAGCCGCTTTTGAGAATTATATCCCGGTAGCCGTGTTCCTCCAGGTGAACGTAGGAGAGGTCGAGATTGCGGCCCACGAACTGGCGTACGCTGGCCCTTGCCCTCTCTATCTGGGCCAGCGTAATGTCGTCATGGGCCTCGGCTGACATCTGCATTCTGGGAACCATCGACTGCGAGAATATCCAGAAGAAAACGAGGCTCGTTCCGAGGACGAGAGCGAGGTGAGGCAAAGCCGGCGCGATGCGACGCAGGGAAACTGCCCGCAATCTTCGAAGGCGAGTGGCTGCAGGTTGGACCGTGGCGTCCCGCGGCGCGAGCCAAAGCACCACCACTACGGCGAGCAACGTCCCGATGGCGATGACGATGAATTGCAGGGCCTGGATCGTAGCGTTGCCAAAGAGCGCCGGATGGAGGCTCAAGCTCTGGCCGGCCAAAGACAGACCGGCTTTGAGAACGGACAACGCTTCGCCCAACAGGTGGTTGAGGTTGTGGGCCAGATGGACGGCCAGGCCGAGGGGAATGAGCGCGTAGGCGTAGCGGGTCATATCGGAAGAGAACCTGACCCCGGAAAACCGAGCCGAAACGACCGATGCCGCGGCCAGAGCGGCTATCCAGGTCGCAAGGGCGCCCAGCATCGCCAAAGTGAAGATGAGCGGGTAGCTGTCGATGCCGAGGCGACGAAGGGACGCCTCGAATCCGGTCCATGCCTCCAGCATGACCACGGTCTGGACGGCGACCAGTCCCAACAGCAGCGCAGCGAAGAGCGCCTCTTCCCAATTCCGCTGGCGAAGATTCCACATCTCCTCGCCAGGGAACCGTGCTCTCAGGCGGAGGGCCTGGTGCTGGCAGGATTTGATGCAGTTGCCGCAGAGATTGCAGTGCCGGTTGGAATCCATGGTCTTGGGGAAGACGAACATGGGGCAGCCACCAGTCCGGTCGTTTCCTCGAACGCAATCGAAAGTGCGGCACTTACGGCACGTTTCGCCATCGGCTCGCAGCTCCAGGATCGAGGTCATAGCGTAGTTGCTGGACATGCCGCCGATGAAGCACAGGTGGCGGCACCAGGCACGGCGTTCGTAGAGAATGCCGCAGTACAGAACCCCGGCGATCACTACGATGAGGAGAAGCGCGCTGCGCGCGGGGGATTCGACGAGGCCACTGACCGCGTCCAACCAGGTGATGAGCAGAAAGGCGGAGACGACGATCCAGACGCCCCAGCGCTTGAGCCAGGCAGGAACTGGCCGGCGCTGGCCGAGAAAGCGCTGTACGAGATCGCTGAACCCCGACATGGGGCACACAGCACACCAGAAACGGCCCAGGAAAAGGAAGATCAGTGGCAGGAGCGGCCACCAGATCACCCAGACAAGCGAAGACCCGAGATTGTCGTGGGCACTGGTCGATCCTGCGAGCAGGAAGTAGAGAATGAGCAGAAAGAAGAGGGCCACGGGAATCTGGAACACGGCTGGATACCAGCGGCTCCGCAAAAAGCGCGAGACCCAGATGCTGCGAAGCAGGTCGACTGATTCTCTGCTGGACAGGACACGCGTGCCTCGCTTGAGCAGTAGCACGGTGGTGAAGGTGGCGGCGACGGATGCGAGAAACGCGCCGACAACGGGCCAGTTCATCCCCCTCGGTGGCGGCTGGGAAATCACGTCCAGCTCCAAATCGGTTTTGCCCGTTGCCCCCGGGCTTCTTACCCAGACCTGCACCCTCCACCGGCCGGCCATTGGCAGGGCGCTGGCCACGAGGTACTCGCCACTGCCTTTCTGCGGAACAGCGGTAACCCTGACGGGTACCGTCCGGTTTGCTCCGACCGCGGGCATCTCGGGCATCCCCGGGTTGTCCCTCGGGTCCATCCAGGCGGTGGCGACGACTTGCGCCTTGCCGAGGCGACGTTGCTGCTTGTCCATTGCCAGCACGGCCAAACGGACTTCCTGGCCAGCCAGAGGGTATGCGGGCTCCACTCTGACCTGGAGCTTGACCTGGCTGTCGGCCAGTGCGACTGGGGGTGGCACAAACACGGCCGTGATGGTAAGCGCCGCTAGCACGAGGAGGATTCTACGCACTTCCGCTCCCGGAACCTTGGCCTTTGTTGATGACGTTGCATTATATCACGTGCATAGTGCGGTCCGCAGGTCGAGGTAGCCTCCCGTTGCACAGCCACTGGAGGAAGCGCAAGCGAAGTGGCGGCTGGAGGTTCCGGCGCTGTTGCTCCCTTGTAAGTTAGAAATAGCACGGCCGCGCGTTTCCCTTTGTCGACCGCCAACGGCGCGTCGTACGTTGGGTCTATCTGCAGTTGCGTCATCTCGCCGATCTTGAAGTCGTCCGCCGGGTCGGCCTCGGCCCAGTTCACTTGAGGCTCACTGGTGGCAGGAAAAGCGACGTACCTCGATAAAGGGAGGCCAAGGATCGTGGCTATCGCGGCTCCGATGCCACCCATTACGTGGGTGATAAACCGTCTTCGGGAAACCGTTTCTACGTCAACTTTGACGCTCATATTGCCAGCTTTTGGATATTCTTAGCGGGTTCTTACTCAAGACTAGCTTACAGCAAGCCACTTAAGAGGTTATGAGCGTACACTGAGAAAACGCTGAGAGTGGGGTTTGCTGAAGACTTGCCTCGTCGGGAGAATGGCTGCCAAGGAGCCATCTTCCGACGAGGCAAGCTAGGAGGAGACCTATCCTGTCTACATATACCTACTTAACGGCTGGTGGCGAGATTTTGAACGAACGCAATCAGGGCTGTGAGCTCGTCATCGCCGATCTGGGATGCGCCGAAAGCCGGCATGCCCTCGGCACCGCTGCGCACGATGGACTTAATGGTGGCGTCGTCGTGCCAATGGGTTAGCGATGGGCCCACGCCGCCCTGGCCAGTCGACCCGTGACAAGCCGAGCAACCCTTACTCGCGTACACCTGCTGCCCCCCGTTCACAAGCTCGCTTGGCGCAGTGGACATAGCGGGAGAGGGCATCGAAGGCGCCATTGGCATTTCCTGCGCCCGCGTCATTGCGGGTGGCGTCTGCTCCATCATAGCACCTGGCCCCTGTATCGGCATCTGCACCGTCTCCTGCCCGGCCCTCTGCTCGACCACCCATTTGTCGTAGAAGGCGTGGGTGAGGTCGTGGGAAATGGTGCCGACTTTGGAAACCGCCTCCTTGGCCGCGTCGAGGTCCTCTGCCTTCAGAGCAGCCTCGACGGGCTTGAGGGCCTCATCCAACTGGCCGATGGTCGACTCCATCTCGTGGGGCCACGCGATGTGGGGTGTTAGCCAGCCGAGTCTGTCGATCTTTTCGATGCCGATGCGGCGGCCCGAGTCGTTGCCCTGCTCCCAGTTCCCGATTTGCGCTCTGAGATCGTTGATGTTATCGCTGACGTCCAGGTAGCCTGCGTGAACCATGTCAGCTTCGCCGCGGGCCTCGATAGAAGCCATCCAGCGGTCGTAGAAGGCGTGGGTGAGGTCGTGGGAGATGCTGCCGACGATGGAAACCGCTTCCTTGGCCGCGGCAAGGTCCTCCGCCTTGAGGGCGGCCTCGAGTGGATCGAGGGCCTCTGCCAACTGCTCGATGCTCTTCTCCATCTCCTCGGGCCAGGATACGTGGGGAATAACCCAGTTGAGCCGGTCGATCTTCTCGATGCCGATGCGGCGGCCCGAGTCATTGCCCTGCTCCCAGTTGCCTAACTGCGATCTGAGATCGCTGATGTTGGTCGTGACGTCCAGATAGGCGGCGTGCGTGGTGGCAGCGCTCGCCTGGCCCTCGATAGAAGCCACCCACCGGTCGTAGAAGGCGTGGGTGAGGTCGTGGGAGACGCTGCCGACGACGGAAACCGCATCTTTGGCCGCCGCAAGGTCCTCCGCCTTGAGGGCATCCTCGAGTGGCTCGAGGGCCTCTGCCAATTGCTCGATGCTCTTCTCCATCTCCTCGGGCCAGGATACGTGAGGAATGACCCAGTTGAGCCGGTCGATCTTTTCGATGCCGATGCGGCGGCCAGAGTCATTGCCCTGCTCCCAGTTGCCCACTTGAGCTCTAAGATCGTTGATGTTGGTACTGACGTCCAGGTAGCCCGCGTGGACCATGGCGTCGTGCACGCCCACGGCCGATTCCGGTTCTTCGTGGGCGCCGGTCCCCTTAACGATGACCAGACTGACTAACAGCGTGGCTACGAGTGCAAGAACCAGTGATTTGCTGATTGCCTTCCGGGACATTTGTAACTCTCCTTACCCAAAGAAGTTTTCCGGCCGCGGCGACGAATACTTCCCGCATCTCCGGCGCGGACCAGTGTGCTGGAAGGTGCAAGATACCACCCAACAACTGGATTCTAGCGGCCACTTCCGGGGAGAGCCATCGGGCAGAGAAGGATTTTTCTGTCGAGAGAACAATGGTTTGGAGGCGATGACAACAACGTGCGCGGGGTAAACAATACGATGACTGTCTTTGTAGTTTTTTGTGTGATAGTTATGTCATGCAAGATGCTAGCGAAGGGCGATGATACCGATTGTGTATGGATGCCCCCTGAATTATGGGTTGGCAAGCGGGTCGGCAGCAGTGGCATCGCGGCGCTGAAGCAACCGCTTCTCCGAAGGAGTCCGGAGTCCTTCGGACAGGCCGCCGGGCAGGAGATGTCGCCAGTTTGCGGCCTGAAGCGGTCCCTTCAGGGCCGCGATGCCTTCCCTGCCTCACTATATGCAATATCGGTTGTATCCAAAGGCATTTGGCTTAAGGAGGTGGAGCGCGAGGGCATAGGGGAAACTGCGGACTGCGAGTTAAGCCGACAAGTGGTTTGGATGTACCTTGGCCAGGAAAGTCCGGGTTGCCTTACGAGTTCAGGTCGATGACGCCCCTGCGAATGGCATACTTGATCAAGTCGGCGCGGCTTTTGAGATTGAGCTTCTCCATGATTCGACCTCGATGGGTTTGCACCGTGCTGGGGCTGAGCGTCAACTGCACGGCGATCTCGTGGTTCGTAAAGCCTTCGGCAATCAGGCGCAGCACCTCTCGCTCGCGGTTGGACAGGCACTGATAGCTATCTCCCTCTTCGCCGAACCTGACTCGGCGCAAGTAATCGGCCACCAGCCGTTTACTCAGAGAGGGTGGCAGGTATATCTCGTCTCGGTATGCTGCCCGAATAGCGTGAAGCAGCTCGTTGGAAGCCGCTCCCTTGAGAACGTATCCGGAGGCGCCCGCCTCGAGACTGCGGAAAAAGTGGTCGTCGCTATCGTGAACGGTTAGCGCCAGAACTTTGGTTCGGGGGCAGCATTCCTTAATGCGCCGCGTCGCGTCTATCCCGTTCATCTCCGGAAGGCCCAAATCCATTAGCACGACGTCGGGGTTGATCTGTGCGGCCTTTGCAACGGCCGATCGGCCATCCGAGGCCTCTCCCACAACCTCCATATCCGGCTCAGCCTGCAAAAGCAAGCGGATGCCGTCCCGCACGATGCCATGATCCTCCACTATGAGAACTCTTACCTTCTCCACTGCACTATCCTCCGTTCCCAGTCGGTACCTCGATCGCTATGCGCGTTCCCTTGCCTGGCGATGAGCGTATGGTGAACTTGCCACCCAGAAGCTCTACGCGTTCGCGCATGCCCAACAGGCCCATGCCGCAACCGGCCTGGGCGACTGGCCCCGTCCTGTCGTCTCGGAAGCCGCAGCCCTCGTCCTCGACGGAGGCTGAAAGCCAATCGCCAGCGCGCCGGAGCCGAATCCGAGCCTGCGTTGTATGGGCGTGCTTGGCCACGTTGGTGATCGCCTCCTGCAGAATCCGATAAAGCTCGGTTTCGAGTCTTGCGGGAAGTCGCTCCTGCAGCCCGGAGATAGATACATCAACACGAACATCCTGCGCTTCGAGACGCTGCTGGGCATACCAGCGTACGGCAGATCCCAGTCCAAGGTCGTCGAGAACGATGGGACGAAGGTCCCAGATCATTCTTCGTACGTCGCCGAGTGCCCGCTCGGTGAGGGCTTTTGCGTGTCCCAGTCTCTCGCGTTGAGCTTCGGAGATGTCCGGTATGCCTTTTTCTACAGCTTCCAAGGACATCATGAGCGCGGTCAACGCCTGGGCGGATTCGTCGTGCAACTCGCGAGCAATGCGGTGCCGCTCGTCTTCCTGGGCGGTAATCACCTTGGCGAGCAATTGGCCTCGCAGCACCTCCTTCTGCTGAACCTCGTCGTAAAGCTGAGCGTTTTCCACCGCAACTGCCGCCTGGTTGACAATCGCCTGAAGCACTTTTAGCTCCACTTCAGAGACGGTCGGTGGGGCGTGGAAGTCGTATGCAATCAAGGTCCCCACCGGTCTCTGCTTGGCGACAAGCGGAACGCAGAGGGCGCTACGGGCCTGGCCCAAGTGCAAACAGGCGGCACTAAACCGTTGAGCGTTGGCCGCGGTAATATCTCGATCTCCGATCTCCAACTCGTCGGATGTAAGGAAAGAGGACCGCCCGGACGCAAAGACCTTTCCAACGACGCCCTCTCCGGGTTTGAGGCGCACTCCACATAGGGGCTCGATATCGCAGCCAAAACTGGCCACGGGAACCAGGCTGCCCTCTTGCTTTTGGAAAATGGCAAGCATCCCTGCATCGGCGCCAGGGCAAATGCGACGCGCCTCCGCCAATATGATCTGCAGAAGCGCAGGGAGATCAAGCGTCGATGAGAACGCTTCCGAGGCATCTAGCAGAGCCGTCACCTCTTCGGTACGCTGCTCCACTCGTCGCTCCAGCTCAGCCTCGTGACGCTTGCGCTTTTCGATGAGATCACACAATCCCTGGCGCATTGTCTCGAGCGTGCGCGCCAGCATTCCCACCTCGTCGCCGCGCTGGATCTCAACTGGGCTAAGGAGATCACCTGCACCGATCCGCGCGGCAGATGCGGCCAGTTCGCGCAAAGGCTTGACCACCCGGCGGACGTCCGTCCAGGCGATGAAGATCGCAGCCAACATCGCTATGCTGCCGAAAAGGATTAGCTGTGTTTGCAGGTCTCGAGGCAGGGCCAGGACGGCGTATTCCGGCTGCTCCACAGCCACTCCCCATTCCGCCAGACTGTTTAGCGGGGCGTAAGCCACGATGTGGCTGGATCCGTCGAGAATCTCGTGCACGGTCACGCCTGCCCGACGCCCCGCCACGAAGTCGGCCAACAGGGGAAAATGATCGCCAATGGTCGAGTTATCGTTGGCGCGTGTGGAGCCTACCACCATTCGACTCTGGTTGACTAGCTCCACTCGGGCAGCGCCACCATTTCGTGCGCTTTGAGTCAGATGAAAACCTGGGGCGCGCGGGTCAAGCTCGGCCATCAGCACACCGCTTAGCGATCCCGATGTGGCTCGTATCGGCACAGCCAGGCACGCCATTGGGGCCTGCGATTCCGACTCCGGCGGCAGCTCACCCGTACTGGACTGTCCGGTGCGGATAACACCTTCTGCGCCAGGGTGATAAAGCAAGCTGCTTCCAAATGGCTCAGGCAACTCCGGGTCACTCAGTAGCAAGTTGCCGGAAGCGTCCAGCAATGTGACGACGGCGAAGGTGCCCAGCCGGCCCTGGATGTCCTGGACAATTTGGCGCTTGCTATTGATGTCGCCGTCTTCCATATCGAGGTTAGGGAGCTCGGCTGTCTTTTCCAAAACACCCATGGCGTGCTCGATCATCCCGTCCAGGTGGCTGGCAATGGTGCGCGCGAGGACGAGGCGGGCCCTGAATGCGGCCTCTGTGCTCTGGCCAAGCGCCCAAAGCGCCGCGTATCCAAAGATCAGCATCACCACGGAGAGGCCGAGAACCACGCTGAGGACTATGCGATGCTGGAGCTTTATGTTGCTCAAGAGGCGCACTAGTCTCCTCCTGTCAGTGCCTGCCTTGCCCTATGCTAGAACAACATTGTGCTCCTGCATTATAGACTTTGTGAAGGGAATTTGGAAGTGACTTCAGTAGGCTAAGCGCTGGTGGCGCAACTGAGGTGACGCGACCTGCGGATGAGACGCACCATCACCGCGATGCCTATGGCATTCGTAAGAATACCCAGCGCCATCAGCGGGCCGCGGTACTCGTTAAGGAATATCGCCGCCCCTGAGAGCCCGATGATAGGCAGCACGTCGGTGAGATGGTGAGCGCAGCAGGCGACCATCGAAACCGTCGACGTGCCCGTGCCCGCCCCGGCGAGCGCCGTCGTCGAACCGGTTCCTCGCCGCAGGTGCAACCCGGAGCGAACGTAGACGAACAGCCCGACCTGGATGCCGAAGCCGACGACGATCGGGACCACGAAGTACCAGTCGGTGATCATCAGGTCAGTGGCGTGGTCCAGGCCCTGAGCCACGCCGACGATGGCCACGTAGAGGCCACTCAGGAGAATTGCCGCCAAGATGCCGAAAGCCACCGGCCGCAACGGAATGCTTCGGCCAGGGGTCAGGGGAACCGTCTCCGATTCGCGGGACACGGACATTTCGTCTTGCCGGAGGAAAGACTGGTATCCGGCGGCACTGACGACTTCAGCGAGATTCGGCAGGGCCACGAGCGCCGAGTCGTAGCTCACGACCGCTGTTCCCGCTGCCAGGTCAACCTTTGCGCTGGTGACGCCACGCACGCTCAACAGCGCCTTCTGAACACGAGAGACGCAGCTCCCGCAGGTCATTCCACCTACCAACATCTTGATTTCTTGGAAAGACGATCCAGGCTCAGCTATGGTACTCAACTTTTCAATCTCCACTCCCTCCACACAGAGCGGCGCCGAGAATGTCGCACGTCGCTCTAGCTGGGCGATTCTTTGAGACGACCGGTCTTTGAGACGACCCGCCGGGTCGTCTCTACAAGGCTTGGGTCGCCTATCACTGCTTGGCCTCCAGGTTCCAACGCAGCACTCGTTCTTTCACGTTGGCAATGTCACTGATCGCGACCTCGACGTATTTGGTGTCGGACTCGATTACGGACTTGCCGCCTTCGGCCGCCGGAAACACGAGCGTCCCGGTGCGATGGTGGCCTCCTCCGGGTGGGCCGACCCAGGTCGTCGGCGTGAACTGGCGTCCCTTGTCGGTCCGCAGCGTGGCCAGCTTGGCCATATCGTATTTGTCCAGGTCGACCGAGTGCGTATCCATTACGACGGCGAACCGAAGCGAGTCCTTCGAGGCTTGGTTCGCTTCCCAGGTGACCTCGACGGTCACGTTGCCGGCCTGGTTCTTCTGCTGGCGATTGGTGGGAACGGGTAAGCCGGCTGAGGGTTGCGGGGCCGGAGCACCAGCAGCCGGCGTTGCCGCTGACGGGCTAGACGAAGGAGCGCCGGCGGCCGTCGGGCTCGGAGCAACGGGGGCCGCTTTTTCCGGTGAGCCAGCAGCCGTGGGCTGCGGTGCTGTCTTAGGGGGCGCCGTGGGCGTAGCCGCGCTCGACGCCGGCCTGATAGGCGTGGCAGTTTGGGGTGCAGTCTGCTGCGTCCGCGTTGCGGTCGGCGTGGGCTGAGATGCCGGGACACCAGCGCAGGCGCTGACCAGGAGCAGGCCAGCCGCAAACAGTGCCACTATCGGCGTTATGCGTAACGTCTTGTTTCCGATCCGTCTATAGCTAAGAAATGGCGTATGCAAGATATCCCTCCGGAATATGATACACAAAGCTGGCTTGGAATAGCCAACAATAGAATCTTCTGCACAGGAGTGCCAAGCTTGACCAAAACGCCGCCGCAGGCGCTCCTGTTCACAGGTATGCGAATTAATGTCCCTGGTGCCCGCCGTGGCCACCACCGGGCTTGCCGGCGTACTTGGCTGGGTCTTTCTCGAAAGCGGACTTGCAGCCACTGGAGCAGAAATAGTAGGTCTGCCCGCCTAACTCGGCCTTGGCCGCGGCCTTTTTCTCGTCGACCTGCATCCCGCACACTGGATCTATTGCCATAAGCTCACCTCCTCTCTTCAGACACGTTCTAAAGCGCCATACTAGCAGCGCTAGCTTGGTGTGCTCTTAACTCTGCCTTAGCGGAAACTGAGACTTCGCGGGGGAGCAACTGAATGCAGTTGCGACCGGCGAGATCAGCCATCCCCCGGATCCTGGTCAGCCGTGTTTGGTGCGCTCGGCAGGAAGCCCAGCGCGGTCGAGTGTCTCGCCGCCACGTGCGGCAGATTCCGCTCCCGTTTTGCAGACGCAGCGCCTCGTATCTTTGCCAGGTCGCGCACGGTGGGCTCGACAACTACCAGCCGTCCCTGATACATGCCGAAGGCGCAAGTAAAGAGAAATTCGCCGCATTTCGTTGGTATGAAGCATACAGAAGTGCTCCGGAAAGCCGGCAGACGAGAGCCTACGTGGAAATCCGAGAAAATGACTCTTTCTGAGCAGGCTGTGTCTTCCCGGCGTATGAAGTGCAACCGCAAGGGGATGCCGCGCCTGACCACGACCGAATCTGGCCGGTACTTGCCCTTGACCTCGATCTGCAGCTCTTGAAAGCCTTCTGCGTCCAATCTGGCACGGGAGCGCCGGGCTTTCAAGACGAGCAGGATCGCCAATGACGTCACGGCGACGGCTATCGAGGGAAGGATGGCTATCAGCAAAGACGTGGTCATTTCATTTGCCCTTGAATTGGTCGCCAAGCCTACGACAACCAGACGTTCGGCGTAGTCCCCGGTCAGAGGGTTCCAACTGCCCAGGTATATTACAGGAGCGAGAACCGCTTCAAGCGTGTTTCCTCACCTTCAAAGCTTACTCAGTAGATCTTAATCTACGCTGAGTGCTGTCTGACCCTTACCTGAGAGTTTGGGAGGTACACTACCACGGTCGGCTGGCTCCGAAGTACCGCGGCCCCCAGTATGGGTCGTCTATGCGGTCGAAGCGCACCCCCTGGCCTTCGCTGGCGGCGCTAATGAAGCGTCCGTTGCCGACGTAGATGCCGCTGTGCGATAGTCCCGGCTGGTAGGTATTCTGGAAGAAGACAAGGTCGCCGGGCAGAAGCTCGTCCCGCTTCACGGCGCGGCCGGCGCGGATTTACCCCCAGAGGTCGTGCAAGGGGATGGTTACTGGGCATCTACCTCTGCTCCAGAATGCGCAAGTTGACTTTCTCGCCCTTTTCGCCGGGGTCCACCACATATTTTTTGACCTTGGGCAGGATCTTCTCCATCGCCTCTAGATAGAGCCGGTATCTCGTGACGTCTTCGGCTGAAGCCCTGAGGCTGCGCTCGTATTCCGCGAAAGTATCCTCGAATCGCTTTGCCTCCCCCTTCGCCCGATTGATGACGTCGGCCTTATAGCCTTCGGCCTCGCGAAGGGCACGCTGCGCCTTGCCCCTGGCCTCGGGGATGACGCTGTTCCGATACCCCTGAGCATCGTTTATCGTCTTGGCTCGATCCTCTCGGGCGCTGGCAACGTCGCGGAAGGCGTCGGCCACCTCCTTCGGGGGATTGACTTCTTGCAGGCTGATGTTCACCACCTGCAGCCCGCTCTCGTACTGGTCCAGCATCTTCTGCGTGTACCCTTCGAGCGCCTGCTGCAGCTCCGGGCGCCCGGTGGTCAGGAGATCATCCACGTTGGTCCGCCCCCCCAAGGTCACCAGTGCATCCTTGACGGCGTTGCGAATCAGCGGGTCTGAACCGTAGGCAACCCTGAAAAGGTAATCCACGGGGTCCTTCACCCGGTACTGCACGATTACCTTGGCGTTGATAATGTTCTCGTCGCCCGTCAATATCTGTATATCCTCAGGTGGATGGATGCTCGTCGGGTGGTCGGGCATGGTCACTCCGATTCCCTCGCGACGGATCTGGGAGACGTTCACTTTGTCGGCCTGATCGATGGGCCAGGGAAGCCGATAGCGCAGGCCTTCCCCCACGCGGCGATCGATCACCTGGCCGAAGCGCCTGACCACGGCCTCTTCGCCCGGGTTCACCACGTAGACGCCCGACAACACATAGGCCGCTGTCAGGACGCCCAGGGCAATCGTTCCCAGATGCCGGTTGGCGAGAACATGACCGAAAGCGCCGCGCAGATCGGAGGTGATTGTGCCCTCGGACATGGCCAGTGCACCTGACGGCGAACTTCTGAGGGTAGCCACCGCCAAGCCCACTTGCCAGGCGAGAGACGTGGGATCGGGTTTCCTGTCCTCCTTTGGCCCGGCGCCACTCCTGGGAGAACTGGCCTGCGAGCTAGTCTCGTTCTCGTTGCGAAATGGGGTCAATTCTCCTTCCATAGCTATCTCCCGCCTCCCAGGGCAGGTGAGGAAGATCCGGCGGAGCTGGTCGAGCTGCCCGGAGTGGTGGGGGAAGTTGGCGTACTGGCCGAAGCCTGGCCCTGCGGCCGATTCTGCACCTGGTTCAGGTACTTGAGAAGCTCCGAGTTAGAGGGCAGCACCACCGTGGTCTTGTCGTCGATGAACTTGCCGTAGGACTCCAGTGTGCGTAAGAACTTGTAGAACTCAGGGTCCTTGCCGTAGGCTTCGGCGTAAATGCGAATGGCCTCCGCATCTCCCTCGCCGCGAAGCTTCTCGGCTTTGGCGTATGCTTCGGAGACGATCACACGCTGCTCGCGCTCGGCCTCGGCCCGGATCTTGGCCGACTC
>JACQUC010000132.1 GCA_016210495.1 Chloroflexota bacterium
AACCGCCCGAAAGGGCAAAAACGGCCACAAATCGGCACCGAGAAGGCTCAAAATGCCCAAAGTGGCCTATCCGACCGCGAAACCTGGATTTACAAACTCGTAGAGAACTCGTTGGCTACTGCAACTGCGGAAGTTGGGCTAGGAATTCATGGCTACTACCAGTCGTAATACCCGAGCACTACTTAGGCCGAGCGACAAAAATACGCCGAATCTACGTCCCGAGAGGCATGCACCTCTTCGGCGAAAAGCATAGACTCAGGCCGGCACCGTAGCTGTCGCGTGCTGACTACCAGAATTGTGCCAGGACGTGTAAAATCGTGGCTAGAAACATCGCTTACGTGGTGCTTATCGTGGGGTTCGTCTTGGCCAATAGCTCGCCAGCATCAGGGGCAACGTCGCCCGTTCGCAAGACATCGGCCGCCGGTGCCTGCCTCGGCGTGTGGCAGCCGGGCGCTCCGTGGGACATGACCGGCCTGGCTCGCTTCGAAAGCGCGGTGGGCAAAAGCATGGCCATCGTTATGTGGTATCAGGGGTGGGGCGCGGCTAACGCGCCGTTCGACGCGACGATTCTCCGAGCGGTTGCCGATCGCGGGTCGATTCCGCTTATTACCTGGGAACCCTGGGACTACACCGGCGGCGTCGATCAGCCCACATATGCTAATGCTCGTATTGTCGCCGGCAACTTCGACGCTTACATTACCTCCTGGGCCGAGGGTCTGAAGGCTCACGGCAGGCCGGTTCTCTTGCGCTTTGCCCACGAGATGAACTATCGCTCCTACCCGTGGTCCGTGGGCGCCAACGGCAACACGGCCGATTCCTTCGTTGCCGCCTGGCGGCACGTTCACGAAATTTTCTCCCGACTCGGCGCCAGAAACGTCGCCTGGGTGTGGTCACCCGGCGTCAAGCACGATGGAACCACGCCTTTCGCCAGCGTATATCCGGGAGACCAGTATGTCGATTGGCTAGCTCTGGACGGCTTCAACGGGGGCAGTGCGCTGCCCTGGGGAGGGTGGTTGCCGTTTCAGGATATCTTTGCGCCTTCCCACGCCGACCTGGCGCAGATCAACGGCGACAAGCCGATGATGATCGCCGAAACCGCCTCCGTCGAGCAGGGTGGCAGCAAGGCAGCCTGGATCTCCGACGCCTTGCTCACGCAGCTTCCGGGGAGCTTCCCTCGGGTCAAGGCGTTCGTCTGGTTCAACGAGAACCGGGCCGGGGAGGCTGACTGGAGGGTCGACTCGACGCCCGAGTCCCTTGCCGCCTACGCCACGGCGGCGGCCAATCCGTATTACGGTCCGTGTGCTCCGGTGGGTGGACTTGGGCGGCGAGCCTTCTTTCCAATAATTGGCGCGGGGCCTCAAGGATTTCTCCAGCGCTCGAACGGCAGCTCGAAAAGCTCGTCGGCCGAGACGGCGTCGGCCACGGCGCGCCGCTCCTCGTCGTTCAGCCGCCAATCCGCATCGTAGTTGCGCAGTGGATGACGCGTGTCATAGAAGACCACCGCCACGATTCGTGAGAAATCCTTGTTTCTGAGCCGGTCGAGCATCGCCAGAATCCAGGTCGCACGCTCCTTCTCTCGATCTCGATGCAGATCGACCCCGACTTCGGCCAGGATGATCGGTTTGCCCAGCTTCAGCACCTCCTCGTAGGCAGGCTGAATGGCCTCTCGGGGTGACCGGTAGGAGTGCGCCGCCCTCCTGGCTTCGTCCCACTCCTCCCATTCCCAGTAGACGAACACCGAAAGCCCTACGAAATCCACGTAGCTGTCTCCTGGGTACCACTTGGTGGACGTGAACTCACCGTCTTCGAAACGTCCACCCGGCGACCATACCCAGAACACATTGTCGGCCTGCTGCTCCTCGAACACCCGGTGGATGCGCCGGTACGCCTCGACATACGTCTGTGCAGGCTGGTACGACCACGGATGGAGGCCGTCGTCGGGAAGGTCCATCTCGTGTCCAAAGCGCAGCAGTATCGGCTGCCCGGTCATCTTCAGCCTGGCGGCGACATCCGCGATGTGGCCATCGAACTCGCCCTCCCCGATTCGCCGCAGCAATGAAGCGTCGGCTTCACCGGCAGAGGGCGCGCTCGAAAGCCTCGGCTCCCAACTGATCATACTGACCTGACCGTTCTTCGCCGCATCTTGAGCCAGCGCCCCCATCCTCCCCGCTCCATCGGGGCTCCAGGTGGCAAAGGAGTGCGCGATTTTGGCAACAGGCCTCAGCGCGTCGTCGGGAGGGTAGACGCCGATGGCCACTTCACGAAACTTCGGGTCGAGGAAATGAGCCGAGACCGGCACGGATTCCTTGCCATCCGGCTGTACTATACCCTCTGGGGGACTCGCGGCGCTGCTGGGGGTAGCCAGTCGACGAATTGCTGTCCACGTCCGTGACGGGTCGAGATGCGCTGATCCGGGCTCGTCGGGAAAGACCAGCGCGTCGGCCGCCGAGTAGAGCACAAGGCCAACACAGACGATGGTTGCCGTTGCCGCCGCCAGACGACTCAAGACCGGACGCATTCGCACGACGGCGGGCAGGGAAAGGGCTGGAAGAAGATCGGCGCCAAGCGTAACGCTCATAGCGACAAAGTTCACAACCGCCCAAAACACCAACTGCGGCGCCTGAAAACGGGAAAAGGGCATTGCCAGCAGTCCAACCAGCGAAATGGTCGCCGAGACCAGGTGTGGGATGTGGCGGCGCAGCGAAACCCGGTTCAATTGTGATGCGTTGGCCGAGCCCTTTGGCGTTACCGCGTAGGCGATCTTGTGCCCGATGACGACGTAGAAGAACGCCAGCGCGTAGACTGGCCAGGCGGCGAAATTGAGCAAGAACCCCTTGAGATAGAAGCCGTTCTCTGTTCTTGGATCGATGTTGAACTTCTGGAGCCATTGAAAGGCCAGCAAGCCGACGAAAAACGCGGGAGAAGCGTGCCAGAGCCACTCCAGGAAGCTCATCGACGTCACCCTGAGGCCGACTGTCAGATACAACGTGGTGAGCACCACGCCGAGCAATTGAGCCAGGCCAAAGACATACCAGACCTGGAGAAGCGGATACCCGAGCCGGTGGGTCCATTTCCAGCTCGACATAAAACGTGGCGTGTGTCGGAACAGGATGTCCAGACAGCCAAAGGCCCACCTGGTTTGTTGGGTGAGATAGGCCGCCATGCTCGGAGGCCCTTCGCCAACGCATAGGACTTCCGGCACATAGACGCTCTTCCAGCCTCTTGCATAGATCTTCATACCCGTGAGGTGGTCTTCCACGATGTGCCCTGCGTACCCGTCGACGTCCCGCCACGCCGCGGTCCTCAGCACGTGGTTCGCGCCGATCAGCAGTTGCATCCCTTTGCCGTACAGGCCTTTCTGCATCGGCCCGTAGAAGATAAAGGCCTGCTCAGCCGCCCCCCTCGTTATCCAGCTCGCATCCTGGTTGCCGTAAATCTGTGGGGAGCCCACGAAGGCCACGCTCGGGTCCTGGAAGTATCCCAACGTCTTCTCCAGGAAGTCAGGCTTTGGGATGAAGTCGACGTCCATTTGCGCCACGAAGTCGTATTCATCCCCGTGCTCGGCGCCCCAGGCATTGTGGTTACCCCCTTTGGTCTTAGCCTTGAACTTTCCGGCTGGCTGGTTGTACTCGGGGACGTTCTTGCGCGAAAAATGCTTCACGCCAAGCCGGCGACAGATATTCTTGACCACCGGATCGTCCCCCTCGTCCAGAACCCAGGTATCGTGGGGATACGACACGCGCTTCATCGCCGCCAGGTTTTCCACCAGGGTCTCATAGGGCTCTTTGCCGGGAACGAAGGCGGTGAGCATCGCCACTTTCGACCCTGGGCTGGGAGATACGTACACGGGGGTTTTCATGCTCGAGACGATCCAAAAGGTGAACAGGTTCTGAACCACGCCACGCCATATCACGAAGGAGAGAAGGGCGAAGTAGACGGTATCCAGAAGCGCGCCGAGGAAGCCCAACGAGCTCCAGTTCTGGGGGATGTGCTCGGGTTGAAACCACCATACGGCGTAGTACACAGCCGAGGCGGCATAGGTCACGAGCAACACTGCGAACACGGCTTTGTCGCGACGCGTCATTGCGTCCCGTGATTGAACCCGCAAGACCAAAACTCCCTTCCAGACATTATAACAGGTTTCCACCAAAGTCCGAACAAGGGCGAAGGCAACGGGTGGCCCTTCTCCACGGAGGCTTCCGTGGCAGACAGGGTCTGGGGGCACTTGCCGCCGCTGGAATGTTTCTTGGGGAAGCCATCCTGGCCGGGCTGGCCGGGAGCTGGATTGGAACGGCCCGGTTCGGTGATTTCGGGCCTTCATTGGCGGGTATTGCCATACAGCCGGCTATCGTCGGCACGATCATTCTGGCGTTCGCGATAGACCTGCTGGCGAAAGCATTTGTCCGTACGACGGCGTGACGGCACAAAGGGTAGTTGCGGCCGTGTGGCAGGCATAATCATATCCTGGCGAAAGCCGTGCAACAGATAAGCGAATCGGGACGCCTAAACGACCTTCAGCCTGAGGCACGCCCAATCGTCGTCGATGGAGAAGATGGCGACCGCCTCCATGCCGATAGTTTGGGCGTAGCCGCGGATGATGTCACGGTTGATGTCTGCCTTGATCTTCGATGTGCCCTTCGGATAGGCAACCCAGAAAATCCCCTTCCGATTGAGGTTAGCTTTCAGCCTCGGCAAAACCTCTTCGAGCTGCGCCTTCGACGTGACGAAGCACTGGATCACGTCGGTCGTCCCGCTCGGCTCTGTAACCACGCTGACGTCCTTGGGCAAATCGGCAAGCAGATCTTGATACCCTGCGGGTGCGTTCACGAGAAGGAACCGTTGGCCTTCCTTTATGGCAAGTTTCTGAGCTGCGGATTTCTCTGACACTTTCCTCCTCCTGGTTAGGGTGGCGTGGTAGGGACGTTGCATGCAACGTCCCTACCACGCCCATCGATCCCTCATGTGCAGAGGGTTCTTAGTCTGCACCATGCTATCATAGCTAACGACAGTTCATCAACGCCCTTATGCCCTTAGTCCACCCTGAATCCGTGGATTCGTG
>JACQUC010000135.1 GCA_016210495.1 Chloroflexota bacterium
AAGCTAAGCAGTCGTTAGGCCGGCAGACGTACGGTCTTAATGTAGGGGCGAACGGCGTTCGCCAGTACGATCTCCAGAATCCACTCAGATGCCCATCTAGCGCGCAAAACGTGGGCACGATGCCCCCTCGTCAATGTTCGCGGCGATTTCTTGTATCTTCGTACTAACGATGCGGGCGAACGCCGTTCGCCCCTACGTTAACGACGTCCCCGGCCGATGGCTCTGAAATCAGCATTCGCCTTAGCTCAATGCCTATGGGGCGAACGGCCGTTCGCCCCTACGTTATCAGCGGCTGCGCAACACTTGCCAGGCCAACGCAGTCCCCCTGCAGCGACCACGGGCCCGTAGTCTCGACTTTCACTACTGCGAGCCGGCCCAGCCAGTTCTCGGCGCTCTTGAAGAACACCAGGCGGTTCGTGCAGGTTCTTCCCTGCCACTTATCCTTGTTCTTGCCCTCCACCAGCACCTCGACAGTCGTGCCCAGCAGGGCCAGGTTGTTCTCGGCGGCGATGCGCTCCTGGAGGGCCTCGACCATCTGCAGGCGTGTCTTCTTCTCGGTTCCGGGAACGTCGTCGGCCAGGCGCGCCGCCGCCGTGCCCGGGCGAGGCGAGTACATGGCCACGTGCACCGCGTCGAAGCGTAGATCTTCCAGTAGGCTGTACGAACTCCGGAACTGCTCGTCCGTCTCGCCGGGGAAACCGACGATCAGATCAGTCGAGAGGCTCACGCCGGGAATCGTTGCGCGGATGCGCTCGACCAGGCGCCGATATTGGTCCACCGTGTACCGACGCCCCATGCGCCTGAGAATTTCGTCGTCGCCGGCCTGCACGGGCAAATTGATGTACTCGCACACCTTCGGCAATCGCGCGACCGTCCGGATCAGCCTGTCCGACATATCCTTGGGATGTGACGTCAGAAACCGAATGCGCCGCAGGCCCTGGACGCCGTCGATCACGGCCAGGAGGTCCGCCAGGTCAGGCCGCCCCGGCAGGTCGTGGCCGTACGAGTCCACGTTCTGCCCCAGCAAGGTTACCTCGCGCGCCCCGTCCGCCACCATCTGCCGCACCTCGGCGGCGATCTCGTCGATGGGTCGGCTCCTCTCGCGGCCGCGTCTGAAGGGCACGATGCAATAGGTGCAGAAGTTATCGCAGCCATAGATAATCGGCACCCACCTAACCGGCCCGTGCGATGGCCCCGTGGCTAGGTCGGCGTCGTCGCCGTCCCGCCCCGCCGGGGCTACCTCCGGGCACTCTTCAGCAACCTCCAGCATCTCGTGCGCTGTCCTTGTCGCGGCTACGGTAACCCTCGTCGGCGTCCCCGCTCTGTCCCTTCTCTCGACCACCTTCCGCAGCAGCTCTTCGACCTCCAGCGGGCGCAGGAACACGTCCACGTGGGGAAGCTGTCTGCGGAGCGCGCCCAGCTCGTCCCCGACCATGCAGCCGGCCAGCGCGATAACAACGTCCGGCCTCGCGCGCTTGAGCGGCTTCAGCATCCCCAGCTTGCCGAGCACCCGCTGCTCCGCGCTACCCCGCACGCTGCACGAGTTCACCACGATGACGTCCGCCTTATCCCAGGCAGGCGCCGCGCGCAGCCCCACGCGCTCCAGCGCCGCCGCCAACCGCTCCGAGTCGGCCTTGTTCATCTGACAACCAACCGTCCAAATGTAATACAGCAAATATTTACCCCGATCTTCGTTCAGGCACCTTAACAAGGAGATTATATCGGCTACGTCGCCGGTCTTTCAACTTGGGTCGCGGGCACGAGGCCCTGTGATCCGTCTTCGCGAGAATCGCATACGTCTGCGTACGGCCTATGCGGGCGAACAGCCGTTCGCCCCTACATTAAATAGGTCACGGGCCATGCTCCTTTTGGCTTCGTTCGGCAGAAATGGGGGTCGAGGGCTGCACGGGGCGCCGTCTCGCTCTCGATTTGGCTTCGTTCGGTAGAATTGGGTCGCGGGGCAGAAGTCTTTACGAGAAGGACGTCAGGCCGGTAGGCTTGGATTTTGGCTTCGTTTGGCATTTTGGGTTGACCACCTCGTTTGTTAGCAGTCAGCGCTCAGCCGTCAGGTGTCGGTGACGCCGGCCCCCGGAGGTGCCTTTGCTAGAGGCCGACAGCTCGGCTTGATAGAACATGTGTTCTACTATATATAATTCAGTTAGGGGGTGGGAAAAACAACGTTTTGGAGAGGAGTTTGAAGAAATTCGTAGGAGATGCACTCCCTGCTGCCCAACTACCAACTGGCCTGAAACTCCGCCATAATCACAGGCAGGAAGAGTCGATAAGGGGCTTCATCGGCTGAGATTGAAGCGGCGAATAGACCACCGCCAGCGGCGGCGAAGATGTTCCGCGAGCTGGTGTTGGTCTGAACGGCAACCATTCCCGTCGGGACGGCCATAGAGCCCATCGCCAGTGCGCCGGCAGCATTCACCGGTCCGGGCGCGTTGGAGTTAGCAGCAGCCTGAGCTGGCAAGGAGTAGCGCCCCGCCGTGTTGTAGGCGAAAGCGCTGTAGTAGTACGTGGTGCCGGCCACAACACCGCTTTGGACGTGAGACCCGATGGCGCCCGGTGCGCCGGCGTAGGTGGCCAGAGCGGTACCGTGCGTAGAAAGCTGAGGATACCCCTCGGTGGAGTAGCGCAGCGCCACACCCGCGAAGTCAGCGTCGCTGGGGTTGGTCCAACTCAGCGTTGCCTCATCACCGCTAATCGTGGCGGTGAAGGTGATCACCGGCGACGGGGCTGCCAGGGGCACAAGCAGCGCGCCGATCCACGCCATGCCCAGGTCAGCTTGGGAGAAGATGCTCCAGGTGCTCCCACCATTGGCGCTCTGATACACGGTGTTGCCTACCGACACGAAGATATTACCGGGGAAGACAGGGTCGATAGCCATGGCCTGGATTCCAGTGGGACCGCTCGACGGCAATTGCGGGGGAGTGATAATCTGCACCGTGGCGCCCCCATCGTCGGTCCTGTACACAACACCGGCCAGGGCACCCGCCGGATCATTGCCCCGGACGAAACCGCCCCCGGCATACACTCTCAGGGGATCGGTCGGATCCACCCGTAGCTTCGTGATAGCCGCGGCAGGGATGCCGGTCTGATGCCACGTAGCAGCGTTGCTGGTCGTTGCCGTGTAGACGCCCCCCGCCCCAGCGTAACGGCCCCACCAATCCCCTACCCCGGCGTAGACAATCGTGCCGCTGCCCGTGCGCCCGAAATCGATCGTGTTCACAGGAACACCGGTCAGGCCGGTGGCCGTCCACGTGAGTCCCCCGTCAACGCTCTCGTACACCCCGCCCTTGGGGGTAGCGTTCCCCTCTGAGCTCTCGCGCACAGCGGCAAACAAACGGCCCACCTCGCCCGGTACCACGCCGATCTCCGCCACTCCTGCGCGTGTAGATGCGCCCAGATTGCTCTGTATCACCTGTCGCAGATTGCCCGGAGCCCAGGTCGTGCCGTGGTCGGTGCTCCTGCCCATAGCCAGGTTGTTTCCAGCTCCTCCTGCCAGATAGGCCGCCGAAGGCTCCACGGCCACGGCAGAGCCTGCTATCTCTTCTGACCGTTCGATCCCGTCGAAGTTACTGCTGACGGGCACCGGCCACGTCCAGTTGAGGGCACCGTCGATTGTGCTGCCGAATCCCGAGGGGGAGGCGATGAAGAAGTTGTTAGGGTCCTGTGAGTTCTGCCGCACGTCGAGAACCATCATCTCTTCGAGTCCCGTGTTTACTTCTTGCCAGGTAGCCCCGTTATCCGTGCTCTTGTGTACGCCCTGGGTCGATCCCCCATAGATGATGTTGGGGTTGGTCGCATCGACCGCCAAGCCGCCGCCTCTGATGCCGAACCCCGACCATGTTAACCCCCCGTCGGTGCTTCTTCTGCCCTGAATGTAGACGGTATTGGGGTCGGTTGGGTGAAACTGTATCCACGAGTTATAGCTCTCCGAGAGGACAGTTGTCCACGATGCCCCGGCATCACTGCTCTTGTACAAACGGCCTCCTCCGTTGGCCATACTGCCAAGCATGACGATGCTGGGATTATGAGGGTTCACCGCTGCCGCCCTGAAATCAGATCCGCCGACGGGCGATATGTCCGCCCAGGTGGCGCCACCGTCGGTGCTCTTGAACGCCTTACTGGACGTGGTCGCGTAGACCACCGCCGGGTTGGTCGCATCCACTCCGACGCCGCGGACTTGGCTAGCGTCGGGACTTCCCCGCTGGCTCCAGGACGCTCCGCCGTCGGTGCTTCGATAGAGGTTTCCGTCGGAGCCGCCCGCGACATAGAGGGTCGTGCCAGCCAGCGCCAAAGCCCGGGTTTCCCCATCCCTGAAACCGGGGACGAGGCTGCTGTTGACGATAGGGGTCCAGGAGGCCCCGGCGTCGGTGCTCTTCCAGACGCCCTGTGCGTTTGGGCTGGGGCGGCAGGACGCGTAGGCCGCGCCGCTCGCCCTGTCCAGCAGCAGGCGCAGGCATCCGGCGAAGCTGGTGGAGGGACGCCACGAGTTTCCGCCATCCACGCTGCGATAGACCCCGACGGTTCCGCCCGTAGCCGCCAGCACGACACCGGTGGCAGAATCCACGACGGCGCTTTCCAAACGGGCGCCGTAAAGGCCCAGATTGGTCCAGCCGACACGGGACGGATTGGAAGCTACCGTGACGGTGACCGGCGGCGTGACCCATGCACCGCCACCACTGGCCTGGATCGTAGCGGTGTTGATCAGGATGCTGCCGCTGGCCGTCGAGGCTGGGACAGTGGCCTGATATCGAATAGTCACCGGCACTCCCACGAGCGCTGTACCCGTCCAGTAAATGCTGCGTGTGCCGCCGTCATACGCTGCGGTGCCCATTGGGCTTCGCAGCGACCCATCCACGTAGGCCACCCCGACCGGCAGGTCATCCGTCACCCGAGCCGAGGTATTCACGTTGCCCGTGTTGCTCACCACGATGCTGTAGCCAATGGTGCCACCCGGACTGGAAATAGCCCTATTGACCGTCTTCTGGGAAGTGGTCAGGATAGGCGCCGAGGAAACGGTCGTGGTGACTGGGCGGGTACTGAGGGGGATGTTCTGGCCGTCGTTGATGGTTGCGGTATTCGTGATGAGCGTGCCGTTACCCAGCGGATTCGTAATAGTAGCGCTGTAGGTGACTGAGACAGCAGCGCCGGCAGTCACCGTGCCGGTCCAACCGATCGAGCGGGAGCTAGTGTTGTAAACGACGCCACTGCTACCGCTGCCAGACGAATAGGTCAAGCTCGACGCCAGTGCGTCGGTGATAAGGGTGGTGGCATTGACATCGCCGGTGTTGCTCAAGACAATGGTATAGGTGAGCACCTGGCCGGGGCTGGCTGTCGTGCTACTAACCTGCTTGAAAGAGTTAGACAGGTCAGGGGCGCCGGCGGCGCCAACCGTCTCGCCTGGCCTGCCAGCCGTGACGAGGGCACCGAGAACCGCCAGAGAAAAGATGGCGGCCAAGACGAGTACCGATAGCTTCCTGCGTTCCCAATGGCTCATAAGTGCCTCCCCGAGTGTCTAATGAACCAGAAGGCCGGCCTAGACCGTTAGCGGTCACGGTTCAAGTTTCCTCATCGTCAGCGGCGTGGATTAGCCGATAGGATGTTTAGAGCAACAACTTGGAAAGCACTGCAAACCTGAGGACTTCGTCGTCGGACCCGCCGTGCCGCCTGACGGAAGTCATCATAGTTGAACACACACGGAGAGTCAAGCCCATGTCCGTAGAACCGTTGAGCTTGTTCAAGGGACTAGAGGCTTCTGATTCGCAGGGACGGGTCAAGCCGCCGGATATCGTCCGGATCGGTGGTTACAACAGTGGTGTGGAACCGATGGACAGGACTTCTTTCGCCCATGTGACCGCCTCGGGACCGGGAGGTCCGTACTTCGCGTCCATCTCATCCAGTATTTCCAATAGCCTATCTTTTTCCAACGCCTCTGCCATTTTCTCTGCAAAAAAAGGTGCTCAAGGAGGGTGCATGCCGCTCTTCTGCTCTTCGGCGCACCTCTTGGGCGAGTTCGCGCGGCAGCGTGATGGCAAACTTGTCATAGCCTGGCGTGGCGGCCTCACGGCGCTTCTTCGTGTGACCTACCACCGTAATCACCCCTATCCAATCCTACCAGGATACTACCACAATCCCTATTGCGGTGCAAGCGGATGTCGCGGTCACCGGATTCGCGCCCGGCATGGTGACTGGAAGTCGCGGGCCACCTCTACGTAATCCGCCCAAGGCGGGTTGGGGCTGGGTGGTGGAGCGTAGGGGCGAGGGGTGGCAGGGTTGGGCGGCTGGGGCCTCTGTGCTCGCCCACGTTACCCGTTGTTGGCGCGCTTAGGCCGAGCGTCAGTGACTGGACAAGTCGATGGTGCGGATGCGAACAACGGGGTGCGGATCGCCACGCGCCCCTCCGCAGTACGAGTCGTTGAACTGGTAGTCGATCCGTCCTGCACCAGTGATTTCGTAGTGGATAGTCCGTGAGAAGCCTTCCTCGGCAGGCCTACCTGCCTTACCTGCAAGTATCGTAGCCTGCCCGACTGATGGAATCATTCCCGGGTTGTGAGCGACGTGATCGTAGAACTGTTGAGCGTTAACGATCCCTACTCGTTCGGGCAGTTTCTGCCACATTTCTAGATACCGTCGATGCACGAGCACGCGGTATTTCTGCTTTTTCGAGGGCTTTCCGCCCGGACGTCTTGCCGGAACGTAGGGCTGGTATGCGCTATCGGCCATTCGATGCTACTCCGCCCGGGACACCTCGACGTAATCCTCCTCACGGTCCGTGCCAAGAAGTATCTCGCGACGAAGGGGGTCCCGAAGGACCTCGGCGGTTACGAGCCAGCGACGAAGGGTCTCTTCAAGCAGGTCAGCGGACTGCTCCCGCGCGGCCACGATAACGGCCTCCCGCATCTCATCGGTGAACTCCGCAAGGTCGTCCTCATCGAACACCCTCAGCCAGGTCCACTCGCCAAAGCCAGACAAATCCAGTTGACCTTCTTGCTTGTGCGCAAGGGCTCGTTCGATAGTTAGTAGGTTGGCGACGGCGTCAGCGACCTTTAGCAAAGCATCAACGCGTTTCTCAGGCAGCATTACTAGACTGACACCATCTTTGTCGCGAAGCCGTGCCCACCCAGCACGCGCAGCATCGAGAAGGGCGCGTCCTTTTTGGTTCAGATCACTCGCCTGAAAAATAGTAGAGGTCACAGCCATAGGGACACCTCGCTAACCTAATCATAGTAAGATTATATGGCAGATATCCCGAATTAGCAAGAATGTTGCGCAAGCGGGTGAAGATTGCCTCGGCGGCACGGTTATGGGCATCATTTCGGTCGGCGAACGCAAAGGCAGCCGAGGTGTCAATCAGACCTGCACGCTGCGCCACGGCGGAGCGGTGACATGGACCTTTTGATGGAGTTTGAGCGAACACCCGGCCTTGATGATTCCAGCGTGCTGCCAACAAGGACCTACGTTGGGGCTGGGTGGTGGAGCGTAGGGGCGAGGGGTGGCAGGGTTGGGCGGCTGGGGCC
>JACQUC010000140.1 GCA_016210495.1 Chloroflexota bacterium
GAACAAAAGTGACGCCCTTGCCCCGCCTTATTGACGAAGTGATCCTTACGCTGGATACAAAGTCGGCGTAAGCGGGATGCGTCTCCACGTCCGTGACATAGTCGAACACTTTGCTTACCGGCGCGGCAATCTCGATTTCCAGTGACATTACAGCCATGATTCGGCCCCCTTTCATTACTTGCCAGGCTTTTCTCGACGCCTGCTGTAAAACGAATCATATCGCCACGAACTGATTCTGGGTGCAAAATGGCTGCCACGTGCCCCACCGCGCCCCAGGGCGAGGAAACCTCGCCCCTACGCGGTCCCAATTTCGCACCGATTACTAAACTAAAGCCAATGGAGCAAAAGGGCCAGTGCGCTTCGAGCTTCGTTAGTAAGCCAGCCACCCCCGTCGAGCAACGTACGGATTTGAGCTAGCGTAAGCCAGTACCATCCGAAAGGCACCTCGAGCGCTTGATCCACGTCCAGGATTCGGTAGTGATTGACATCCTGAAAGAAACGACCGCCCTCCTCGGACTGTCGACACTCAGCCCGCAAGACGGCATTGGGGTAGTCAACTGGAATATCCACCGCTTCTATCCCCCCAGTTCCCGTATCAACAGAGGGGCCAAGCTCAACACGGTGGTACAATCCGGCTTCGCCCTGACCGCGAAAGAGGAAGTGCAGGATCCCGCCTCTGCGTCCGCAAATGAGCGCCACACTTCCTTCGTCGCTGCTGTCTATAATGGGCTGATCCCAAACGGGTACCTCCCGTCCCCTAGCTTCGACTTCTATGTGGCGAACGACAAACGGCCCCTTGGCGCAGGGCGCAACACCGAAATCGGTTATCTTCCACCCCTCCAGCTCCTCCAGGGGTATGACTTCGGGCGGGCTAGTCTTGGCACGAAGCGTCTCTATCCCGCTGCGAATCTCTCCAAGATCCTCGCTAACCGCGCCGCCTTCCAAGGAGTGCAAGAGCTCAGATCCGAAGCCCGACCTGTATCGCGTGAATGGCGTCCTGCCAATCAGCGTTTCCCATGGACTGCAGACCAGAACTGATCGCGCGTCAGTATTCATCAGGTGATCTACAAGCATTAGATCAAGCACTTCTTCTACTGGTAACCACCTGTGAGTAAGTCTCCCAGGGATAGGCTGAGTGGCGAACCTTAGCACGTTGCGGTTCCTCTTGCCGAGAAAGCGTGTACCCTGTTCACTCTGCAAAGATTCGCTGGCAATGTCTGGATCCCCTTCCACAAACCATTCGACATAAGGTGGATAGTCGCCGCCGTGCACTCTGGACGCGTTGCTAGCCGTCGCCTGACACGTTGGAGCCAACTGAATAATGCCAACGTTTCCAGGTTCGATCTTCGCGTGTACAAGCAGCTCACTACGGTTCTCGATACGCCGGACAAGGAAACCAAGCGTGCCGATTTCATCTTGTTCGACTAGCGGCTGCGTGACGTCCTCATCATCAGGCCCCTTCCAGCGAGCACCAACTACCCTGAAAAAACGATTCGAGCGGTGACGGATCGCTCCGTCGGCTAGTTCCCAACCTTTTGACGATGCCAGTGTCGAGCTCTCAACTCGAAACCCAGAGCCCTCAAGGATGGGGGCGAACCATTCCTCGATCCACTTCGGGCGTGAGATAACTCCTAGTCGCGGATAAAGTCTAATTGGACCTCGCCTCGCTTCCTGATGAATTCGTGGATTGTTCGGGCACCGAATTCTCGCGCCAATTCCTCTCTCTTTCGCGGATTGTCTAGAATGTCAGCCAGTACGCGGTCAGCAAATAAGTAATGAGCAGGTGAGCGCTCCCAGGCATAGATGGCAAGTCCGGCTAGCTGGGCCACGAGAGACTGAGCGTGCTGCGATAGGATATCAGGAAAAGCTTCAAGGATACGGTTGCACGCGGGCGGCTCGGCGTACCTCGCCAGAACCTCAGCGTACTCCATCGTGGCGCGTCGCACTATGTCGGCCGCTGGTCGACTGATGTTACGCTCGGGAATTATTCTCATCCTGGTGAGTGGACTTGCCACAACGTGAAAATCGCCAACCGCGGCGAGGCGAATCCACAGATCGAGATCGCCCAAGTTAACCAAATGCGCGCGAAAGCGACCTACATCTTCGACGGCCCTGCGCCGCACAACAGCCGAGGAGATGCACAGGCAGTTGCCGTGATCGAAGAAGCGTCTTAGCCATTCCGCATTCGTCCTATTCTCGGCGCAAAACAGGCCGTTGGCCCACGATCCAGTAACTGGCTCGTCATGCGGGCCAATCAGGTCTACGCCGGTGAAGCAAGCGACAATCCGCCTATCCTTTTCGAGGACTTCAAGCTGCTGGGACAGCTTACCTTCTGCCCATACGTCGTCCGAATTCTGAAATGCGACATAGCGCCCTCTTGCCAGCCCCAACGCCAGGTTACGAGGATGAACCCGTCGGTTGTGCAAGACTAAAATAACGCGGAGTCGATGGTCCGCAAGCCTGTCTATTACGTCCGGTGTCCCATCGCTCGAACCATCGTCTACCACTATGACCTCAATGTCTTTGATACTCTGTCCCAGCACGCTGGAGATAGCCGCTCCCGCGAAATCTGCGTGGTTGTAGGAAGCAACTATTACGGACACCAAAGGCTGCCGTCGGCTGATCCGCATGATCTCAGGAATATCCGCCCACATCGCTCTTTGCCAATCCCAGTGTAAGCTGGCGCAATGCTGCCAAATCAGGCGTCCCGCGCGGCCTCGCGGCTTCGGATTATCATACTAAGCTGACGCCCCCTTTTGCAAGAGCCAGTTGGAGCATGGGCCTGGCCCTCGATCCTGCGTAGGCGCCTATCCCTACAACCGCTGTTTTTCGCTTCGCGACTGCGGAAGTTGGGTAGTACTTATTTCCCTGCTTCCACCCCTTTTAGCCAGCCAACTCACGCCCAACACATCCTGCGCCACCGCCCGCTAGTACTAATTTCTCGGTTTACACGCTCTCGACCCTGGCTATAATCGGGAGTGCCCAAGCAGGGCTTTAGCTCTTGCTTGTTCATCGAGAGACCTAGCGCAAAGAGGTCGGGAGGGGGAGAAAAGATGCGTCTATTCCGCTTAGCACTGGTGGTGGCACTGCTCGTGACTTCGGTTTTCCTGCAATTTGGGATGGCTCCAACTAGCGCGGCCAGCACGTTCGTTTACGCCGATGCGTTGTCCGGGTGGGAGGATTTGTCGTGGAGCGCCACACTCGGCTATTCCTCGACGGCATACGTACGTTCGGGCCGCTACTC
>JACQUC010000136.1 GCA_016210495.1 Chloroflexota bacterium
ACGGTGGCCGTGGGCGAGAGCGGCACGGTCGGGCTGAGCGTAGCGGTAGGCAAGGCCGTGCCGGTGGCGACGGATGCCACAGCCGGCTGCGTGGAGGTAGGCGCTGTAAGCGTGGCAGCCGTGGGCGGCGGTGCAGGCACGTTGGCCTCGGCGCCCTCCGCCCTCGCGGAGCGGGGGACGGCCGTGGGCGCGTTGTCGAGCGGCGAAGGGAAGGTGCTCAAGAGCAGCGAAGCGACGCACAGCAGGCTCAGGACGCGGAGCAGGGGGGAACGGGTGGAAAGCCATCTCGCCATCATCACACCTCCGCCGAGTAGGTAGCTGTCAGCAATCAGTTTTCAGCCGTCAGTGCGTTCTCAGGCACTGTGCCGTTTGGTGACGACTGGCGGTCTACTGATTACTTTCTGCCAGATAACTTACTGTAGAACTAACGCGACCAGAGGATATGCTGGCAGGTAGCTTAGCGCAAAGAATTGGGCTTGTCATCCGGGCTTGTACGTATTTTTTCTACGTACAAACCCTCAAAAACGAGTACGTAGTTGGGGTACGTACAAGTACGTACACGGTGGCTGTGGAGGTGGCGGGGAAGCGCGCCTCACCCTCGCATCGTCCCCGAGGCATAGGGGATGGGAGGGCACGCAATTCTGCAAAAGAGAGTTGGGCGACGTCACTGTCATTTGCCGGCCTTTGACACTGTTCTCGCAATTCTGGTATACTCCCGGCGTCGCAGGCAATCCTTGGTGTGAAACCGGCCAATCAGGCGCCAGGGCGAGGAAACCTCGCCCCTACGGGGGTGAAACAAGAACTTATGGGCAAGAAAATGAAGAAGTCGAAGAAGCTGGCCAGGCCGGCGAAATGGTCTAAGCCCAGCAGCGTGGCCTCCAAAAGCAAGATGATAAACCCGATCATCGCCGGCGCCGTTGCCTTCACCATGATTCTCGTCCTCGTCGTCACGGTGGCTCCCCAGGCGGCATCCAATCAGGCACCCGGCTCAGCGGCGGGGACGAGTAGTGCGCCCAGAACAGTCGTCGACAACTCCACCCAGCAGCAGATCACCGCGCTGGAGGAGTCCGCCAAGGACAATCCCAGGGATGCAGATATTCTGAAGCGGCTCGCCAACCTGTACTACGACACCGGCCAGTGGGCGCAGGCAGCCGACCGATATGCGCAAGTATTGGACATCACTCCCGAGAACACCGATGTGCGCACCGATATGGGGGTGGCCTACTATTATCAGGGAATGGTAGGCCAGGCCATTGGGGAGTATAACAAGACACTAGAGTACGAGCCAAACAAACGTCAGACGCTTTTTAATCTTGGCATCGCGCTTGCCAACGGCAATCCCCCTGATGTGGAGGGGGCCGTTGCCAGATGGCAGAAGATCATTGACGTGTATCCCAACACGGATGATGCCAAGAAGGCCCAGGAGCAGATTAGCAAGTACAAGAAATAGATGATATTCTTGCTTCAGGACGACTTCTTTGGCCAGGAGCAACTGGCCCTCCTTAAGGCCCAATTCGGCGACCGTGGGCTGCAGGATCTGAACACCACGGTACACGACGGCCCCAAGAGCTCGTTGGAAGAGCTACAAAGAGCTTGTGAAGCTGTACCCTTTCTCGCCGAGCGACGCCTGGTAATAGTTCGCAGGATGCTCGGCAAAGCAGAGCCCCGGAGTGCGTCGGCCACATCTGCCCGTAAAGGGCAGAAATCTGACCTGGAACAGAAACTATGCTATTTCATCGAAGGAGTTCCAGCCTTCACGGATCTGGTTTTCGTGGAGGATCGTGCGATCTCCGAGCAGAGCTCCGTCGTCAAAGCCATTCGAAGGCTGGGCGGCAAGATCGTCCAGGGCAGAATACTCAAGGATGTCGAGCTGCAGAATTGGATTGAGCAGCGGGTGAGAACAAAGCACGGACGCATAAACCGGGCGGCGGCTTATGAGTTGGCGTCTTGCGCCGGCGATGATTTGCGGGCACTCGATAATGAGATCGACAAGTTATTGGCCTACGCCGAATCCGGCGAGATTTCGGAGCACGACGTCCGAACGCTCGCCAGCAACGCCAGGGAAGCCAACGTATTCAACCTGGTGGATGCGGTGGGCCGACGAGATGTGCGATCAGCCCTGCAACTCCTGCAGGAGCTTCTGGACGATGGCGCGTCAGCTCAGTACTTGATGGTGATGATAACGCGCCAGTTTCGGATACTGCTTCAAGCCAAGGAGCTCGCGGAGCGGGGCATTTCGTCCCAGGATGTGGCAGCGACTCTGCGCGTTCACCCTTTCGTGGCGCGCAAGGCCCTGGAGCAGTCCCGCAACTTCGGTCCCATTAGCCTTGCGAAGGCCTATGCGAGACTTGCCGAAGCTGACAGAGCGGTGAAGACTGGGCGGTTGGACGACGAAACAGCCGTGCACCTTCTGATAGTGGAGCTTGGCACTGCCGCTAGACCATCTGTCTGATGACCGAAACAACCCTGCCCTGAATCTTCAGGTCGCCCGGCTCCACAAAGAGCGGATCCATCGAGGAGTTGGCAGGCTGTAGCCTGATGCGGTCTTTCTCTCGATAAACCCGCTTCAAAGTCGCCTGTCCTGTGCCGGTTGGGCCGTTCAGAAGAAGCGCGACAACTATGTCGCCGTTTTCCGCGGTGTTCTGCGGCTGAACTACCACCATGTCTCCGTCGTCGATAAGATCGTCGATCATCGACTTCCCCTTCACCCGAAGAACGTAAGCATTGCTTGGTGCGAGGTCTTCGGAAAGCTCCACGAACTCCTCTTGCTCAGGCATGGCCTCGATTGGCTCACCCGCCGCGATTCTACCCACGACGGGCGCGACGAATCTCGACAGGCTGCGTCGTCCGAAGGATTGGTCGAGGAGTTGCAGGCCGCGGGACACCTCAGGGTCGCGGCGAATGAAGCCGAGCTTTTCGAGGATGTTCAGGTTGTAATCCACAACCGATGTGGAGGAGATACCTGTGCCTAGGCCAATCTCCCTAACTGTCGGTGGGTAGCTGTGATTAGTCGCAAAGTTATGTAGAAAATCCAGAATGCGCGCCTGACGCGCCGATAACCTGTCGCCGTTTCGCACCACGCTCACTGCCTCCAGACTAGCTGCCAATAGAACAGTCGTTCTAGTCGAGATTCTATCACGAACATGTGTTCTTGTCAACAAGCGGCGGGCAACAAAAAGCATTGCCAGCAAAGTGCAATGCCTTCATTCGTGAGGTACCTATTGGGTGCTATTAACCAGCGGCGCTCAGTTTCTTCATCAGCCGCGCCTTGCGTCGCGCGGCGTTCTTCCAGTGAATTACGCCCTTCTGCGCCGCCTTGTCCATAGCGCTAACCGCCCTGGTTACAGCGGCGACAGCTTCCAGCGGCGACTGCTTCGCAATGAGACGTTCAGCCTTCGAAATATGGGTCTTCACGGCCGAGCGCACCGGCTTGTTACGCATGCGCCTTCTTTCGGCAACGCGAATCATCTTGAGCGCCGATTTAGTGTTGGCCAATAAGTCCACCTCCTAGCAGAGCTCGTCAAGCCTGACGTTTGGAAATATACATCATTGGGTTGAGTTTGTCCAGCGCCACTGGCAGCCGTGGGCTAAGTGTGCAGCCTAGTCGAGAAACCTCTTCACAGTCGCGATCAGTTGATCCAAGTCGAACGGCTTGGTCAAAGAGCCCGCTGCCTGAATCTCTTCTGCCCACGCCCTGGGATCCTGGGCCCCTGTAAGGGCCACGATGGGCGCCAGCCGGTCGTACCTGGCACGAAACGCAGCGGCAAACTCCCAGCCATTCATTATTGGCATCTTCATATCCAGCAGAATGACTCCGGGCAACTCCTTCTGAATCTGGCTCAGGGCCTCCTTGCCGTTGCTGGCTTTGGCAACCGCGTAACCTTCTTCTCTCAAGACCGTTTCAACCAGTTCTTGGAGGTCCACGTCGTCGTCGACTATCAGTACGAGCCTGGATAGCTTGACCTGCATCATTATTCCCGACAAAAAAGTAACCTCGTGGTCGGTGCCGATGAAGCGCTATCGGCTGAATCCGACATCCGCCCCATTCACAAGGTACACGCACCAACTCAGAGGTAGCTTCTCGCAACTCGCCAACTACATTATAGCTCCGGCAGGGAGCCAAGGTCAAGTGCTAGCGCCAAACGCTCAAACGCTCAAACGCGTATTGACAAGCTTTGCCTCTCGTAGTATGGTAGCGCAGCAGACCTCGTGCCCAGAAATCATTCTCTTCGGTCGGCAGCGGATCCGATATTTAAGCATATCAAAGGAGTGTAGCTATGAGATCGCGCTTCCTTGTTTTGCCTGTGGTCCTCTCCCTATTGGTCTCGGCCTGTTCGGCGTCTACGGCACCCGCGCCAACGGCTACTCGTGCGGCTGCGCCCACATCCGCCGCAGCCCCTCAAAAGGCGGAAGCCCCAGCCAAGGCGGAAGCCCCGGCGAAGGCGGCAGCGCCGGCCAAATCGGCAACCATCAGGCACGGGCAGATTGGCACCACCGCCGGCGCGTGGGATATCTACGTTGGCATAGAGAAAGGCTTTTTCACTGCCGAGGGCATCACGATGGACCTGATTTTTATGCGCAGCAACGCGGAAGTGATTCAGGCGATTGTCGGCGGCTCCCTGGAAGCCGGCGGGCCGACGCCAGATGCGGTCATTAACGCCATTGGCAAGGGCGCCGAAATATCCATTGTCGCCGGCCAATTCAACCGCATCGTCTACAGCCTGATGGGCGGCCCCCAAACGAAGACGGTCGCCGATTTGAAGGGCAAGACGCTTGGCGTAAGCTCTATTAAGGATGGTAGCACCTTCCTGTTGAAGCGGATGCTGGCGGCCAAAGGCCTGGGCGAAAAAGACTACGATCTGGTGCAGGTGGGAGGTACCCCCGACCGCCTGGCCGCCCTAAAAGGCGGGGCGGTGGCCGCCGTGATGCTTACCCAGCCGCAGGATTTCCAGTCCGTTGAGGAAGGCTTCAACCGGCTGATGCTCTCGACCGACGTGGTTCGCGACTTTCAGTTCAACGTGATCACAGTGAAGCGTGACTGGGCGAAAGCCAACTCCGACGTCCTGGTGCGCTATCTGCGCGGCCTGTCGAATTCCGCTCGCTGGCTTTACGACCCCAAGAACCGGGCTGAGGTCCTGCAGATCCTGATCAAATACACGAAGGCCCAGCCAAAGCACGCAGAAATGACCTATGACCTTTTCCTGGGCCCCACCCAGGTGATGTCTCGAGAGGGAGAAATCAACATGGAAGGCATGAAGACAGTTATCGACATCATGGGCGAGACAGGCGATCTTCAAAAGCCGTTGCCAACGCCGGATAAGTTCATCGATCTGACGTACTATCAGAAGGCCGTGCAGAAGTAATCGTGGCGTGACCCATCCCAGGAAATAGGGTAACCGTTCACCACGGAGACACGGAGGCACGGAGAGGCTTCGTCTCTGTGCCTCTCCGGAGTACGTCTCGGACGGTGTCTCCGTGGTGAAACCCTCGTCGTGTACTGTTATGGAGGAGGAAATGCATAAAGACCTGCGCTCCATGATCGAGGAACTGGAGCGGGAGCATGGTGGTGAACTGATCAGAATCGACAAGGGCCCGCTGAATCCCGCGGAGGGCGAGTGCGCGGCAATCCTGCAGCAGCTCGAGGACGCGGGGAAGATGCCGATGGTGATTTTCGAGCACGTCACGAACTTGCATGGCCAGAGATGGCCAGGCTCAGTCGTCTACCAGACCGATGGCACATGGACTCGGCTTGCCATAGAGTTCGGCATGCCTGACGCGACTTCGCCCTATGCTATCCAACAAGAGACCTTACGTCGTATCAAACGGCCGCTACCGTCCATGGTGATCGACCCAAAGGTGGCACCCGTGAAGGCTAGAGTGGTGCGACAGCCCGAGATATCCTTCTTCGACCTACCTGGCTATCGTTCTAACGAGCAGGATGCGCGGCCGGGGTGGATCACCGGTCCGGTGGTTGCGCGGGACCCCGACAGCGGGCGCTACAACGTTTCGTGGCACCGTGATTTCATAGCAAGCGAGGAACGTGCTCTCTGCAACATGGAGCCGCGTCATCTGTCAGACATACTGGCCAAGCATCGCGAACGAGGGGAAGACTGGGCTCCTTTTGTCCAGGTTTTCGGTCACAACGTGCTGTGGCGTCTGGCCGCGTCAATGCGGCCGGGCCTGGACGTGGACGAGTACGATTTTGCGGGGGGTATTCTCGGCGAGCCATTGAGGGTTACTCCTTCGGACACGTGGGGAGAGCAGTTTATGATCCCGGCGGACGCCGAGGTGGTGATCGAAGGCTACATCGCCACGCGCGAGCGCGGCCAGACCGGCCCTTGGGCGGACTTCCTTCGTTACTACGCGCCGACAAGCGGCAATCCCGTACTTCGCCTCGCGGCAGTAAATATGCGAACGAACCCAATGTTCGAGCACTCGTGGGTCGGGCACGACGTATCGGAGGACATCGCCACCGCGGCCTACGTTCAGCAGATGCTATCGAGTCGTTTCCCGGGCGTACGGGCGGTCAACTACGTTCTGCCCGGCATGATGGTGCTTCAGTTCAAGCCGACGCGCAACGGCGATGTGGGGCGGATGGTCGGACTCGCCCATGCCTACGGGGACATCGTCAAGCACGTGATCGTCGTGGACGAAGACGTCGACCCCTTCGACCCTTACCAGGTGCTATGGTCCATCGCCAGCAGGGTAGATGCCAAGCGCCGCACCTACGTCGTGCCACTTTCGACGCATCGGCTCGACCCGGCGGTACCGGCAACCGAGGTGAATGGCCAGCGGGTGCCCGACGCGGTGGGCGCACTCGTGATTGACAGCACCAAGCCGATCGAGTCCGCCTTTGTCGAGGTGGGACACGCTCCGGCCAGTGCGGTAAAGAAGATCGCGTTGTCGGATTACGTCTCGCAGGAGGAGCTAGCCGGAATTGTAGGCTGTAAGACGACACGGCCGTGGGCGATGACGGTGAAGTAAGTCGATACGCAGTTCGTCAAGAACGCGGTGGAGAAGCTGGGAGAGTACAAGTAGGAGGGAAGCTCTTGGCAAGCTTGGACATGAGGGCGTGGATCGACCGGGTAAGGGACATGAACCAACTGGAAGATGTGCGAGGCGCCGATTGGGATCTCGAGGTTGGCGCGGTTGCGGCGATGGTCCACGCCGAAAACCCGAGGAGGCCAGCCATCCTGTTCGATCACTTGGAAGGCTATCCTCCTGGATACCGCGTGTTGACGGGCATAAGCAGCTCGCTGCCCCGTTTGGCGATGACGCTGGGGCTTCCCATCGGTCTCACGCCGGTTGAGACGGCCAGGAACTGGCGGGCCAAGAGCAACTCGCTCGTGCCAATTCCCCCTCGCTTCGTCTCGAGTGGACCTGTCCTGGAGAACGTTCACACGGGCGAAGATATCAATCTCTTCGAGTTTCCTGCGCCGAAATGGCACGAGCACGATGGCGGGCGCTACATTGGGACCGGGGGTGTGGTGATCACGCGCGATCCCGACGAGGGATGGGTTAATCTGGGCACCTATCGCGTGATGATCCAGGATGAGCGAACTCTGACGGTTTACACTTCTCCGGGAAAACACGCTCTGATTCACCGAGAGAAGTTCTTCTCGTGCGGGAAACCTTGTCCCGTCGTCATATGTTTTGGGCAACATCCTCTGTTTTTCCTGGCAGGGATGTCGGAAGTGCCGTGGGGACTGTCCGAGTACGACTACGCTGGAGCGATATGCGGTGAAGCCATCGAGGTGGTGAAGGGACAGGTGACGGGTCTCCCGATTCCTGCCTACGCCGAGATTGCGGTCGAGGGCGAGATACTGCCGGGCGATACTCGTCTGGAGGGGCCATTTGGGGAGGCGCTGGGTTACTACGCCAGCGGAGAGCATCGCGAGCCGACGGTCGTCGTACACCGCGTGTTGCACCGCGACGATCCGATCATCTGCGGCGTTCCTCCCAGCCGCCCGCCGAACGAGGAGACGTTTGCGCGGACCATAATGAAATCGGCGATGATTTGGGACGAGGTCGAGAAGGCTGGCATCCCCGAGATCGCGGGCGTGTGGTGCCACGAGATCGGCATTGCACGGCTGTTCAACGTTATCTCGATCAAGCAGCGGTACCCCGGGCACGCGAAACAGGCCGCGCTGTCGGCCTTGTCCTGCCACGCGGGTGCGTACATGGCCCGATTCATCGTGGTGGTGGACGAGGACATCGATCCGTCGAACTTGAACGACGTGATGTGGGCCGTAACGACCCGCGCCGATCCCGAAAGGTCCATCGACATCGTGCGGCGTTGCTGGAGCGGACCGCTGGATGCCGCCATTCCGAAAGACCAGCGGGGCTTCAACTCGGTCGCGGTGATCGACGCTTGCAAGCCCTATGAGTGGATCAAGGACTTCCCGAGGACAGTCGATACCAGCCCTGCGCTTCGGGCAAGGGTGCGCGAGAAGTTCGGCCCGGATATTTTTCGGTAGCCGTGATGTCTTTGGCCTAGCGGCAACGGGGCAACCACACAGGGTTGCCCCTAGAAGACGTCGACGCAAGGATTGCCTGATCATGGATTAGGCAAATGCGAGTAACAAGACAAGGGAGTAGCTTGAAGTAGATGACGAACCAGAAACCCCTGGCCGACAGGGTGTCAGTTTCGGTATTCCAACGGCGCCTCAAGTCCATCGCCTCGGAAATGTCTTACATCCTCTTGAAAGCAACCCGATCCCCGCTGGCCAACCAGGCGCGTGATTTTGGCACTGCCCTTATGGACGCCCGCGGTGGCATGCTCGAGCAGGACGAGTTCCGTGCCCTCTTCGCCTTTGCGGTGCCCTGGGGGTGCAAGGCCGTGGTCGACTTCTTTGGCGACGACGTTCATCCGGGCGACGTGATATACCACAACGACGTTTTCTCGGGCAACCTGCAGCTTTCCGACGCCGGGGCTTACGTCCCCATTTTCCACGGCGACAAGCTGATCGCCTGGTCGGGGTGCAAGGGCCACCAGCTCGACATCGGCGGTCCGGTGGCGTCTTCGACGAATCCCGAGGCTACCGAGCTCTACCAGGAAGGGCTGCGAATTCCACCGGTGAAGCTTTACGAGAAAGGCGTGTTTCGGCGTGACGTCTGGAACCTGATATTCTCAAATATCAGGATGCGAGATCTCGTCGAGCCTGACGTGCGCGCTCAAATCGGCGCTTGCACCGTGGGACAGCGCCGCGTTCAGGCTCTGGTGGAAGCACACGGTCCCGACAAGTTCCTTGCACTGGTGGACGAGCTCTACGCGTCGACGGAGTTGCGAATGCGCGAGGAAATCCGGGAAATCCCTGATGGCGCATATGCGGGAGAGAGCTTTGTGCACGCCGTGGCCGAGGATACGATCTACCGAATCAAGCTGACGGTGACGGTCGAAGGCGATCAGATGACGTTCGACTACACGGGCACCGATCCGCAGGCAAGGGGATATACCAACGCACCATTCGCCTCGGCCTACGCGGCAACGCTTACCGTACTGTCTATGCTGGTAGATCCAGATATGCCTCACAACGAGGGCATGTTACGGGCCGTAACAGTGCAGTTCCCGAAAGGATCGATTCTCAATCCGCAGATGCCGGCAGCCACTTACTACGGCAACTTCATGAGCGCTATGAACGGAGAGGCTATTATGCTGGCATTGTCTCAGGCCCTACCAGATCGGGTAACAGCGGGCTGGGCACGCCCGATGTCGTTGCAGTTCACTGGCTTCGACCCGCGTCGGAACCAGCCCTTTGGAGACATCATCTTCCTGTCTTTTAAGGGGGGAGGGGGTGCCACCCAGGGCCTTGATGGCTGGGACAATGTCGGCCCCATATTCTCTGTGTCCACGACCGTTCAGGATTACGAGTTCTTCGAGCTTCAAGACCCGTTCTTCCTGATCGAGCACGAGTTCGAGCCAGACAGCGCCGGCGCAGGGGAGTGGCGAGGCGGTATGGGCAACAAGACGCGATGGAGGTACTACGGTAGCGATGGCGTAGGCGTGCTGCAAGGCGAGCCCGAGGGAGGTTACGGTCTTTTTGGGGGCAAGGCGAGCTATGGCAACATCTTCGAGTACACTTTGCCGGATGGCAGTGTGCATCGCTGCCGGCCACAGGAGATAGTGAAGCAACTTCTCCCACCGGGAACCATCTTCGAGCAGCATAGTGGCGGAGGTGGGGGCTATGGTGCACCCTGGCGCCGGCCAATCGAAAAGGTCGTCGCCGACGTTCGCAACGGAGTCGTGTCGCCCCAGAAAGCGGCAAGCATATATGGTGTGGTGGTCGAGCCAACGTCTCTGCAGTTGGATCTGGCAGAAACCGAGCGCAGGCGTGCTTGGCTTGCCAAAACGGACAAAGGAGGCGACCCGTGGGCTACCGCATAGGAATCGACGTAGGAGGAACGTTCACCGACTTCCTTGTGGTAAACCACGATGGCAGTCTGGATATCCACAAGACTTTCTCGACCCCATCTGATCCATCCCTCGGCGTATTCAACGGGTTGGGCGATCTGGCCGCACGCCGCGGCGTCTCCTTGGACGACTTTCTCGGGCAGGTCGATGCAATCGTTCACGCAACCACCATTTCCACCAACGCGGTGCTGACGCTGACGGGCCGGCGAGTGGGCTTGCTTACGACGAAGGGAATACGTGACGCCCTCGAGTTGCGGAGAGGACGCAAGGAGCGGATCTATGACAACAAGTATCCTCCTGCGACACCGCTGGTGCCCAGATACCTGCGGCTGCCTGTCGACGAGCGCGTCGACTACAAAGGGGAGGTGCTCAAGACCGTTCCTGAAGCCGACGTTCGCGCGGCGGCACAGACCTTCGCGGAGAACGATGTGGATTGTGTGGCAATCTGCTTTCTTAATTCCTACGCCAATCGGTCGAATGAAGAAGAGGCACGGCGCCTCGTCGAGCAGTTGATGCCCGGCAAATACGTAACGGTTTCGGCCGAGATACTCCCGGAGATCCGTTTCTACGAGCGGCTGTGCACGGCGGTCCTCAACTCCTACGTCGGCCCGGTTCTGGAAGACTACCTTTCCAGGTTGCTCGCAAGGCTGAACGAGGCCCAGTTCGGTGGCATGCTCCTGATTATGAAGGCCAATGGCGGAGTGATGTCCGCGGAGCGGGCGATCAAAGTGGCCGCGGGCACAGTATTCTCGGGGCCGGCTGCCGGCGCAGTAGCCGGCGCGTCCTACGCGATGTCGCAGGAGCACGGTGATTGCATAACCGTGGACATGGGCGGCACAAGCTGCGACGTGGCACTCATCAAAGATGGGATTCCGGCCATCGTGCGCGATGGCAGCATCAACCGCTATCCGCTGGCGCTGCCTATGGTGGACATTCATACCATTGGCGCCGGTGGTGGCTCGATAGCGTGGATAGATCGCGGTGGGCTGCTCCATATGGGCCCGCGCAGCGCGACGGCGTCTCCCGGGCCCGCATGCTATGGGTTTGGCGGAACCGAGGCAACCTGCACCGACGCGAATCTGGTGCTGGGCTATCTGAACCCGGAATACTTTCTCGGCGGACGAATGAAACTAGACGTCGCGAAGGCAGAGAGGGCCATCGAGGAGCTTGTGGCTCGTCCACTCGGCATAGACGTGGATCAGGCCGCGGCCGCGATGTACCACGTGATAAACGTAAATATGGCTGCCGCGGTGAAAGAAGTGTCGCTGGTGCGAGGGTACGACCCGAGGGATTTTGCGCTGGTTGTCGCCGGAGGTGCAGGCCCCATTCACGCCGCGATGATCGCGGCTGAGCTCGAAATACCGGTGATCATTGTTCCAAGGGATTCCTCCATCTTTACGGCGGCCGGTCTACTGATGTCCGACCTCAAGCACGACTACACGCGCACCTGCTACACACCGCTCCTGCAGCTTGACGTCCGGCGTTGGCAGCAGCTCTACCATGAGATGGAATATGAGGGCTTCGAGACCCTGGCGGTCGAGCGGATTTCAAAAGATCAGATCGACGTGAACTACGCTGCTGATATTCGGTACATCGGGCAGTACCACGAGGTCGAAGTACCGGTGCTGGCCGACGAGATAGGTGGGGGCGACCTGGCGCCAATTGTGGAGCGGTTTCACCAGCGGCACGATCAGATCTATGGTTTCGCTATGCCGGAGCAAGAGGTAGAGATCGTCAACGTGCGTCTGACCTGCCGTGGGCGAACTGAGAAGTTTGCTTTTGAGGAGCAAGCAGAAATAGCGGAGAGCGCTGAGGCCCTGCTCAAAGGCTACCGTGACATCTACTTGCCGTCGACAGAATCGCTCGTCAGGGCGCCTTTGTTTGACGGCAACAGGATGCGGCATGGCCAGCGCATCGTTGGGCCGGCGATGATCGAGCAGGCCTCGACGTCGGTTTTTGTTCCGGCAGGGCACGTCGTAGTCTGTGACCGGTTCGGTAACTTCAGGATGTCCACCAAGTAGGGACGTTGCATGCAACGTCCCTACTTGCCGACGTGTTGACAAGCCCTCCTTGCCTGTGCTATGGTAGGCGCCGAACAAGTGAATCAAGTGAAGGTCGGCCCAACGGCCGCCGTCCTCTCCAGGCCGTGCGCTGCGGCAAACATCATTCCCTGTTTTCCCCGATCGGGCGTCAAACGAAGAATGGAGGTTGGTCAACATGGGTTACCCGGTTCGCATTCTGTGCATCGTCCCCCTACTTGTGGCGACTCTGCTTAGCGGCTGCACGACGCAGGCTCCTCCGCCTGCAGCGCCATCACCCACCGCTGTTCAGCAGCAGGCTCCGGCCAAGAAGGAGGTTTCGTCCCCCGCGGCCTCAGAGCAAAAGCCGACGCCACCTCCGGCGAAGCCGACGCCCGCTCCAGCAAAGCCGACCCCTTCGCCGACAAAGGAGCCACTGGTAAAACTGCAGTCAGGCTACGCAGGGCTGGATGCTGCTCCTCTACCGCTGTGGGTGGCCAAGGAGGCCGGGTTATTTGAGAAGAACGGGCTGGACGTCGACCTGCTCTTCGTCGAAAGCGGTACCAGAATAGCTCAGGCAATACTTGGCGGTGAGATTCCGATTGGCAATACGGGTGGCTCCTCGACTGTGGCAGCTACAGTGGCCGGCGGTGATATGGTGATCGTGATGGGGCTGGCGAACGCATTCCCCTATAAGGTAATGGTGGCACCCACCATCAAGTCGCCGGAGCAGTTGAAGGGCAAGAAACTTGGCATCAGCCGCTTCGGCTCCTCGTCCGACGTGGCCCTTCGCTTCGCTCTGAAAAGCATGAAACTTGACCCCGACAAAGATGTCAGCATTATCCAGATCGGCGGTGACAGCCAGCGCACCGCAGCCCTTCAAAGCGGTGCGATCGACGGCACCGTTCTCAACCCCCCTGGAACGACGATCGTCAGAAGGGCCGGGTTCAACGAATTGCTGGATATGGCGAAGCTTGACAACGCTCCGTACCAGCACGGCACCATATCAACCACCAGGTCTTACATCGCCAAGAGTCCCGACGTCGTGCGGAAGTACGTGAGATCTGTGGTCGAGGCGATCCAGTACCAGCGAACGCACAAAGAGGAAGCCAAGCGAATACTTGCCAAGTACACGAAGCTCGACGACGCTGAAGGACTGGAAGAGGCCTTTGTGCAGCACAACGGCCCAGGCGCGAAGTCGCTCATGCCCGTGCCGTATCCTACCAAAGAGGGACTGGCCCTGGTAATAGAGGAGGTTGCCGCCCAAACACCCGCAGCGAAGAGCTTCACTCCGGACAAGTTCGTCGACGAGAGGTTTGTCAAGGAGCTGGAGGACAGCGGTTTTATCAAGAAGCTTTACGGCCAATAAGCCTCGTCATACTAACAACTTAGCTGGAGGCAAATGCTGACATGCCAATGACAACGGGCGACATGGAGCTCACCACCTACGAGAAGTGGCAGAAGGAAGAGGGAATCCCTGTACACAAAGGCTACCACATTCCCAATCTGCGCTCCGTCGAGGTGCAGCCCTGGGCTAGAATAGGTGGCGACGGCTGCTTCATCAACCTATCTGACCAGGAGGAAGATGACGGTCGCATAATGGAGATTGCCCCCGGCGGCAGCCTCGAGCCGGAACGGCACATGTTCGAGGAGTTGATATATGTGGTCAGCGGGCGTGGAGCGACGACGATCTGGCAGGCTGACAAGGGAAAGCAGACGGTGGAGTGGAACGCAGGTAGCGTGTTCTCGCCACCTCTCAACTCCTGGCATCAGCACTTCAATGCAGACGGTTCAAGACCTGCCCGGATGCTCGCCGTGACGAGCGCTCCGTTAGTCATCAATTTGTTTCACAACGATGACTTCATTTTCAATAATGACTTCATCTTCACCGACCGGTACAATGCCGAAGACGACTACTTCACCAGCCGGGGTCGCGCACTGGCTCAAGGAGGTAGGATCTGGAAGACCAACTTTGTGCCTGATGCCAGGACTTTCAGGTTGTTCCCGCTTCCGGAGAGAGGTGCCGGCGGCACTAATGTCATTTTTTCAATCGCGGGTAACGCGATGGTCGCCCACATTTCTGAATTCCCTCTCGCTACCTACAAGAAGGGCCATCGGCACCAAGCCGGTGCGCACGTGATTATTCTTGCCGGCCAGGGCTACTCCCTAATGTGGAAGGAAGGCGGCCCGAAAACGAGATACGATTGGGAAGAAGGAAGTATGTTCAGTCCGCCCGACATGTGGTACCACCAGCATTTCAATACCGGGCCAGCTCCTGCGCGCTATTTGGCGCTGCGTTGGGGCAACCCGGAATTTCAGATGTGGGGAGAATGGGACCGCAAGTTCCGACAGGAAGGCGGCCAGCAAATCGAGTACGAGGACGAGGACCCCGAGATCTTCAACCTGTTCGCGCAGGAGCTCGCCCGGGGGGGTGTCCAAGTCAGGCTGCCGCGACCGCAATACAGGAACAAGTAGCACTCGACACAATTTTTCTTGGAGGAAAACGCTGCTATGCCAATGACCACCGGCGACATGGAACTCACCACTTATGAGAAATGGCAGAAGGAAGAAGGAATACCGGTTTACAAAGGGTACCACGTTCCCAGCCTGCGCACGGTCGAGCTCAAACCCTGGGCCAGAGTCGGAGGGAACGGTTGCTTTATCAACCTGGCCGATCAAGAGGAAGACGACGCGCGTGTAATGGAGATCGCTCCAGGTGGCAACCTTGAACCTGAGCGACACATGTTCGAGGAAGTCACCCTGGTAGTATTTGGTCGCGGCGCGACGACGATGTGGCAGCCGGGCAGACCGAAGCAGACGGTGGAGTGGAACGAAGGAACGGTGTTCGCAACGCCGCTCAACTCGTGGCATCAGCATTTCAACGCGGATGGCCTGAACCCCGCACGCCTGATGTCAGTAACGAGCGCTCCACTGGTAATCAACCTGTTTCACAACGATGACTTCATCTTTAATAACGACTTCGTGTTCGCCGATCGGTACAACGCCGAGGACGATTACTTCAGCGGGCAGGGTCGCGCACTGGGCAAGGCCGGAAGGTACTGGAAAACGAACTTCATTCCGGATGCCAGAACCTTCAAGCTCGTGGGCTGGAAAGAGCGGGGCGCTGGCGGGACGAATGTGACCTTTACACTGGCGGCAAACGCTATGGGCTGCCACATCTCCGAATTTCCGGTGGGAACATACAAGAAGGGCCACCGCCATCAAGCCGGCGCTCACATCGTTATCATCGCCGGCGCAGGATATAGCTTGATGTGGAAGGAGGGTGGACCAAAGCAGAGATTCGATTGGGAAGTGGGAACTATGATGAGCCCACCCGACATGGTATATCATCAGCATTTCAACAACGGGGCGACACCCACCCGCTACTTTGCCGTGCACTGGAACAGTCCCGAGTTTAAGAGGTTCGGGGCGTGGCAGCGACAGTTCGACAACACCGGCGGCCAGCAGATCGAATACGAGGATGAGGACCCCGATATAAGGGAGTTGTTCGAGTCCGAACTGGCCAAGGTCGGGGTTCAAATGATGCTGCCCAAGGTCGAATATCGCAAGAAATGAGATTGGCGGGCAGGAGATAGCACATGATCGAAAAGATCACGCTGGAGGAGTGCACAGGATGCGGGGTCTGCGTCGACGTTTGCCCCATGGACGTGCTCCGTATGGAGGGTGACTATCCGGCCATAAAGTACCCGATCGACTGTATGACTTGCTTCAACTGCGAGATGGACTGTCCGACTCAGGCGATTTACGTCAACGCAGAACGGGCGAAGAAGATACCGCTACCTTGGTAGTCGAAACTTGCCTATTGACAAACTCGCGGCTAACTGTATACTGAAGCGCAATCCGAAGATCATAGAAAGGACGGAGGACAGTGCAGGCTGAGAAACATCTGGCAAGCGATGGGGCCACAGGAGTTGAGTCTCGCTTGTCTATCAGCGGTGCCGCTAAGCTGGAGGCTCAAAACGTCGGGGTAGAGTATCATAATGTGCGGACCGGCAAACGGCTCGTTGCCCTGGACGGGGTGAGCCTCAAGATAAGGCCCGGCGAGTTTCTGTCTATCGTGGGACCGAGCGGCTGCGGCAAGACGACCTTCTTGAATGCCGTGGACGGTCTCTTGAAGATCTCCAGGGGTAAACTTCTTTTGGACGGAAGGCTCATTTCGGCGCCAGGCAGAGACCGCGCGATGGTCTTCCAAAGCGCCTCTTTGCTGCCGTGGCGTACGGTGATGGGCAACATTGTGTACGGCCTAGAGATTCAGCATCGCAACGCTCAAGAAGCCAGGGAACGAGTGCAAGGCCTTATCAATCTTGTGGGGTTGACGGGGTTCGAGCACGCATATCCCAGCGAGCTATCGGGTGGTATGCAGCAAAGGGTGAACCTGGCGCGCGCGCTGGCTGTGGATCCGGAAATCCTTCTCCTGGACGAGCCGTTCGCCTCATTGGACGCCCAGACAAGAGAGTTCATGCAATATGAGCTGCTAAAAGTGTGGAACGCGACCAGGAAGACGGCGCTGTTCATCACGCACCAGATCAGCGAGGCTGTCTATCTGTCCGACCGGGTCGTTGTGTTCTCCGGGCGCCCTGGGAAGGTGAAGGATGTTATCGACATCGACATCCCACGCCCACGCAAGCTCAGCGTGAAAAGGGATCCGAGGTTTCTGGAGTACGAGGACAGGATATGGGTCCACATCGAGGAAGAGGTCAAGAAGCAGGGCCTCATCCGTATGGACGATGAGGAACCGTCAGGTGCGCTGAAGAAGTCAAGAGACGACTAGTCTGGGCGAGAAGGAGGTGGTGAACTATGATGCAGGAACTAGAGCTGATCGAAGAGGGGATGCTGGGGGCTCCGAAGAAGGCTTCCAAGTGGACACTCTTATATCGACGTTTTGAGGGGATTATCTTCGGCATCGTGGCGATTGTTGCGTTTGGGGCACTGTGGGAGTACATCGGCACCAGCGGGGTCATGAATCCGATGTTTACCAGTTCCCCCTCGCTCATCTATAAGGCGGGCGCGAAGCTGATCGCGGACGGCAAGATCTGGAACGACATGTATGTGAGCGCAACCGAGTTTAGCCTTGGTTATGGCCTCTCCATCTTCGTGGGCATTCCGGCCGGCATCCTGTTCGGGTGGTACAGGCGGCTCAACTACGTGGCCGATCCCTTCGTCGCCGCCCTGTACGCGACGCCGCGCGTGGCCTTGCTGCCACTGCTGATCATCTGGTTCGGCATCGGGATAAACTCCAAGATCGCCGTTATCTTTCTCGGCGCAGTCTTTCCCATCCTGATGAACACGTTCTCCGGCGTACGAACGCTGGATGCGTCGTTGCTGAACGCCGCGCGGTCATTCGGGGCCAACGACAGGCAGATTTTCACCACAATTGCGCTGCCCGGTTCCGTGCCCTTCATCCTCACCGGTCTGCGCCTGGGAGTGGGTCGAGCGCTGATCGGCGTGGTGGTGGGCGAGTTGTACGCGGCGACCGCTGGTGTGGGCTACCTGATCGCCGTGGCGGGGGCGACGTTTCAGACGGATAAGGTTATGGTTGGTGTGTTGATAATCGCCTCCTGGGGCATCATATTCCTCAAGGTTCTCGAAGCGATCGAGGGCAAGTTCGACGCGTGGCGCCCGCAGAGGGCCGGGGCCGAATAACTGTCCTGAGGCAAGCGCCAAAGCTCAACGCATCGCAACTGATCCAGCACGTAGGCAAGTCGCAAAAATTCCTTGCATTTGCCCTCGGTTTCTGCTAGAATTTCGCTAGATGGTCGAGTGAGCCGTCGGATCGTGCGAGGTTGCCCAGATCGAGCAGTTGACGCTTCCTCTGCTGGTGGCAACGTACCCGTTCGCGGTGCCTTAGCGATCGTTGGGCCTGTGGCGCAACTGGGAGCGCGCGACACTGGCAGTGTCGAGGTCAGGGGTTCGAGTCCCCTCAGGTCCACCAATTCAACCAGGGTGGTACGCGGAATGACCTTTCGTCCCTGAATTTGTGGTGGCGAGAGGTCTTTTGATTGTATGAATGACCCCAAGCACCTTATGCTGAGGGAAAGGAGCCGAGTGGGATTGAGCGTAAAGTACGACGCGCCAGCGATCGAACGTAAGTGGCAAGCCAGATGGGAAGCCGACAAGCTCTATGAGACCAGCGAGGTTTCCGAAAAGCCTAAGTGGTATGCGCTCAACATGTTCCCCTACACCTCAGGAGATATCCACATCGGCCACTGGTACCACTTCGCCCCGGCCGACACGCACTCCAGGTTCATGCGGATGCGCGGCTACAACGTTATGGAGCCGATCGGCTTCGACGCTTTCGGCTTGCCGGCAGAGAACGCGGCCATAAAGAGTGGCATCCATCCGTTCGAGTGGACGATGCGCAACATCGAACGCATGCGTCGACAGCTCAAGACCATTGGCGCTATGTACGACTGGAGTCGAGAGATCGCCACCTGCGTTCCCGAGTACTACAAATGGACCGAATGGCTCTTCTTGCAGCTCTACAAGCACGGACTTGCCTACCGTGCCAAAGCGCCTGCCAACTGGTGCCCTTCGTGCGTGACTGTGCTGGCTAACGAGCAGGTTATCGAAGGTCGCTGCGAACGATGCGGCAGTCTGGTGACCAGGCGAGACCTGGAGCAATGGTTCTTCAAGATCACTGCTTACGCAGAAGAGCTCCTGGACTTCAGCGGCATTCAGTGGCCAGATCGAGTCGTGACGATGCAAAGAAACTGGATCGGCAAGAGTGTAGGCGCCGAGATTGTGTTCAAGACCGAGGCGGAGGATTTGCCTGTGTTCACCACCAGGCCGGACACGGTGTACGGCGTCACTTTTATGGTACTGGCGCCAGAGCATCCACTGGTCGAGAAGTTGACCACGTCCGACTGCAGGAAAGAGGTCGAGGAATACGTCGGCATGGCACGACGTGAATCGGAGATCGAGCGGCTGGCGTTGGGACGGGAGAAAACAGGCGTGTTCATCGGCGCCTACGCGGTGAATCCTCTCAATCAGGAGCGCATTCCCATCTGGATATCAGACTACGTGCTGCCAACTTACGGCACGGGTGCGATTATGGGTGTGCCGGGACACGACCAGCGCGACTACGATTTCGCCAAGAAGTTTGGCCTGCCCATCGTGGTAGTCATTGCGCCAGCGGGTTGGCAGGGGGAAGAGCTAGAAGCCGCGTATGAGGAACCCGGGACCATGGTGAACTCCGGCGCCTTCAATTCCTTGCCGTCCAACGTGGGATGGGAACGCATCGCCGATTTCATCGAAGACCGACGTATGGGGCGGCGCAGAATCAACTACCGGTTGCGCGATTGGCTGATCTCGCGCCAGCGTTACTGGGGCGCCCCCATCCCGGTGATTTACTGCGAGCGGTGTGGCATCGTGCCTGTTCCCGAGGAGGATCTGCCAGTGCTGCTGCCTGAGGACGCCGAGTTCAAACCTACCGGCGAGTCGCCGCTGAAGTACAACGAAGGGTTTGTTAATACGACGTGTCCCTCTTGCGGGGGGCCCGCCAAACGCGAGACGGACAAGATGGACACCTTCCTCTGCTCGTCGTGGTACTTCCTGCGCTATGCCAGCCCCCGTTACCAGGAAGGGCCATTCGATCAAAATAGGCTCAAGTACTGGCTGCCGGTTGACCAGTATATTGGAGGCGTCGAGCACGCCACTATGCACTTGCTATACGCACGCTTCTTCACCAAAGCGCTGCGCGACATCGGACTCATAGATTTCGGGGAGCCGTTCACTCGCCTCTTCAACCAGGGATTGATCATCGTTCAGAGCCACAAGATGTCCAAATCCAAGGGCAACGTCATCGCGCCGGATCCACTGGTTCAGCAGATAGGCGCCGATGCCGTTCGAGCTTACCTGATGTTCATTGGACCCTGGGATCAGGGCGGCGAATGGAGCGATCAGGGAATCGGCGGAATACAGCGCTTCCTGAGCCGCGTCTGGAACCTGGTACAGGTAGAGGTCTCACGACAGAAGACCGAGGCCAGGGCGCCGAAGTTCCAACAGAAGTCGCAAGCCACAGGTGCGGTGGTGCGAGATCCGCCAAGCACGGAGGATGTGCGTGATCTGCTGCGGACAACCCACAAGACCATCAAGCGTGTGACTGAGGACGTGGAGAAGTTCCGCTACAACACCATGCTGGCAGCACTTATGGAGTACACTAACTACCTGCTGAAGGCGCAGCAGACCGACGTGGTGCAGACGCGGTCGTGGCAGGAAGCCATCGACACATTGCTCTTGCTCTTGGCGCCGTCGGCGCCCCATCTGGCCGAAGAGCTGTGGGCGGAGCGGGGCAGTCCCTACAGCATACACGACCAGGGCTGGCCTGTCTGGGACGAAGTTCACGCCGCCGACGAAGTGTACACCGTGGTGGTGGCGATCAACGGCAAGGTGCGGGACAAGATGACGGTGCCGCTCACGATATCGGAGGCCGAGGTAGGCAAGTTGGCCATCGCGCGTGAAAAGATCCGCCGGTTTGTGAGAGATGGGGACGTTTCGAACATCATCTACGTGCCCGGCAGAATGGTGAACATCGTAACGGGCTAATCGAGCCCTGCGTAGCTATGGAGCCCGCTTAAGAGTAGGTTCACGCCGAAGAAAGTGAACAGAGTGGCGATGAAGCCAACCACAAGCAGGACCGCGCTGGGCTTACCTTTCCAGCCGACGACCGTCCGCGTGTGAAGGTATCCAAGGTAGATGAGCCACGTGACCAGGGAAGCCGTCTCTTTGGGATCCCAGCCCCAGTAGCGTCCCCACGCGATATTACCCCAGTAGGCGCCAAGGATGATGACCAGAGCGAAGAGCGGCACGCCGACGATCACCGATTTGTAGCTAACCTCGTCCAGGATTTCAGCCGATGGCAGCCACCCCGCCCGACGACGATCAGCCTGCACCAGGTATAAGGCCGCGGCCACAAAGGCAACCGCAAACATCCCGTACGAGAAGATGGAGACCGCGACGTGAACTGTCAGCAAGAGATTGTTCTGCAGCGCCGGTACGAGGGGCTCGATGCTCGAAGGAACAGTGAACGAGTACACTAACAGCAGCAAGGCAATGGGCACCACCAGCAGACCCAGCGATCTGGACCTGATCTGTCGCTCGAACACAAGGTAGGACAGCACGATGCCCCACGCAAAGCTGACGCTGAACTCGTACATGTTGGCAAATGGTCCGTGGCCCGACGCAATGGTCCGGAAAATAAGGGCCAACGTAAGGAAAATGCCACCGAGCCATCCGATGATCGTTGCCGCTTTGCCAAAGTCCTCACTCTTGCTGGCCGTGTGCACGGCATAGAGCGAAGTTGCCACCAGCAGCGAAATGAATGAGCTTGTAACCATATACAGCGACATCTTTGCCATAGACGTACTCCCTTCTACGAACGCCACTACACTACGCCTGTCTCCGGAAATGGCGAAGACACGCCTCCAGCCGCGTCATGAAGCGGCTTTCCTCCCAAGGCCAGTTGCTTGCCTGACGTCATCTACCAGACGTTCGAACTCTGGCCTAAAGTTTGACATACGATCGGTTGATCCGACAAGAGTAAGCTCGTTCGGCCCAATACGACCCCAGAGCCGTCGTCTTGGAAGGTAAAATGTCAGCGATGCGCCAATAACCAGCAGCGCTGCGGCGAGCCAAACGATCGGTGCGCCCGGGTCCTTCACTACGCGGAGACCTGTAAACTGGGATATGCCTTGCAATGTGACCTGCAAATCGCCGATGGTCTTCGGCTGATTGGCTTTCAGGGTTTCCAGCGCGACCGGTTTGTCGCCTTCGAAAAGCTGAACGCCCAAGCCTCTACTATCGCCGGAGCCCCTGGGAAGACTCAAAATGAGTGTCTGGTCAGCCGAAGGCAGGTTCAACCAGCCAACGGACGTCGACGCCGTTCCCCCCGACAGGGCGACAGCATCGGAGAACGCGATGCCATTGCGCGAATCCTTTACCTCCACATTGGCCACTGGGCCATAAAAAGCCTGATGGAACCTGACGCCCTTGTATTCCAGGGGCTCGTTGACTCTGATGCGCTGCCTCAGCACTTCCCGGCCGCCATCGATGATCGTAAGGTCGCTGTAGTAGTCCTTAGCGCGGCCATCGTCCCAGAACTCGGCAGTGAAGTCGTCGCAGCGCACGGAGAAGCTCTCACCAAACCCCACCTGGTACGTTTGCCCTTCAGGAACAATAGCGCTGTCGTCCACGAAGCCGAACATCCCACCCACGAGAGTGCCGACCATCAAAACAACCAGGCTGAAGTGCGTTGCCAAAGTGCCAAGCCTGAAGACGCCAAACTTGTCGGCGTAGAAGTGGGTCACCCCATTCTCTTCCAAGAAGAAGATCTTGTATCGCTTTCGGGAAAGCGTGTGAAACACGGCCTCGGCATTGTCGCCGGCCCCGACGCCCGGACGTTTCAGCTTGAGGACGCTGCGCAGCGCGGTGTTGCGTAGAAACCCATCGCTTGCAAGTACCCCCGGGGAAAAAGTGGTTCGCCACAGAGCGGGCAGACGGTTGACGGTGCAGATGACCGTATTGAAGATCAGGGTGACGAGGAGGATCTTGAACCAGAAGACGCGATAGACATCGAACAATCCCAGCGAGCTATACACATGTGTGAAGACTCCGTATCTGGGACGGACGTTGGTCGTCAGCCATCGAGCGTATTCGGCCGAGTTGCCGACGATGCTCTCCGGCACCTGCGGCAATAGGGAGCCGACAAAAGACGAGGCGGCTATGACGAGAATCAAGACTACGGCCAGCTTGACATTCGTGAATAGCCGCCAGAGCTTGTCGAACACATTTGCCTGCGACGCTGCACGCACTTGGTCGCCTTCGGCACGACCCGCGATGGTCACTCTTCCCCCTTGAAGCCTCGCGCCAACACTCTACCACGTTATAGTACTGGTAGTGGAAGACTATGTCAAACTAGCGCGCCCAAGATACCATACGCTCGCTCGCCCAGTTGTAGCTTAGCTGTTGGGGCGAAAGAGGGCGTTGGTTCTTTCCGTCGGCGTCCATGACGTAGAGCTTCCAGGGACCTTCACGATCCGAGATGAAGGCGATGCTGCGCCCATCAGGAGACCAGGCGGGTGATAGATTATTCGGCTTAGTGGTGGCAAATGGAGGACTCTGAGTAAGCAGCATCTGGCCCGATGCGTCGGCGTTCATCACGCCGATCTCCCAATGGTCGTGCTGGTTGTACTCGTAGGCGATCCTGCTTCCATCGGGCGACCAGGCCGGGAATGCGAACCTCGTATCGGTGCCGGGGAGCAGCTTTGCGGGGGTATCCTCGGCGACGAGGTAGAGTCCGTTATTGCCTTTGAACAAGAGCGTGTTGCCATCGGGTGACCATGATGGAGAGAAGCTATGAGAGGGCTGGTTCGGCGGGCCCCAGGTCTTGCCATCCGCCAGGTCTACGACGACGATTCTATAGAAAGCGTCGACTTCGGCATTGCCTCGCCTGTCTTTGCGAAACCCCTGGTAGGTCTGATAGAAGGCGATCTTGCTCCCATCGGGTGACCACGCAGGAGCTCTGGCCTGGTCGGCCTCGAAAACCAGACGTCTGTCACTTCCGTCAGGGTTCATGACGTAGATACCCGTGGGCGATTGCCAAAGTGCAAAGGCGATCTTGCTCCCGTCGGGGGACCAGGCGGGATCCAATCCATTCCCTATCTGCGCCAGACCGGTGCCGTCGGCTTTCATGGCGTAAATGGGGCCGCCGATGCTGGTCTGGAAAGTTATAGTGCCTGAAAGTGAAGCAGGCGTTGGTGGGCCAGCAGGTCCTTCTGCTACCGGCACGGTGTTGGCAAGAGGGACAGCTCCCTTGACGAACACGTACTGGTCGCCCAAGAGGCCGAGCGAGACGTTGTAAGGGGGCGACAGGGTCGGATGCTCCTCGAACCGCGCACGCTGGAAATACTGCACGGAGAGGCCGTTTTCAACTAAAGGCTCCGTGATCGGGTAGCCGAAAATCTCTAGGCCGCCACGCGACTCGAAGAACTCCTTGAAGGCGAAGCTCACAGTGTGGCCGATCTCGGGAAAATAGCGTCGGTTTGGATCGTCGGGCGCAGGTATTTGCTCTGGCGCGATCGGTGGCTGGCCGGGTCCAAAAAGAACGCTCCCGATCAGCATCAACTGCACCCGGTATGGCGCGGGATTCTCGGGCCACCATTCCAGGCGGTGCCGCTGAAAATACTGGACGATGCGACCTTCCTGGAAAAACTGCTCGGTTCGCGGGTAGCCAAATATGTCCAGGCCTCCACGGCTGTCAAAAAAGCTAAGGAACTCTCCCCGCACGAAATGGCCGGTCTGCGGAAAGTAGCGTGCTTCCTCCGCGCGTACGCCGGCTGAAGGCAACAGCGATACCGCCACCACTAAGGCGACGGCAAGGTGAACCAAACTCCTCACTCCCCCCACCTCACACAAATAGTCAGGAACGATCGGCGCAAACTAGTGACCTGCGTCGTGGCCGCCATTTGACCCGCCACTTATCGGACGCGGAACACCGAGAGGAAAACCTACGGCCGGCTGGGTTGCTCTGCGCCGGAACAGCAGGGCCTGCAGGGCATCCAAATAGGTATACATCACTGGCACCAGCACCAGGGTTAGGAGTGTGGACGATATCACGCCGCCAATCACCACCACGGCCATCGGCGAACGCGACTCGGCCCCGGCCTCGAACTTCAGGGCCAGAGGAATCATAGCGCAGACGATGGTAGCCGTGGTCATCAAGATCGGCCTCAATCGGGTTCGCCCCGCCTCCACAATAGCCCTGTTACGCGGCTCGCCACGCGCCCGAAGCGTATTGGTGTAGTCGACGAGCAAGATGGCGTTCTTGGCCACCAGGCCCATCAACATAATAATGCCGATCATAGAGAAAATATTGAGGGTGTTGCCGGTAAGCAGCAATCCACCAAAGGCACCCACTATGGATACAGGCAGCGAGAACATGATGGCCAAGGGGTAAAGCCAGGACTCGTACAGGGCGACCATCAGCATATATATGAGGACGATAGAAAGCGCCAGCGCAGCGAGCAACGAGTTGAAGGCCTGCTCCAGCATCTGCACCTGGCCGCCCAGGACAACCCTATAGCCAGTAGGCACGGGGACATCCCTAAGTTGCTCGCGAATGTCGCGTGCCACATCGCCAATTGGCCGGCCAGATACCTGAGTACTCACGGTGATAACGCGCTGCCGGTCCGAGCGGACGATCTGCGCCGGCCCTCTGGCCTTGGTGATCGTGGCGATCTGGCCGAGCCTGACCGGCTGTCCCCCGGTCAGCCCCAGCCCGGTCTGCCCTGTTGTGGGGAAGATCGGTATCTGGGCGATGTCGGAGATCGTGCGTTTGCTGTCTTCGTCGAGCTTCAGCGTTATGTCGACCTGTGTCTGGCTCTCGCCCCTCAACTGCGTGATGACACTGCCGGAGATAGCCGTGCGAAGCGTAGTGGCCACCTGGTTGGCGGCAATACCCAGCTCGGCCATCTTGCGTCGGTTCAGCACGGCCCGAACCTCGTCTGTGCCGGCAAGGGCGCTGTTGCGTACGTCCACCACACCCGGAACCTGCCTGACAGACTGCTCGATCTGAGCCGCCAGCTTGGTCAGGGTCTCCAGGTCGTCGCCCAGGATGCGGATCTGGCCGCCGCCGCCGCCGCCGCCACCGCCGAACCCACTCTGCATCGACACCTGTATGTTCACCTCCGGTATGCCGGCACCAAGGCGTCGCACCTCGCTCATTATCTGCCAGACCGTCCTGGAGCGCTCCCTTTTGTCGACCAGTTGCACGTCGATGCTGCCGCTACGGCCGCCGCCTCCTGGGCCGAAGCCTCCTGAGCCGACAGAGGTGAAAAGCGCCTGCACTTCAGGGATATTGTTCAGACCCGCTTCCATTTGCCTCACGGCCCGGTCGGTAACCTCAAGACTTGTCCCGGGAGGCAACTGCACGCTGACCCGAAACGCGTTATCGTCCTCCTGCGGCGCATATTCGGTCCCCAGTAGATTGAGGGGAATGAACGCGTATGCGCCGGCCAGCGCGGCGAAGCCGACGACCACGATCACCGGCCTGTGGCGAAGAGACCAGGTGAGGACACCGGCGTAGGCCGAAGCGAGGCGATTGTAACCGCTTTCCCAGACATTAGTAAACCAGGCCCACGGCCCGCGGCCGCGCAATTCCTCGCCCTCCTTCAGCCAACGCGAAGCCAGCATAGGGGTAAGTGTGAAGGAGATGAGCAAAGAGAACAGCGTCGCGGCAGCAATGGTCAGGCCGTATTCTTTGAACATCCTTCCGATATTGCCCTGCATGAAAGCCACGGGCAGGTAGACGACGATGTCGGTTAGCGTGATGGCGATGGCAGCAAGACCGATCTCACTACGGCCTTTGAGCGCAGCGAGCATCGGTGGATCGCCCAGATGCAGATGCCGGTTGATGTTCTCGAGCACGACGATTGAATCGTCGACCAGAATACCGATCATCAGAGCCAGAGCCAGCATTGACATGGTGTTGAGACTGAAGCCAAATGCGTACATCACCAGAAAAGTGGAAATCAAGGAAGTAGGAATCGCCAGGACGACGATGACCGTGTTCCGCCAGGTGTGGAGGAACACCACGAGGACCATCGCCGTGAGCAGGATTGCCATCCCCAGGTCGAACTGCACGGCGTCGAGCGCTGCCCGTGTGAACCGCGAAGAGTCGTTGGTAATGGTGAGCTGCACGCCAGGCGGAAGCAAGCGCTGGGCACGCTCGACAGTCTGGCGCACCTCTTCGGCGACCAGCAGGCTGTTGGCATCGGACTGCTTAGTTACACTGAGCCCAACGCTGTCGTTGCCGTTGTAACGTTGAAAGCGGGTCACATCTTTGTAGCCTTCGACCACGGTGGCCACGTCGCGCAGGAAAATTGGACCCGTCGAAGTATTGGAGATTATCAGGTCTCTTAGATCAGCGGCGCTGCGAAATAGTCCCAGCGAGCGCACGGCCACGCTCTGGCGCCCCTCTGTCAGTGAGCCCGCGGGCACACTGACGTTTTCTCTTTGCACGGCGTTCGTGATTTGTTGCAGCGAAAGTCCGTAGGCCTCCAGCTTCGTGGGGTCAACCCTCACCTGGATCTCTCGCTGCCTGCCACCCGAAACGGACACGTCCGCAACCCCCAGGATCGACTGGATGCGCGGTTGGATATCGTTGGTGGCGATCTCGTACAACTGCTCGATTGGCAAGGGACCGTTAAGAGAGACGTTCATAACGGGGAATGAGTTGGGATCCGCCTTGTTTACTGTGGGAACGCCTGCGTCTACAGGGAGGCGCGAGCGGATGGCGGCTAGTCTTCGCTCGATGTCGACGGCCGACTGATTGGCGTCGGCCCCCTCCACCAGTTGGATGTTCACTGTGGCGCGACCCTCTGTGGAGGTGGAGCCAATGCTGGAGACGCCAGCGAGACCCGAAAGCGCGGCCTCGATGGGCTTGGCGATGAACTCCTCGGCGTCCTGAGGAGAGGCACCGGCATATGTGACCGAGACGTTGACCCAGGGGAAGCTGACGTTGGGCATCCGGTCTACTCTTAGCAGGCGGTACGACACGACGCCCATCAAGACTAGAGCGATGATGAACATCAGCACGGCCAGGGGGCGAGTGACGGCTAGTCTAGTCAGTCCCATTCTCTCTTTTATCCTCCTGCCAAAATATTACTGGCCGGGCTTACTTTCTTGCGTACCGGAGCCCTGGTCCGATTTCCTCGGCGTACCTGGCCTCTCGCCAGGTTTCTCCGTTGCGCCTGGCTTACCAGGCATTCCGGGCCGCTGCTGTCCCGGCTGGTCCGGTTGGTTGGCCACGCGAACCGAGTCGCCATCGTTCAGGTTCGTGCCTCCCGCGATTACCACCTGGTCCCCAGCGGCCAGGCCTCCGATTATCTCGACGTTCTTCTCGTCGACCAGACCCAGCTTGAGCTCCCTCAAGCTCGCCTTGCCGTCGGCGACCGCGAAAGCGTGAGATTTCCCGTCGCGCTCGAACACGGCCTCCTTTGTCAAGAGCAGCGCCGTCGCCTTTTGCGCCGCCGTGACTCTTGCCTCGGCAAACATCCCAATCCGCAGCTTGCCATCACGCTGGTCGGGAACCACCTTGATCATAAACGTGTGGGTACGCGCGTCAGCCGTAGGGGAAACGGAGCTTACCTTTCCAGCAAAAGACTCGCCGGGGTAGGCGGATACGGACAACGATACCGACTGTCCCGTCTGGAACCGGGCGATGCTGGCTTCCTCGACGCTGACAGCAACTTCCACGTCGTTTGAAACAAGAGATACGATCGGCGCGGACTGCGTAGCTAAGGCTCCTTCGGCAAGGAATCTCTGGGCCACAATGCCATCGAAAGGCGCGACCACGAATGCCTCGGCTCGCTGGGCCTTGGCCACTTCCACGGCTGCCTGCGCCACCGCGATCTGTGCCTGCGCCGACCTTACGTCCTGCTCGGTGTAAGGGTTCCTTCTGACGGCGAGCTGATTCTCGGCCTGCAAAACCGCCGACTCGGCGATGGTGAGGTCCTCTTCGCTCGGGCCAGCCGCCACTTGGTCGAGCCTGGCCTGAGCCGAAGCCAAGTCAGCTTCCGCGCTCGTCACTGCCTTCTCGGCCGTGGCCAGGTCTTCGGCCCTGGGACCTGCCGTTCTTACATTAAAGTTGGCCAGCGCCGCCTGATAGTCGATGGTGGCCTGTTGCAGGGCAGCCGCCTGCGTTGTGGCGCCCAGGTCGGGCCTGAAGGCGACCCTATCGTACTCAGCCTGGGCTCTTTGAACAGCTACGGCGGTCCGATCCACCGTGGCTCTCAAGCCCGCCAACTCGTCCTGGCTCAGCGGGGCTTTCAATCTTGCTAGGTCTGCGCGTGCTCTCTCCAACCTCGACTGAGCTGCCGTCACGGCGCTCCGCGACGCCTGCAAATCCGCCGAAGTAGCACCCCTTTTCACTACCTCGAACCTGGCACGGGCCGCGTCAAGGGCGGCTGCCGCAGAGGCCACGTCCTCATACCTGCCGCCACCAGACAGAGTAGACAACCTGGCCTCAGCGCTCATCAGGTTCGCCTCCGCCTGCCTAACCTGGGCATCCAGGGTGAAGTGGTCCAACTCGGCTATGATATCCCCAGCCTTTACCGGGCTGCCCACGTCCACGCGGACTTTGTCCAGGCGACCGGCGGTTCTCGGGACGACGTTTACTTGCGCCCGGGCCTGGATGCTTCCCGCGTAGGAAAGCACGGACGAGATGCTCCCTTGCGTGACGGCGGCGACGTTGACCGGCACGGCGGGTCTTTGACGAGGGGCACCAGCGGCGCCTCCAGGTCCGGCACCCGGCGCACTCGCCCCCCCCTGCTGTCCAGGAAGACTGCCAAGAAGATTGCACGAAACCGTCGAAATGACTAGCGCTGCAAGAATCCCCACCAGGCTCGCGATGCGAAGCCCCCTCACCAACTCACCTCCTGATAAGTCGACAAACACCCGTGTCGTCAGATCGGCTCTTAGTGCGAAACAGCTACGTCACCCCTGCCCCACCCCGGGCGGACAGAGCCGTCTCCCGATGGAATCGGGATCCCGGCTCGGGACGCCCCTACGGCGGTCTGCTTCGCACCGATAACTAGATTAACGGGAGCACCGTGCTCTGGTGGACATCCTTGTCCGTACACTGACAAATTGTAACAGGTCAGGCGCCCCGATGAGCTTTCGGAAAAGCATATCGAAAGCGCTAGAGCCATAGATCGCCAAGGCAATTGTCAGCGAATAATGTTAACATACTGTTTGGTAAATGTTAAGAGACTGTTTGCAACGGTAGTGCCAACTAGCTCTCGCCAAGGTCAAAGAGCTCACGAAGCGCGTGAGCGTAGTCGTGTCCATCACGATCGTGGCTGCGAGATTTAAGGCGAGTGATGGGCAAGTGAAGTATCTTGTTGACGATCGCCTGTGTCAAGGCGTTGACCCGCTCCCGATCGCGATCAGATAGGTCGCCCAGCTTGCTTAGAGCTTTGGCAAGCTCGGCCTGTCGAATGTTCTCCGCCCTGTCGCAAAGCGCCGCAATGGTCGGAACCACGTCGAGCGTGCCATACCAGGCAAGGAATTTACCAACCTCGGTCTCGATTATGGCCTCGACTTTCTTGGCTTCCTTCTCTCTTTCGCGCAGATTGGCCTCCCGCACCGCCTTAAGGTCGTCGATGTTATACAGGTAGGCATTCTCAAGCTTATCTATCTGTGGATCGATGTCACGGGGCACGGCGATGTCGATGAAGAATATGGGCTTGTTTTTCCTCTGGCGCAAGGCGTGCCTGACGGCATCGGCCGAGACAACGTACTCGGTGGAGCCGGTCGAGCTAATGACGATGTCCGAGACCGCCAGGGCCTCGGCGATGCGCTCGAATTCGATGGCTCGGCCCTGAAAACGATCAGCCAGTTCCTGTGCCCTTCGGTGAGTGCGGTTGGTGACAAGTACCGTACTGGCGCCATTGTCGACAAGGGTGCGAGCCGTGAGCTTTCCCATTTCCCCAGCCCCTACGACGAGCACCGTGCAGCGCCTGAGCTCCCCGAAGATCTTTTTGGCAAGCTCGACGGCGGCATAGCTCACCGAGGCCGCGTTCCTGCTGATATCGGTCTCCGTTCTGGCCAGCTTGCCGACGTTGATGGCGTGCCGAAACAGCGCCGACAGCACCGGCCCGGAGGAGCGCCCGGTCTCGGCGGCCTCGAACGCCTCTCGCACCTGGCCCAGAATCTGGGGCTCGCCCAAGATCATCGAGTCTATGCCCGACGAGACGCGGAAGATATGGCGGACGGCGTCTGCCTGAGAATGGCAATAAAGGTAATCCTCAAAGTCCCGAAGGGGAACGCCGTGGAAATCGGCAAGGAACTGCTTCGTAACGTCCACGCCGGGGTCCGCGCACTCGGTGACTGAATAGATCTCGGTGCGATTGCAGGTGGAAAGTATGACACCTTCCGCGACCTGTTGAGAGAGCGTGTACAAGGCTACACCCAGTTGTTGGTTATCGAAAGCCAGGCGCTCGCGCAACTCGACCGGCGCCGCCCTGTGATTCAAGCCCACGACAATGATTTGCACGCTTGCTACCGACGCCCTCCAACGGTTTCGGACGCTGCCATACTATGTCTCTGCAAAGAGGAAATCAGCATGCTCTTGGCCCGCTCCGTCAGCCCGCTCTTGAGCAACTCAAGCAGCTCCGCATCCAGGGAATCCTGCCACGCCTCGGAGTCGACGCTCAGGCCGTTACGCCCGATGTCGTGACGAACTTCAGCGACCAGCTCCAAAAGGGACTCGTACTCGGGCAACAGCACACGCTCGATCTCAGCACGCAGCTTCCTGGCGAGAGCGGGGCTTCTCCCGTGTGTCGAAACGCCGACGAGTAGATCGCCTCGCCGCACCACCGATGGAACGATGAAATTGCCGCGATCTGGAGCGTCTACGACGTTCACGAGCTTTCCCTTCGACTCGGCTTCCTCAGCCACGCGAGCGTTGATGCCAAGATCGCTGGTAGCTGCAACCACGATGAACGCGCCATCGAGGTCGCCGGTGCAGTAACCTCGTTCTACGAAGTCGATTTGGCCGCTGCTCCACAGCTTGCGCAGAGGAGGCGAGAGCTCCAGGCTGATGACAGTCACCTGGCCGCCGCAGCGCAATAGAGATTTCACCTTTCGCTCGGCTACTTGCCCACCGCCAACGACCACGCAACGCCTGCCCTCAATGTTCAGATGCGCCGGATAGTACTCTGACACGCCACCCCGCTCTTGGTTAAGGATCGACACGTTTGCGCTATTAAGATACTACGCTGGGAAAATCTAGTCAAGAGGCTTGCTGGGGGTCGCCGGGCATCGGCGATCAGTGGTCCGGGGACCGTGGGTTATCTATTTGTCGAAGTCGAAGCCCTTACTAATGAAGACGCTCTGGCAGTTGGCCGCAGCCTTCGCGTCGTACAGAATACCGCTCATTGCTGACAGTTCCTGAAGCGCCCTTTCCACACCAAGAGCAGGTCGATACGGCCGGTGAGAGGCCATCGCCTCGACTACGTCTGCCACCGCCAGGATTCTCGCCTCGAGCAATATCTGTTCACCTTGGAGACCCGAAGGGTATCCCGTGCCATCCATTCTTTCGTGGTGTTGAAGCACTATTTGCGCAAGAGGCCACGGAAAATCTATGGTGCTGAGAATGTCGAATCCGACCTGAGGGTGAGCCTTGATCAACTGAAACTCGTGTTCAGTTATCCGGCCGGGTTTATTCAGGATCTCGGCGGGAACGCTTATCTTGCCGATGTCGTGAATGAGTGCTCCGAGGTAAACCGCGCGGATCTGGTACTCCGAAAGGGCCGTTTCCTCAGCTATCGCTCTCGCAAGACGGGCCACCCGCCGCTGATGGCCCGCTGTATAGGGGTCTCTCATCTCCACGGTCAACGCGATAGCCTGGATAGTTCCCTCGAGCGTGGACTGCAACCGCTCCACGCTCTCTTTCAGCTTCTCCTCCGCCATCTTGCGCTCCGACCTGTCCCGAATCACGGCGATGATACCCCGTGGGTGCCGATCGGCATCAAAGACCAACGAGGCCCTGATGTCTGCGGTAAAGGTCGTTCCATCCTTCCTCAGCACTGTGTACTCGGTGTCCCACACGTGCCCCTTCTGTAGGAGTCTAGACTGGTTATCCAGCATTCGCTGCCGCTCGTCCACCGCGACAAATTTGACAGCGTTTCTTCCCAGCAATTCCTCGACGCTATCCGCACCGTACAGCGTAGCGGCCATCTGATTGCCGGCAAGGATTGCACCGTTCATATCGGTGAGCACGATGGCGTCGGGCAAGGTCTCCACGAGGGCACGGTAACGCTCTTGGCTCTCACGAAGTGCCTCTTCGGCCTGCTTGCGTTCGCTGATGTCACGGGAGATGCCGAGGACGGCGCTCACCTGTCCAGCTTGGTCTCTGATGGGAACTAACCGAGCTCCCATCCATAGCTCACGACCGCAGAACCGGCGCCGGCTCTCATCATAGACCGGATCGCCCGTTTCGAAAACGTGTCGCAGGTTTCGCTTGTGGCTTTCCAATGCGTCCACGTTTAAGGGGAACACATCCTCATAGCGCCTGCCAATGATTTCCTCTGGCGCCAGGCCGATTTGTCCTGCTCCGTACTCGTTGATGTATTCAACAAATCCATGACGATCCAATACAAAGATTCTATCTTGCGCTGCTCCCGCCAACGTCCGATCGCGAGCGTGGCTCTCGGTAAGCATATGCTCCCACGCCTTCCGCTCGGAAATGTCCTGGAAACTGATGTGCACAACGTTTCCACCCGGGTAGATCCGCACATCAAACCACCTGTTGAAGAGCCGCGAGAAGCCCTCGGTAGCGACCGGTGCTGCTGCGGTGATCGCCTGGGCCACGGCGTTGTATACCATACCTCCCACAGCGCCGGGAAAGAGCTGCCATATGTTGTGGCCGACAAGCTCCGCACGTGTCTTACCCAAGCGTCTCTCTGCTTGACCGTTCACGTAGAGGAAGCGACAGTGTTCGTCTAGGCTAATGATCCCTTCGCTAACGGTATCGAGGATCGTGGTCGGTTGCTGCGGTGCCGCCTCTGACTCAGCACGAGCGGCCCGTGTCTGATCGCACGGCAGTTCGCATATTATGGCGGGTGGCCGATTTGGAAGAGTTCGACACGCGCCCTTCTCACCCCGCAACCGGCTTGCCATTTTGATCATTCCTTTCGCCATCATCCTCCGCGGCAAGAGCATTCTCTCCCGGAAGCGCACCTTCCGGCCTGTTCGCCGCAAGAGAGGTTTGCAGTGAAACAGCACACGCGGAAGCAACCGACTAGCATGCTAGCATCCATTCGTCCAGCAGGCAAGCGTCTCAAGTCGTATTGTTTCAGCAGAACTGTAGTACGAAAGTACTAGGACTCAGGTACTGGCCTTGAACAGAGGGTGGAATCGCTTCGGGCCGACCTTCGGGCACCTTTGAATATTGCTATCCGCTGTTCTGCAATGGACATCTCAACTGGGTCAGTGGCGGGTTGATGAGAGCGCGGTTGGCACGAGCGGGAGCACTCCGTTGCTGAAGTGAGCGGGACCTGGCAGAGAACTTAGCTGGGTGTTGGTGGGATTTGGACACCAACACCCCTTAGCTGCGTTAGAGGCTCAAGACGGTCGTCTGTCTAGAGATCTTCGAACCTGCCTTCCAATTTGCTCATAACCTGAGGCAGGGTGGTGTATTCCATCTCATCGAGTGGGAGTCGATGTGGCTCGAACGGACCGTGGCGGCGCAGCACCTCGGCGATCATGTTGGCCTGCGACCGAGCATCGTCGAAGCTGGGGTCGTTAAACATGTCGAGCGGTCCTACCAGCCTGCCGTCGGAAATCTGGAAGCCAGCGGCGATGACCCGGGGCGGTCCGTCGAAGCGGCTGGGGTTGCACTGGGCGAAGCTGACCGGCATCAGCGGGCCGTGGTGTGAGCCGCGCATCCATCCTTCGACGATCTGCGGGAACGAGAAAGGCTCGAGGACCTCGCCCACCGCGGGGAACGACCCCTGGCACCTTACGATGCATACAGGGTCGTCCTTGCCGACATACCTACCCGCCATCAGGCTGAGTCGCTGCGTCGAGGACGACGCGGCGATTTCACCGGTGTCCTTGGTGTAAACGGCCTTCACCGCGTAGCGCCCAGGAGCCCCGATAAAAACAAGCAGGTCGTAGATCTCCTCCGGTGTGCTGAAGGTAACCTTCTTGTGCCCTTTAACGTCATGCACCTCGAACTTGAAGCCGTCGTGCATATTCTCCGCGATCACGAGACCCGCCGTGTTGAATGGATCGCAGAACATTTTGTAGAGAGGGAGGTTCCACGCGCCGGCCGCTGTCTTGTCGGCCATGAAGATAATGACCGGCTCCGACTTCCTTTCCTCGATCACCATCTCGGCCACCCCGGGGCCCATGCCCTTGACGTTGCCGGAGAAGCTGTCGCTCAGCAAATCTTGCCCGGCCCCATATAGCTTCAGCTCCTTGGCCAGCCTGGTACCACTTTCGAATACATTCCACGATAGCTTGTGGATCTGCTCGTTTTCCTCTCCTCCCGTGTGGGTCATGATCAGTTCCAGGTCGTCGCCACAGCGGGTCACGTGGTAGTCGATGAGCATTCCGGATCTCTTGGCACGACCCAGTTGCTCGTTGGCTAGTTCCATCAGCGCGGGATGCATGCTGGAGTGACCCACATAGCCACCGATGTCCGCCTTGATGACGCTTAGAGTAATCTTCATTGACTGTCTCCTTTCCAGAATTTGGTAGCGCGTTGGTTGCTCAATAAAGCTCTGGCACTTGCCGTGGCAAGCTGCTGGCCCAAGGAAACCATAGAGTGAGTGTGCACAGTGTCTTGTCCCAGATCACCCCCCAACCCCCTCGGGGATCAACGGCAGGCGAAGGATCCGTGCCGCGTTTTCCCCCAGAATCTTCTTCTTGGTGCTTTCATTCAGAGGCAATTGCCTGATCGCTTCAATATTCTTCCCTATGCTGGCGATGGCCGGCCAGTCGGAACCGAAGATGACCCTGTCCGCCACTCGCTCAAGGTCAGGGAAGTGCCGCAACACGCTCTGGGGGGGCAGACCCGAGATCTCCATGTAGACGTTCTGGTGCAGCCGTGTCAGGAAGAAGGCGCGGTCGTACCAGAAACCCCTTCCCGAGTGGGCCTGGACGATGGTGAGATTCGGGAAATCCACAGCCACATCGTCGAGAAAGAGCGGGTCGCCATACTTCAGCTTCGTGCCCTTGAACACGGACGAGCCTGTATGGAGCATAACTGGTATCCCCAACTCCTCGGCTTTGGCGTAAATGGGATAGATATTGTTCTCGTTGGGATAGAAGTGCTGGTAAGTAGGAAAGAGCTTCACGCCTCTGCACCCGAGCTCGCGTACAGCTTTTTCCAGCTCCCTGGCAGGATTGGCCATCAGATACGGGTTCACGCCGGCGAAGGGGATGAGGCGATCGGTCCGCTGGCAAAAGTCGGCGACGAACTCGTTGCTGGATACGCCGCTGACCATGGGATTGTATTCGGCTAGGCCCACGCCGTAGTCGACCCCGCTTGCGCGAAGAATGCGCGTCAGCCCCTCAGGAGTCATGTCTCTGGCCAGGAAGGTGTTCAAATCAATTCCCTGCGCCCGTTCGACCAACTCGACCACGGATTGGCGATACCCTTCGTAAGACGTTATGTGCAGATGAAAGTCAATGACTGGCATGTTACAACGAGAACTGCACAGAGACGACCCGCCGGGTCGTCTCTACGATATCGGACGGGTGGGCCTCCCCATGACCTAGCGCGGCAACGACGGTGCTAAACTGCTTGGCGGCCTCCCACGACGATAGGCCCCCCGCCACCGGCAAAAGAATGAAAACCTCGTCCCCGTCCTTGGCGTAAACACGTTCGCGATCCACCAGGTTGACCACCGTGTCGTTTAGAAACAAGCTATAATAGTAGTCGCCATCGCTGGTTCCGCTGTACAACTCTGCGCCAAATTTCGGATGCTGTTGGGCTAGTTCGTCCAAGACCCGCCCGACGCTGGCCTGGTCGACGGGCAGCTTGACCTCGGTGTCCCGGCTGCCAACAGTCCGCCAGATTGGCTCGGTAAGCTTAACTTTAACCTGCACTAGTACCCGGCTCCATCAGTGAGTAGAGCGATGGCTAAGCTCCCTTGTAACTGCCACAGGGACAGGCCGCGCCCCTACCCTGAGTATAGGGGCGCGAGGCGAACGCGACTTCTTGTCGTAGGCGACGGCCTTGGCAGATTCCTCCCAATAGGGAGACGGCCACGGGCCCCGAGCAAAGCGGACGACGCGCCTTCGAACACGTTTCGATGGTCCGGGCACTAGCCAGTTCGGTGGCCATTTCATACACCACCCATTATACCGCAAGGCTTAGGTGTGCGCAATAGCAATCGAAGGGTTTAGCCTTGCTAAAGCCGCTCCCAAACGGCGTTGTCACTACATCAGGCGAGGGCGCGGAGACCGCGCCCCTACGCTGTCGTCAAGGTGCCGGTAGATCAGGCGAGGGCGCGGAGACCGCGCCCCTGCGCCGTCGTCAAGGTGCCGGTAGATCAGGCGAGGGCGCGGAGACCGCGCCCCTGCGCCGTCGTCAAGGTGCCAGACGATGAGCCCTGCCTGCGCGACATCGCCAGCGTGCGGAGCCGCGCCCCTACGTCCGCCTGTCGGAGAATCTTCTCGCCTTCAGCTCGAAGCGGGGTAATGAAGCATTGGGCACTACTGTGACGGTGGGCCGCAGTGCGAGGCGCTTTTGGAGCTCGACCGAGAGTGCGCTGGCAACAACCGCCGGATCGGCACCAGCTACCTCTATTTTGATCTCGAGCTCGTCCATTTCCCGCTGGCGATAGACCTCGACTGAAAACTCGTCGACCGCGCCAAACTCGCGCACGATGTTCTCGATGGCGCTGGGGAAGATGTTGATGCCCCGCACGATCAGCATGTCGTCGACGCGACCGATTATGCCGCCCATCAGACGGTGGAACGTCCGTCCGCATTCGCAGCGCTCACGCTGCAGCTTCACGCGGTCGCCAGACTTGTAGCGAATGACGGGAAAGCCCAGTCGCCCCAGATTGGTGATCACCAACTCGCCTTCATCCGCGCTTTGTCCGGTTGACGGATCGATGACCTCGAAGACGTATTCGGCTTCGAGCAGGTGGACCCCGCCGGTCTGTAGCACGCACTCAAAGCTCATCCCTCCGACCTCGGTCATGCCGTGATGATCGTAGCACTTGGCGCCCCAGGCTTGCTCGATGCGCTTCTTGGTGGCCGGAATGCTGGCGCCCGGCTCGCCGGCGTTGATGACCCGGACGATGCTGGTGGCTGCAGGGTCGATGCCGGCGGCGCGAGCCTCCTCCGCCAGGCGAAGGGCATAGCTAGGAGTACAGATGAGTGTGTTCGCCTGGTTATCGACAATTGCCTGGAGGCGCTGCACCGATCCCATGCCGCCGGCGGGGATGGCCATTGCTCCTACCAGCCGTGCCGCTTCAAAGGCGCTCCAAAAGCCTACGAATGGCCCAAACGAGAACGCGAAGAATAGCCGGTCTCCGGGTTGCACGCCGGTGCCACGGTGGACGAAAGCCCAGCAGCGTTCCCACCACGCCCAGTCCTCGGCCGTGTCGATGCACCGGTACGGGCGCCCTGTGGTGCCAGAGGTTTGATGGTACTTGACGTAGCTCTCAAGGGGAAACGTCAGATTGGTGCCAAACGGTGGGTTCTCCGCCTGGTCGGTTATTAGTTCTCGCTTTGAAGTGAAGGGGACTCGTTTCAGATCGTCCAGGCTCCTGACATCGTTTGCGCTGTTGATCCCCGCCTGCCGAAGCTTTCTCCCATAGAAGCTGTTCGAGGCGAGCACCGCTCGCAGCAGATTCTGAAGAGCAAGAAGCTGATTCCTCTCGATTCTCTCCCTGCCTGCCGTCTCAATATCCTTGTCCCAAAAGGGTATCGGGTCTTTCTGGAGCATGTCACCCACTCCGTCTAATCAAATCGACATAGCAGTCCGCAGGGCGAGGTTTCCTAGCCCCTACGCTGTTGCACTTCGCACCGAAGACTATTTAGAGCTCGCGGAGGTCGAAAATGCGCTTGGCTTTTCCCTCGCTGCGCTGGATGCTGCGAGGTTCAACGACCCTGACGTTTGCCGCGATGCCTACCACCTGTGTGATCTCGTTATGGACTTTCCGTTCCGTGTCCTCAATCCGCGAAGTTCCCAGAGCCCATAGCGCATCGGTGGCCTCCACTCGAACCTCGAGCTCGTCCAGCCGGTCTTTCTGGCGGTCCACGACGATCATATACTGGGGCTCCAACTCGCGTATCTTTACGAGCACGCCTTCGATTTGCGACGGAAAGACGTTTACGCCACGAATAATAAGCATGTCGTCGGTGCGGCCAGTGATGCGCCCCATCCGCACGAGCGTGCGGCCACAGGCGCACCGCTCGGGATTGAGCGTCGTCCTGTCGCGCGTGCGAAAACGGATGACGGGGAGCGCCTCTTTCGTCAGGGTCGTTAAGACCAGCTCGCCTTCCTGTCCATAGTCAAGGGGCTTGCCCGTAACGGGATCGATGATCTCAGGCAGGAAGTGATCCTCGCAAACGTGCAGGCCGTTTTTGTGGACACACTCGCAAGCGACACCTGGCCCAATGATCTCGGTAAGACCGTAGACGTTGATGGCTTGAAGGCCCCATTTCTCTTCGATCTCCTGGCGCATGGCCTCTGACCACGGCTCCGCACCGAAGAGGCCAAGACGCAGCCGGAGAGACTCGCGGACATTGGGGCCCATTTCCGCTGCTGCCTCAGCCAGCACGAGGGAGTACGACGGGGTGCAAGCGAGGACCGTGCTGCCCAGGTCTTTCATTAACATTATCTGCCGCCTGGTAAGTCCGCCAGATATGGGGATGACTGCCGCACCGATCTTCTCTGCCCCGAGATGAAATCCCAGGCCTCCCGTGAAGAGCCCATACCCGTAGGAATTCTGCACAATGTCGCCAGAAGTAGCGCCCGCGGAGATGTAGACCCGCGCCATAACCTCGGCCCAAACGTCCATGTCGTGCCTAGTGTATGCGGCGATCACCGGCTTGCCCGTAGTTCCGCTCGATGCGTGTATGCGCACTATCTCATACGAGGGCACGGCGAGCAGTCCGAGCGGGTATTCATCTCTGAAGTTTGCCTTCGTTGTGAAGGGAAGGCTGGACAAATCCTCAAGCGACTTGACATCGTGGGGCTTTATATCCTTGTCGTCAAAGGCTTTCCTGTAGAAGGGAACGTGGTCAAAAGCACGCCGAACCGTGTCCTGCAGCCGTGCGAGCTGCAAGCGCTCCAGCTCGTCGCGAGACATAGACTCGCAGTGCCTGTTCCACATCGGTGTATCAGCTAACATAGCGATTGGTTCCCCCTGAGCACAATCAAAAGGACTCGAACCCGCAATTCCCGCATTTCGAGGCTTTGCAAGCAGATCACTTGGCGGGGATCAACTTGCCGTCCTTGATCTCCACCATTGTCACAGCGCGCTTGTCAAGGCCGTTGTGATCGGTCGGCGAGAAGTTGAAGACACCCGTGATACCGACGAAATCCTTCGTGCCCTCGATCGCATCGCGAAGCTTAGCGACATCAGGGCCCGACTTCTCAAGCGCCTTGGCCACGATCCAGAAAGAATCCCAGGCGTGCCCACCGAAGGTGCTTAGGGTATCGGCCCCAGATTTGGCTGTGTAGTTCCTGGTATACTCCACGAGCACTTTCTTCTGCGGATCGCTGTTAGGTAGCCCCTCCGCAACAGGCAGCTTACCTACCGGGAAGATCACACCGTTGGCGGCTGGGCCAGCCAGGTCGATGAACTGCTTGTTGCCGATGCCGTAACTCTGGAAGACCTGTTGCTTCACGCCCAACTGGGCCACGTTCTTGGAGACGATGGAAGCGGCAGGAGGAATCGCCCAAACGACGATGGCGTCTGGGTTCGATGCCTCGACGCGTGTCAGTTGAGCCGTCATGTCCGTGTCGGTAGCGCCAAAGGACTCGCTCGCCACTATGGAAAGCACGACCGCTGGCGCCACCTTCTCAAACTCGGCCTTGCCACTTTCGCCAAAAGCGTCGGAGACGCTCAGCCATCCGATCTTGAAGTGGCCCTTGACCTTGAGATAGTCCGCCAGAACTTGGATGATAAGAGAATCGCTTTGTGTCGTCTTGAAGATCCATCGTTTCAAAGGGTCGACGATCCTGACGCTGGTGGCGGCAGACACGAGCGGAATTCGAGCCGTTTCGATGGTGTCGGCTATGGCAAGGCTCTCACCACTCTGCGTGGGGCCGATGATCGCTAGAACCTTCTCCTCTTCGATTAGCTTCTTCGTAGCCAGCACAGTCTTGGTCTCGTCGCTTTGCGTATCGGCAATAACCACTTTGATTGGCGTGCCGTTGATGCCGCCCTTGACGTTGACCTCTTGCTCGAGCATCCGTATGGTGTTGCGCGCGGGAATTCCGAACTCTGAAGCCGGTCCGGTGATGGCAAAAACGGCTCCGATCTTGAGTAGCTCCTTGGGCACCCCTGGCGCAGTGGCCGGCTTCGCAGAGGTAGCAGCCGACTTCGCAGGGGTAGCAGCCGGTGGAGTTGACTCGTAAGGAGTAGGTGTAGCAGAAGGCACGTCGGCGCACGATGCCACGGCAAGTGACACGAGCGCAAGGACCGCCAGCATACCGGTCGCGAATCGAATCCGGCTTATTTTGAGATTCCTCCTTGTGCACACTCATACGCGAGACTACGAAGATGGCTACAAGCGGCATCAATGTACGCTCGCCACATCGAATCCGGTTATAGCCGTTTGCCGAAGATCACTGCGGGTCTCGACGGCAGTTCCGTCGTGCAATCCTATGTGCCCACAGACGTAGAAATTCTCAAGCCCCCAGCAACCGCAAACCCCCGAATTGAGTGGCACCATTATATTTCTGCGGCAAGCATATGTCAAATGACCTTCGGGGCCTCGGCCAGTGACCTCCCTGCCTCGAGCGCTTCGATGTTCAATTGCACGAATCTCGCTGGTACGCGGCGCCTGACGACCTCCTCCCAGTCGGCTCGATCGACGTCCAAAAAGGCCGATAGATAGCCCAGCAGGACGACGCTGGCCACGGCCTGGTTGCCAAGACGCCTGGCGATTCCCAAGCCGTCCACGAAATGAATTCTCTCGGTGCGCTGGAGATAGATACCCCTGATTTCCCTGTCGGTGGGGTACCTGGCCTGGCCGGAGCTGACCACGAGTGGTGCTACACGCTGGGTATTTATGACGGCCAGACCGTTTGGCGCAACGTAATCTGCCCAGCGGGCGGCCTCGAGGCTTTCCAGAGCGACGAGGTAATTTACCTCGCCCCTGGCGCAAAGGGGAGAGTATACCTTGTCGGCCCACCGAACGTGGCTTTCGACGCTGCCGCCACGTTGAGACATGCCATGGATTTCCGATTTCTTGACATCGCAGCCTAATCTCAGGCCAACTTCCGCGACGACGTCACTGGCCAGAATCGTTCCCTGGCCGCCCACACCCACTATAAGAAAGTTCGCTGTCTTCATCGGCAGATTCTCCTTCATCTACGGCCGCGAAGGAACTGCGAGGGCCTTGCGAGCACACGTTTGCACACAAAGAGCGCAGCCAATGCACTGCAGATCGTCTATTTCGACTTTGCCTGATGGTAGCTTGATGACGCCTGGACAGCCGACCCTTAGGCAGAGGTCACATCCGTTGCACCGTTCGAGATTTACAACTGGAATGGGATGCTTTTCACGGGATTTCAGCACGCAGGAGCCGGTAGTGACGATGACCGCGGGCTTATCCGTGGCCAAGCCGGCACGGATGGCGGCCTCGACCTCCTTCAGGTCCCAGGGATCGACCACGCGCACGTCCTCGACCCCGAGGGCCCGGACGAGCGCCGGGATGTTGATGGCCACGGTATCGTTCCCCAACAAGGTCTTTCCCGTGCCGGCATGCTCCTGATGGCCCGTCATAGCTGTGGTGCGGTTATCCAGGATGATCGTTACGCTGGTGCCTTTGTTGTACACTACGTTCATCAGTGGGGCGATGCCGGAATGCAAGAAAGTAGAATCGCCGATGACAGCGACGGATCGCTCCACTATTCCGGCCTTGTCGACGCCGTGGACGTTGCCGATGCTGGCACCCATACAACCGGTAGTATCCACGGCGGACAAAGGAGGTACGACACCCAGGGTGTAGCAGCCGATATCACCGTTTACGACTGCCTTTAGCTTGTTCAAGACGTAAAAGACGCCCCGGTGGCGACAGCCCACGCAAAGAATCGGCGGACGCGCGGGAAGGGGAGGAGATTCGATTGGCCGCACGGGCGCCTCGGCGACGAGCAGGCCAGCCTTTCGCGCCCCTTCACGGACAGCTTCTGGGCTGAACTCGCCGACCGATGGGAAGAACTTCTTCCCTTCTACCTCTATGCCGAGGAGTCTTATCTGCTCTTCCCAAAAGGGATCCAGATCCTCGACGACGAGCACGCGCTCCACGTGCGAGCAGAACTCCCTCACCTTCCGCTCGGGCAATGGGTAGCTCATTCCCAACTTCAGGAACGAAGCATAAGGGAAAACCTCGCGCGCATATTGATAGGAAATCCCTCCGCTGACGATGCCCAGCGCCGAGTCCCCCCACTCCACACGGTTACCGACAAAAGTTTCGGCATACTCGGCCAGACTCTGGAGCCTGGCCTCGACCAGCGGATGCCTTTGGCGTGCAAACGCGGGCACCATAACATACTTGGCCGGATTTCGCTTGAATGATTGCTTATCGGCCGAGCCGATGGCTCCGTGCCTGTCATCGACGTCCACCACAGTCAGAGTGTGCGCAATCCTGGTGCTCGTTCGTAGCAGTACAGGCGTGTCGAACTCCTCGGAGATTGCCAGGGCCAAGCCGACGAAATCCCTGCACTCGGAACTGTCGGATGGCTCCAACATAGGCACTTTGGCGAACTTGGCGTAGTTGCGGTTATCCTGTTCGTTCTGCGAGCTGTGCATGCCGGGATCGTCGGCCGTGACGATTACGAGTCCGGCTGCCATTCCCGTGTAGGCCACATAAAATAGCGCATCGGAGGCGACGTTGAGGCCCACGTGCTTCATCGCCGCCAGCGCCCTTTTGCCAGCGTAGGCTGCTCCGATGGCGACGTCCAGCGCAACCTTCTCATTGGGCGCCCACTCGGCGCAGACGCCCTCGTACCGTACAAGGTTCTCGAGGATCTCGGTGCTAGGAGTGCCGGGATAGGCGCTGGCCACCTTTACGCCGCCTTCGTAGGCCCCCAAAGCTATGGCTTCATTACCAGAAAGAAGTTTCCTCACTCGTCAAAACCCTCTTGATCTCAGACTGACGGCCAAGCTAGTATTCGGTGCGAAATGGCGGTGGTGCCCAGCCCCACCCCGGGCGGACAGGGACGTCCGCCCCTACGCGTTTGCACCAGCAAATAGGCTAAGCGTGGTGGTAGCCTCGGCCCAGGTACGCCGAGCGAACCTTCTCGTTCGCGATCAACTCGGCGGCAGTTCCGTCGAGCACGATCTTGCCGGTCTCCATGAGATAGCCGCGGTCGGCGATCTTGAGCGCAGCACGCGCATTCTGCTCGACGAGCAGGATGGTCGTGCCGAGCGTCCTCAGCTCGGCCACGACGCGCATGATCTCATTGGCTAGCAGGGGTGCTAGGCCGAGAGACGGCTCGTCAAGCAAGAGTAGCTTGGGCCTGGACATGAGCCCGCGGCCAACGGCAAGCATCTGCTGTTCGCCACCTGGGAGGGTTCCGGCGATCTGTTTCCGACCCTCCTTAAGCCTCGGGAAAACATTAAACACGGTGTCCAGATCTCGGTCGATGGCCGTCTTTCGCTCCCTCCGGAAGCGGTGGTACGCCCCCAGTAGGAGGTTATCCAGCACGGAAAGCTCACCGAATATCTGGCGTTGTTCCGGCACGTGGCTGATGCCTAGCCGCACCACCAGCTCGGGCGCAAATTTGGTAATGCGATGACCGCAAAACGCCACCTCGCCCTTCCGCGCCGGGTGTGTTCCACAAATAGTATTGAGCAAAGTTGTCTTTCCGGCGCCATTCGCCCCGACGAGGGCCACGATCTCGCCGGCGTCAACCCGCAGCGACACGCCCCGCAGGGCCTGGATCTCCCCATAAAAAGTAGTGACCCCCACCACCTCTAGCATCACACCCCCCCCGAACCAATCAGTCGGTCTGCTCCCCACGGTAGACAGCTATCCCCTTATACGGAGCACTCCTAAAACGACCTACTTTGGCGTGCCGCTGGAGTAGTCGTAGAATCCCTTGCCTGACTTCCGACCTAGGAACCCGGCAGCAACCATCCGCTTCATCAGCGTCGGCACGGCGTAGCGGGGATCCTTGAACTCCTCGAAGAAAATGTTGGCGATATAGTACGTCGTATCCAGACCGACAAGGTCCAGCAGGGTCAGCGGGCCCATCGGATAGCCGCACCCCAGCACCATCGCCGTATCGATGTCCTCGCGCGAGGCCAGACCGGTTTCGTACGCGCGCACCGCCTCGAGGAGGTAGGGTACCAGCAGGAGGTTGACGACGAAGCCCGGTGTGTCTTTGGCCACTATGGGCTTCTTGCCAAGCGTAACGGAAAATGCCTTCACTTCCTCGACTACTTCGTCGGTTGAGCAGATGGTCTTCACCACTTCCACCAATTTCATCAATGGGACGGGGTTGAAGAAGTGCAGTCCCACGAATCTATCCATTCGCTTGGTAGCCGCAGCCATCTCGATGATGGTGAGCGACGAGGTGTTACTGGCAAAAATAGTCTGCGGAGGGCAAATGGTATCCAACTGACCATAGAGCTTGCGCTTTTCCGTCATGTTCTCGATGATGGCCTCGACGACCAGATCACGATCGGCAAAATCCTGGAGCGCTACGGTCGGATGGATGCGGGACAGAATCTGATCTACCTGTTCCTGCGCCATCTTGCCACGCTTGACGCCGTCGGCCAGGAAGTCCCTGAGCCTGCTCATACCCCTGTTAAGCAGCTCCTCGTTAACTTCCGCGACCAAAGTATCGTAACCTGCCGCGGCACATACCTGGGCTATGCCGGAGCCCATCAGGCCGCAGCCAACCACCCCCACCTTCTGAATCGTCATGTCTACTTGCCTCCTTGAGTAGTTTGAAAACTGGTTTTGTCGGCAATGGTGCCAGAGACAAACCTAGGAGTGTGAAGGCCCTGGTGGCCTTCACACTCCTAGAACTTGGTTACTCGCTAACTCAGTATTGATTGTTTGCACGGGCCTGAACCCGCCCTTCACGTTTCCTTCGCCGGAAAGAAATCACCGCGCTTCGCCGTCGTGAGCGAGACCATTATATTTTGCGCTCGAGCGCGTGTCAACGGTTTGAGGTTGGATTGAGCTAGAGCTGGACTATTGCGCGGACGTTGTGCCCGGTGAAGCGGGGCGATGGCAGCCGGGAGGATGCTTGGCGGCCCAGCGCTCGAGCCATTCGATTTGCGCCGGAATCAGGTCCACGCCGCCGCGGTAGACACGAGCTTCGGCGATGGCCTCCTCCATAGTCCAGCCGTCGACGGCGTACCGTAGCAAAGCAGCCATAGTGCCGGTGCGGCCGAGCCCAACTTTGCAATGTATCAGCACCGGCCAGTTGCGAGAATCCGTCATGAAATCCAGAAAGCGGAGGGCCTGCTCATCGGTCGGGTCTGTCTCGTCCTCTATGCTGAGCCACAAATAGTTCTTGAAGCCTAGCTCCAGCACGTGGTTAGATTGGTCTCCTGTTCCCCGCCGCAGGCTGACGATGCTCCTGAATCCCTCTTTGATGAGCCAGGAGTAGCCCTCGGCAGTGGGCTGTGCAGATCGGGAGGCGATGCCGTCCGCGATGACGCCGAAGTTGGCAAGTGGGGCATCCGAAGCGGGGCCGGAGAAGGGTGACGACACCCAAGGCGCCACCGCGCTGGTGTGCGAGCCGACGGACGCGCCTTCCGCCTCACCCGAAGGCGCATCTGTTCCCAGGTAGCCGCCTTCCAGGCCTCGGGGGCTTGCCGCAGGGGAGCCCGCGACCATGGGTTCCTCCGCGCGGCCGGTGAACGGCGTCGAGATGGGTGGATCGATCACGCCCACCATAGGATAAGCCAACACAAGAACGGACGCCAGAACGAATGCCTTTACGTGAGCCAAATCTCCTCACTCCTGCCCGGCCTCATCATCGGGCTGGTTTGGAAAGAGCCGTTGTTAAGGGCGTATGCTTACACGAGTCTCGCAAGAGCCTTCCTATCAACGATCACTATTCTGTGGCCCTCCATGCGGATGATGCCCTGCTCCTCGAGTGTTTTCAACGACCTGCCGACCACCTCGCGGGCAGTCCCGATTAAGGAGGCCATCTCCTGCTGAGTAAGGCGCCTCCTCGGCGCGTCGTGTGCAGAGTCCGCGTGTTCGAGTAGCACCTTTGCCAGCCGACCGGTCACGTGTCTGAAGGAAAGGTCCTCGACCAGCATCGTCAGGTGTCGAAGTCTGGAGGCGAAGACCTTTAAGACCCGGTTCGCCACGTCCGGGACATCACGTATTAAGGCCAGCATCTCGCCCTTGGAAATGGTATAGACCACCGCCTTATCCAGCGCCTCTGCGCTGGCAGGGTTTGGTCCGCCGTCAAAAACCGGGACTTCGTTGAAAGATTCTCCGGCCTGCATCACCCGCAAGACCTGTTCTTTGCCATCCGGTGAGGTCTTGAACACCTTGACTCTCCCGGATTCGACGAAGTACAGTCCTTCGCAGGGTTCTTTCTCTAGGAAGAGAATCTCACCCTTGTCGTACGAACTAACCAGGACGCGCCGCTGAATGCGGTCCAGTTCGGCGGGCCCAAGGTCCACGAAATACGGTATCTTCCTGAGAGTTTCGACGGACTTGATGGCAGCCAATAGATCACTCCGGCGTTGCCTGGGATCGAGCGGCCAATGCGCTAGCGCTGGATGCGAGTCGGCCTCCGGGACGCAATGCTCGCCTCATTTCTCGAAGCTATATAGCTTCACACTTTGTAAGGATAAGGCACGCGCAGTCGTTTTGTCAAGGCAAATGGACGGCCGTTCGCTCCGCGAGGCGTAGGAGGTATTGACAGGCTAGCGGTTTCATAATATGATCACGCCGAATCTCGAGTCACTCCAAATTCAAGGATGAAGGGGAGAAAATATGGAGAAGTTCCCGACGAAAACTCCTGAGGAATTCGGTTTCAAGGACATTCTGTACGCAAAAAAGGACGGGGTCGCGACGGTTACCATCAATCGGCCTAATGTCTACAACGCCTACACCGTACACACCTTGAGGGAGATCATCGCAGCCTTTGAGGACGCGCAGGTAGACGACTCCATCGGCGTAGCGGTTTTCACGGGCGCGGGCGACAAGGCATTTTGCACCGGCGGTGACGTAAACGAGTACGCTGGCGATTACACACAAAAACCGCGCGACTACTGGCGATATATCGGCCTTTTCGCGAGGATAGTTGAAACCATCAAGATGCTGGGCAAGCCCACTATTTGCAGGCTGAATGGGATGGCAGCAGGCGGAGGAAACGAGCTCAACATGGCCTGCGACTTGGCCGTTGCTGCCGACCATATCACGATCAGACAGGTGGGCACTCGGGTGGGCAGCGTTGCCGCCGGGGGCGCCACGCAGTGGTTGCCAATCATCGTCGGCGACAGGCGAGCCCGAGAGCTTCTTTACCTGTGCGAGCCCATCACAGCTCAGCAAGCGCTAGAGTGGGGTCTGGTTAACAGAGTGGTGCCCTATGCCCAGTTGGACGACGCGGTTGACGAGATGTGCCAGAAGCTGTTGAGCAAGTTCCCCGAGTGCCTGCGCTACACGCAGATCCAGACCAACTTCTGGAAAGACCTGGTCTGGCACTCTACCATCGGCCACGCCCGAGACTGGCTGTCAGTGCACTTCACATCAGCAGAGACTTACGAAGGCATGAAGTCGTTTGTCGAGAAAAGGCCGACGGAGTACGCGCGATTTAGGAAACTGGCGGCCGAGGGCAAATCCAGCGAGTTTCTGTGGGGACCCTACGCTCATACCTGCCCGGAATGCGGCGCCAAAGGAATTCCGAGCGAGTTCAAGTTCTGCGGCGTGTGCGGCGGTAAGCTGTTCCCTGACTGAGACCGTTTGCCGCAACCGCGAGTTGCCTGTAGACACGCTTCCACGACGGAGACACGGATATCACGTACGATCTCCGTGTTCTTTTGGTCGTGGCCGCTGAGGGCGGAGCGCGCCGTTGCCGTACCAAGCAAGCGCCGGACGGGCTTTCTATCGGATATGCCCATGACTATTGGGGCTGCTCGGCAGACGAACAGGCACGCGTCCGCCTGAGGCGGACGGCTACGGACCCTAACTCCCAACCCCTAACCCCCAACCCTCCGCAAGCGGGCTTGACGCCAGCCCGTCAGGCAATCTAGAATGGCGGCGTAGTTCCACTTGTCGGAGTGTGTGCGGTGGTCGTGCGGGCATGGCGATTGGTTTGGCGGCAAGCCGGCATCCTTTTCGTGTTATTAGCGGTTCTGGCGCTTTTCCGCGAGGCGGTGCTATTTGGCACGATCTTCTACGAGAACGATACCGTTGTCTTCTATTTTCCTCTGTTGGCCACGTGGGCGCAATCGCTGGCACGCGGCGAAATCCTGCTCTGGACGCCGAAGATATTCGGGGGTTTCCCGCTTTTTGCCGAGGGCGAAGCCGGCATGCTGTATCCGATTAGCCTGGTTCTGCTGCGGCTTCTCCCTTTCGAGCAGGCATTCGTGTGGATTACCCCGATTCATTTGGGTCTTGGAGGGGTTTTTGCGTACCTTTACGTGCGGCTGCTGGTGCACGATACGGTGGCCGCGGCGATTGCCGCGCTAAGCTTCGCGCTGGGCGGCTTTATGCTTGCGCAGGTACACCACGTCAACATCAGCATCGGTGCCGCCTGGCTGCCAGCAGTTTTCTATTTTGTGGAGAAAGCGTTTCTGGCGCGGGGCAGGCAGCATTACCTGTGGCTGCTCACGTCCAGCGTTGCGTTCACAATGCAATTGCTGACGATACATCCGCAGATCCCTCTGCTCACCGGTTTCGCTCTGGCATTCTACATGCCCTTCCGAGCCTTCCTTGCCACAGGAGCCGGCAAGACGAGCGTGGCGCAGGTATTTGAAACTGTCTGGGTTGCGGGCAGGACGCTGGCCATCGTGTTCCTACTGGGTGCGGGGCTGGCTGCAGTCCAGCTTCTGCCAACATTTGAACTGGGGAACTATTCCATGCGAAGCGGAGGGACAGAGTACGCGTTCGCAACGCAGTACTCGCAGCCCGTGTACAACCTCATCACTTTGCTGGTGCCATACTTCTTCCGACACGTCGAAGGCTACGATTGGGGCCTCTGGCCGGGGTGGGAGACGGCCATCTACGTCGGTCTGCCACCTCTGGTGCTGGCCAGCGTCGGAGCTGCTCTTGGCCGCTCGTGGCACAAGTGGTTCTTCCTGTTCCTGGCACTGGTGGCTATCGTCATCTCGCTCTCTGAGCATTCGGCGGTCAACCTGCACTGGTGGCTACAGCAGTTGCCCGGTTTCAACCAGATGAGGGCACCGGGTCGATTTGTGTTCCTCTTCGACTTTGCGATGGCCGTGTTGGCGGGAGTGGGGGCGCAGCATACCCGTTGTGTGCTCGGCATGAACACCCGGTTGTCGAAGGCTGAGGGTGACGGCCGTCAGCCCACCTCGCGCTTCGGCGCCGATGCCAGGCGCCTGGGGATGATATTGGCGGCTTGGGCAGTCGTCGCCTTGGCTCTTCCGCTCGTGCTGGCGTGGACGAAATCCTTCGTGGATGCGAATCCGGACCTGGTTCGACAACTTGCCGAGCAGAATTACCTGGCTCTCAGGCGGGTAGATAAGCTATTGAACGCCGAGCGCGTTTACACTTATCTCGCCTACGCCTTGGATCTGCGCAGGAACCCTAGAACGCTGCTCTCGTGCGCCATCCTTCTGAGCACGGTCGGCCTGATGATCCTCTGGTTGCTTTGGCGACGCCCGTGGAGACTATGGTACGCCGGCCTGCTTGTGCTTACGTTGGCAGATCTCTTGGTTTTTGGCTCCAAGTATCACGGGCAAATCGACATACGCGACATCCCGCCCAAAGCCCCGGGGATCCAGTTCTTGGTCGAGAACGTGGGCCTGGATCGGATCCAAAGCCGAAATCCACCTTTGGACGAGCCGAACCGATTACTGCCCCTTGACTTGCAGACGGTCAACGGTTACAGCTCGTTGGAAAACAAGCGACACGCCCAGATCAGCGCGGCGATGACGCCCTTTGACGGTCGGTACCTTGACCTGTTTAACGTTCGCTACGTTTGGGTGACGAGAGAGCCTGTCTTGCCCGGCAAGAGGACCTATGAATTCACGAGTTACAATCCCGATTGGCCGGTTGCTCAACGGATCGCCGCTGGGTCGCCGGTTACCTTTCGACTGCCCGAAGCTCCCTTCGTAGTCGGGCAAGTGAGGATTGTGTCTCGACTTCGTAACGCCGCACACATTGCCCAGGGGACGGTTGTTGGGCATGTTCGACTTCGGTCGGAAACGGGGCAGGTATGGGAGCTGCCTGTCCGGGCAGGCATCCACACTGCGGAGTGGGCAATGGATCGCGAAGATGTGCGCCCGATCGTGCAACACGAACGGCCGACGGTAGTCTTCAAGAACAAGGCTGGCAGGTTCGACGGGTACTACTACTACGCCATTTTGGATGTCGATGCGCCCGTGGAGGCTTCGACACTTGAACTGAGTTACATCTATCCAAGTGGGTTGATGGACATCTTCGGTCTGGCCGTAGTCGATTCGTTGGAGGGTCGGATCTTCGCGTTAGACCGGTTTGATCGGGAGGAGTATCGCGTTGCCTACAAAGATAGGTACTCGGTCGTTTTCGAGAACCAAAAACGCCTGCCAAGGGCATTCCTTGTGCCCTATGCTCGGTCTCTGTCGCAGGCTGATGCCTTGAGAGTTCTCACACGGGACAGATTCGATGTCCGGTCCACCGTGATAGTCGAAGACGTCGACCAGGCGCAGTTGTCTCGGCTCAAACTCGGGCCTATGACCGACCAGGACTTTGCCGTCATCGAGGAATACTCGAACACGAGGATTACCTTGAGGGTGGGGGCAGAATACGATCGTTTTCTGGTGCTGACTGATACCTTTTATCCAGGATGGCGAGCGTACGTCGACGGACGCGAGTCCAAGATCTATCAGGCAGATTACCTGTTCAGGGCGGTCGCGATTCCAAAGGGGCTACACGAAGTTGTGTTCGCCTTCACACCAGACTCGGTACGCATCGGGGCATACGTGAGCACGGCCAGTTGGCTTTTGATGCTTGGGGCGATCGCGATCTTACTTTTCCGGAAACCTCGCATTGACAAATAGGCGACAATGTTCTATTCTTGGCTCCCGTGACGGCTTGAGTAGCAGTCAGTTTTCAGCCATCGGCCACGAGGTAGTAATTGATCGCACTGGCACTTGTGCTAGGTCTGTTCGTCGGGGGCGTTCTCAACGTTTTGATTAGACGTGTGCCGCGCAGGCGGTCACCACTTTCTCTGCCTATCCGCTGCCGATTCTGCCGCAAGGGTTTGGGGTTCGCGGACCTTGTGCCGGTGGTCTCATATGCACTGTCGGCTGGCAGGTGTCGCCATTGCGGGCACACGCTGCCGGTGCGCTGCTTGCTGGTGGAGCTGGGCACGGGCATCGTCTACGCGGCGCTGTATGTGCGTTTCGGCGTGTCGCTGGCAGGCCTGGCTTACGGAATATACAGCACCATCCTTTTGGCCGTGTTTATGATGGACCTGGAGTTCTTTCTGATTCCAAACGTGGTCACATACCCGAGCATCTTGTTGGCGGTGGGGATGATGTTTGTCATCCCGGGCTTGGGGATGAGAAGTGCGCTGCTCGGCGGGCTCTTCTACGGTGGGCTATTCCTGGCGCTATATCTGATCAGTCTCGTGGCATACAAAAGCGATGTGGCCCTGGGGCAGGGGGACGTCAAGCTGGCACTATTGATCGGATTGATGACGGGGATGCCGGGCGCCGTGGCGGCGGCCCTGCTTGGCACCATGTTCGGTGCGATCGCGGGCTTGACGATGATAATCGCCCGGCGCGCCCACGGCAAATCGGTCATGCCGTATGGGACAGCTCTGAGCCTCGGCGGCCTGATCATTATCTTTTGGAGTCCCTGGGTAACGTAGGATGCACGCAGATCGAGATGATGACATCTACCTCTCCGTTGCGATTAGCGCGTACAACGAAGAGATGCGCATCGGGCACAGCCTGAGAAAGATCGTGGCGTACCTCGATGCTCAAGACTATGGGTGGGAGCTCGTCGTTAACGACGACGGGTCGAGCGATCGAACGCCGGAAGTCGTTCGTTCCGTGGACAACGGCAGGATAACGCTGCTCACCAGCCCGATCAACTTGGGCAAGGGAGGTGGAATCAGAAGAGCGATCCTCGCCTCGCGGGGCAAGCACGTCCTCTTCACCGACGCGGACCTCTCGACTCCCATCGAAGAGGTCGATAAGCTGTTGGCCAGGCTGCGAGATGACTTCGACCTGGCGGTCGGTTCACGGCTCCAACCCGACGGCTCGGACATGCGCGTGACTCAGCCGGTATACCGCAGGGTATTCGGGAGGTTCTTTCACACGCTGACGTGGCTCTTGGTAGTTAGAGGAATCGGCGATACGCAGTCAGGTTTCAAGTGCTTCCGGCGCGAAGTTGCCCACGACCTCTTCGCTTCATCTGTCTTGAACAGCATCATTTTCGATGTCGAGGTACTCTACTTGGCCCAGCGGCGCGGCTATCGCATCGCCGAAGTGCCGGTTTCGTGGACCAATGCGGGCGGGTCGCGGATGAGGGTTACCGGAAAGCACGCGGTAACAGTGCTGTGGGACTTGCTGCGGATACCGTTGATCCACCGAGGAGTTGGGCGCAGGGTGCTGAAAAGCAAAGACAAGCCACGGCCGGAAATCCAGCAAGAATGACTGGACCAGGGCCTATTCTAACTTTAGCTTGTTTTCGACGAATCTGAGGTGCTTACCATCCGGCACCACCAGAATCCGCATCCTCCCGCCTCCCAGCACGATGTCTTCCCCGCTTTCAGGCGCCAAAGGCAGTAAGCTCTCGTCGACCAGGATCAGCTTTGTCGTGCCCTGTGGGAGGGCGACGGTTTGCTCCCGGCGATCGAAAATGTCGATCCACACCACCTTCTGCCAGGGAAGGTAGTATTGTAGCTGGCGGAAGGAATCATATGTCGCCAGAACGTCAGAGCTAGCCCGAAACGTTTCACGCAAGTACGCGATCTTTCGGCCGAATCTATCGTCGGCGGCCTGGATGCCGTTGAGCGTCAGAGGTCTGGGATGCTGGAAGGAAAGGGCAACGTTGCCTGCGACCAGGGCAATGACCAGCACGGGAGGAAGGGCCCGCTGAAGGCCGGGATGAAGTTTCGGAAGATGGAGGCGCGCCGACACCTTCAGCTCAGCAACGGCTCGCGCACCGAAGACCAATAGGGCAGGCAAGATCGTGAACACGTAGCCAGGATCGCCCACGTGGACAAGGATGTAGAAGGCAAACATGGGCGCGATCCAGATAATTACGAAAGTCGACAACCGGCTGAGCAATAGGCCTGGGTGGCGGGCGATGTAGCCAACGCCGATCAGCAGAGGAAGCGCCGTGAAGTACAGCGCGTAGAAGACATAGCTAGCCGTGTCCCGCACGTTTACCAAAAGGCCCCCGAGTCCTCGCGAGGTGGAAGAGTACTTCTGTAC